>JAUIEA010000041.1 GCA_030429045.1 Bacteroidia bacterium | reverse complement strand
AACGGCGGCTACACCTGAAGGGGTCAGGGTAAGGTGGCCTGATAGAGATGTCCACCCGTTCCCGCTACAAAGATGTCGTTCTGATAGATGGCGACTGCGGTCAGGTCTATGCTGGAAGGGATACCCAGCATCCGTTTCCACTCCTGCCCCCCATCCCGGGTCACCCAGACTGTACCGGCGTCTCCGGCGAGGACTCCCGTCTCACTATCCCGAAAGGCCAATGCCCGGAAGGGTGTATCGGATACGGTCAGTGCATCACCTTTGCGAACAGATGACCAGGTGTGCCAGGCATTCGTCGTTTTCAGGATGGTGCCGCCATATCCGACCATATAGCCGATCTGATCGGTAACCATGTCGATCGCCATAAAATGATCGCCGGTGATGTCCAGGTATTGCCAGGATTGTCCGCCGTCCTCCGACAGGAAAACGGCGCCATATGCAGCTGCCACCAGGCGAAGTGAGTCGCACATGGCCAGATCATTGATCAGGTTTTCAGTCTCCAGTAAATCCCGGATCGAATTGTCGGCAAGGAGGCGATACAGGAATCCAAACTGGAAACTCTGTCCACCTCCGATGATGATTTCACCGGAAGGAAGACGGAGCACGGCCCGGTTGACCCGCCATTCGGGTAATTGACGAAACGTCCAGTCATCAGTACCTTTTCGCTCCCACAAATGGCCATCCACACCGGTGGCCAGCCAGTGGTCCTGATCACGGGCAGACAGGTCCAGGATCGCTTTCTGATCCGTTTGCACCTCCGTCCATAGTGCGCCTTCATTGGAAGTGGCGACGATGGTACCGGATTGCCAGATCTTCCCTCCGACGGCAATGCCATTCCCGTTTTGATCAAATTGCAATCCGAAGAGGTCAAGGTCTGTTCCGGAGGGTCGTTCTTGCCAGGTGGTGTCCAGCCCTTCCGGTTGACAGGACGTCATTCCCAAGAAGAGGGCCGCGACCAGGATGATCAGAGATGGCGTGCGGTTCATGGCACAAAGATGTGGCCTCCGGATGAAATCCGGGAATGTCAATGCATTTTGATACTGCCCAGATGGTAGAAGCCGGCATCCCAGGACCCGGTCAGATGATGGTCCCTGATCAGCTGTTCAAAGAGGGATTGCCATTGATCGGGTAGCCTTGGATGGAGTTCATTTCGGGTGGCGTACCCGATGTGTGCCAGGGAGCCATCCTTGTTCCAGAAGGCCTTGACCCACAGTTGAAGCCCCGGTTGGTGAAGTCCGTGTTCCCTGGTCAATTGTTGGATGCGTTGCGTGAAGGGCCGCCAGTGTTGAAAGGCCACCTGCGGGTCATTTTGACAGGCTTTCAATAGGCTCATGGAAAAGTCCGCCTCGAGTTCGGTGAGCCAGATTTCTGAATCTGACAATTGAAAAATCCGGGGAAGATCTGGCTGGCCTGACCCATTGGACTGCGGCTGCCTCAGGGGGGTAGACAGGGATAGTGAAATAAGCAGGAACAGGAGTTTTCCCATGTCATCAAAAATAATGACAAATGGTGGGATTGGGAAAAATTTATTCAGGGCATAAAGGACAGGGACCGTGGCGTCAGGACCTTGTCAGACAGTTCGTACCTTTGTGGAAATGATCAAGACATGGACGAATTGAGACAGGAAGGAGAGGTAAATGTAGTCCGGGAAGGGAAAATCGGTACGATAACATTCACTCATCCGGCCCATAATGCCATGCCGGGCAACCAATTGAAAAACCTGGCTGATGCCATCGATCAGGCAGGCCGGGATCCGGACATCGCCGTGATCGTCCTGAAAAGTGGAGGAGACCGGACATTTTGTGCCGGAGCGAGTTTTGATGAATTGGCATCCATCGAGGATCTCACCACCGGAAAGCAATTCTTTATGGGATTTGCCAACGTGATCCTCGCATGCCGTCGCTGCCCCAAGATTATCATCGGTCGGGTCCAGGGCAAAGCGGTCGGTGGAGGTGTGGGCATTGCGGCAGCGGTTGATTATTGTTTTGCGACAGCACATGCCAGTATCAAACTCAGCGAACTGGCAGTAGGTATTGGTCCGTTTGTAGTGGGTCCGGTGATCGAGCGCAAAATTGGCAATGCAGCATTCCGGCAGCTGGCCTTGCGGGCTTCAGATTGGATGAGTGCAGAATGGGCGTGTGAGCAGGGCCTGTACCAGGAACTGTTTTCCACTCAAGCGGAATTGGACGAAGCGGTGCAATCCTTTGCGATCAAGTTGGCCAGCTACAACCCGGAGGCCGTTGCAGCTCTGAAAAGCGTTTTCTGGGAAGGGACCGAAAACTGGGATCAACTCCTGGAAGACCGCGCTGCAACCAGTGGAAAATTGGTCCTGTCTTCCTTTACCCGAAATGCGATAGCCGCATTTAAAAACAGAACGGCATGACCCTTTCTTCTATCAAATCCCAGGTGAGCCAGGAGACACTTCTTCGTGCTTTTCAGCTGATGACCACAGCGAAAACCCTGACCGAGGTGTACGAAGAGAATTTCAAGGTCGTCTCCAAATATGTACACGCCACCTCCAGAGGGCATGAGGCCGTCCAGATCGCCCTGGGATTGCAACTCCAGCCGCGGGACTACCTCTCCCTCTACTATCGGGATGATTCTTTTCTATTGACCATCGGGATGCAACCCTACGAGTTGATGCTCCAGTTGATGGCAAAGCGGGATGATCCATTCTCCGCGGGTCGAACCTATTATTGCCACCCCTCGTTACGGGATGACGATAAACCCAAAATTCCGCATCAGTCTTCGGCAACCGGCATGCAGGCCATCCCGACCACTGGGATCGCGCTGGGCTTTCAATACCAGGAAGCCATGGGATTGTCGGCATATCCGCCTGGCGAACGGCCGATAGCTGTCTGCTCTCTCGGGGATGCGTCTGTAACTGAAGGGGAAGTAGCCGAGGCCTTTCAGATGGCGGCATTGCGACAGTTGCCCATCCTCTACCTGGTGCAGGACAATGGCTGGGATATCTCGGCCAATGCCGAAGAGACCCGGGCCCAGAATGCCTATGAATACGCCCGGGGTTTTCACGGGATAGAAGCCCGAACGATTGACGGGACCGAATTCGCAGATTGTTATCGGGAATTCGAGGAGATCCTGGAGATCATGCGCCGGGAACGCCGGCCCTTTCTGGTTCATGCACGGGTACCCCTGCTGAACCACCACACCAGTGGTGTGCGAAAAGAGTGGTATCGGGATGATCTGGAAGAGCATCAGTCCAGGGATCCCTGGCCCAAATTGAAAGACCATCTCCTGCACGAAGGATTTTCTGAAGAACAGTTGCTGGCAGTCGGTCAGGAAGCCCGCGAGCTGGTGGAGGCCGATTACAAACGGGCACTGGCCAGTGAAGACCCCAGGCCTGAAGACCTGTTTACGCATGATTTTGCCCCGACTCCGGTCACGGAAGAGAAAGGCGTGCGCAGCCCGGAGGGGGGTGAAGAAAAAGTGATGGTGGATTGTGGATTATTTGCCATTGAGGAACTGATGAGAGAACATCCGGAATGTCTGCTCTATGGCCAGGATGTCGGGGGGCGTCTGGGAGGCGTTTTCCGGGAAGCAGCCACCCTGGCTCAGAAATTTGGCGATCACCGTGTATTCAATACACCCATCCAGGAAGCCTTTATTGTCGGAAGTACCGTAGGGATGTCAGCTGTGGGCTTGAAGCCGATCGTCGAAGTCCAGTTTGCCGATTATATCTGGCCGGGGCTCAACCAGCTGTTCACCGAGGTGAGTCGGTCCTGTTACCTCACCAATGGAAAGTGGCCCGTCAGTTGCATCATTCGGGTTCCCATCGGGGCCTATGGTAGTGGAGGGCCATTCCATTCGTCCAGTGTCGAGAGTATCCTGACCAATATCCGGGGGATCAAGATCGCCTATCCCAGCAATGGAGCGGACCTGAAAGGCCTGATGAAAGCGGCGTACCATGATCCCAATCCGGTGGTGATCCTGGAGCACAAGGGATTGTACTGGTCCAAAGTCAAGGGAACAGATATGGCAAGATGTATTGAACCTGACAAAGATTATATCCTGCCATTCGGGAAGTCCAGGTCGGTATTGAGTGCGGCAGATGAACAGATCCGATCCGGATCTTCTTTGGGGGTTGTCACCTATGGCATGGGCGTTCATTGGTCCCTGAATGCGGCCAGGAATTTCCCCGGTCAGATCGAGATCCTGGATCTGCGGACACTCTATCCGCTTGACGAACAAGCCATGTATGCCCTGGCCTCACGCCACAATCGCATCCTGGTGGTCACGGAAGAACCGGTCAATAACACCTTTGCACAAAGCCTTGCGTCCCGGATCCAATTCACCTGTTTCAGGGACCTGGATGCACCGGTCCAGGTCATCGGATCCGAGAATATGCCTGCCATCCCGCTGAATATGACCCTCGAGAAAACGATGATCCCATCTGCGGAAAAGGTGGAAACGGCCATGCATGCCGTACTGGAATATTAATCATCTCTCTCGATGGATGCCCTGAAAGTTACGTGTGAATCCTGTTCCTTTGTGGGCCATAAGGAATAAGTAGTCTTCTATTTGAATCAAGATAAACCAGAACATGATCCGTATTCTCGCTAATGATGGCATTCATGCCACAGGATTGAACATGATGAAAGAAGCAGGCTTTCAAGTGGACACTGATAAAGTGGCACAGGAAGACCTTGCAGCAGTTTTGCCCATCTATGATGCCATCATCGTCCGTTCGGCAACCAAGGTTCGCCAGGACCTGATCGATGGGTGCCCAGACCTCAAGGCCATCGCCAGGGGTGGGGTCGGCATGGATAATATTGATGTGGATTATGCGCGTGAGAAAGGGGTTCATGTGTTTAATACGCCGGCGGCGTCATCACGGGCAGTGGCCGAATTGACCATGGGGCACATGCTTTCCATTTCCCGCTTCCTGCATGTGGCCAACCGCGATATGCCGACCTCCGGGGTCACCGCCTTTAATGACATGAAAAAGTCATACTCCAAGGGACGTGAGATCGAAGGAAGGACCCTGGGCATCATTGGGTTTGGACGGATCGGTCAATCATTGGCGCAACTGGCCCTCGGCGCAGGTATGCAGGTGGTCGCTTCTGATCCGTTTGTGGATACGGCAGATCTTTCCTGGGCCATTAACGGGTACGGAGAGGTCAAGGTGACGATCCGGACAACATCAATGGAAGAGGTCCTGTCGAGCGCTGATTTCCTCAGTGTGCACGTGCCGTCCCTTGGGGGTAAGCCACTGTTGGGGAAGGAGGAGTTGGCTACCATGAAAGACGGCGCCATCCTGGTGAATTCTGCACGGGGTGGCATCATCGATGAAGATGCCCTGCTTGAAGCACTTGATCGTGGCAAGATCGGTGGTGCAGGGCTGGATGTCTTCGTGGGTGAGCCCACGCCCAGACCCGAATTGCTGAACCACCCCCGGATTTCTGTATCACCACATATCGGGGCTTCTACGAATGAGGCGCAAAGCCGGATCGGAGCCGAATTGGCCAATGGCATGATCGAGTTTTTCAGAAGGTGATCGATCGGCCCGGGTCATGACAATAAAAAGGGAGGTCATCCATGGATGACCTCCCTTTTTAAATGACTGCCATCGTCAGGATTATTTGGCGACGCGAATGGTCGTCGATTCCTGGATCCAGCACCCCACATAAAAGGACTGTCCCACCTTGAGATTGCGTTGAAAGACATCTTCTACGTTGGGCATATAGGCACTGTATTGATTGATCAGCCGATTGGCCTGCGCTGCAACGGAAGGATCAATATTCCGGGCAACCTGCCACTTGTCAATAGCTGGCCAGGTGACGATCTGGCTGTCCCACCCACGGCCCGGTCCACAGATCGGCCCACTGGAGGCATACAACTTGCCGATAAGGATATAGGGTTCTCCTGAATTGGGGTCCAGCTTGGCTGATTGCAGTGCATATTGCCTGGATTTGCTGAAACTCTTCAAATGTGCATAATAGATCTTGGCGATGAGTAATTGATACTTCGCCTTTCGGTCGTTATCCTTTGCTTCATCCGAGGCCTTTTCAAACAGGCTTACGGCTTCACGGTACCGGCCCTCCTGCAGTGCATCAAAGGCCTGTCGTCCGGTAGAGGTCTGTTCGTCCTCCTGGCATTGGTCATTGATGAATTTCCCCATGCGGACCAGGCGGGCATCAGTGGGGTCGAGTTTCCCCCAACGCAACCGGCTATAGACGGTTTTCGCCACTTCACAGTTGGTCGAATCGGCCAGGTAATCCGGATAGTACCGATCAATATAATATTGGGTCGGATAGAAATCTTCAATGGTCTCAAACTCCTCCAATCGTGCAGGTGCATAGGATTCCACGATACTGAAATTGTCTTTTTCCTGGCTATTGGCCAGGCCGTGGGCCAGGATCGCGCGAATTTGCGCCTGGTAGTGTTGTGCTTCGCTCAAGGGAATTTCCTCCCTGTTGAATCGTGCGATCAGGATATCCGTGAACGGATTGAGCACGAAAGCAGGCGACTTTTTCCCGAGTTTGTCAATAGTGCTCTTGAACAGCTTGTAGATCTCTTCATCAGAAGAATACGATCTGAAGGAGTAGTACAGGTCAAATGCCAGCAAGCCGTGGAGGTGGGTATCCTCCGGATAGCACCGGAGAGCATCCCGATAGAGGTCCCGGATTTTTTGCACATACCCAACCTTTTCCAGGGAGTCGGTAGAGGCGTTGAAGAAGTTTTTGTAAAACTTCACGCCGTCCGTGTACTGGATCGACCGTTTCCCGTCGGCAGCCGGGGCGAGCTCGAATGCCCGTTGCCAGTGCGGCCAGGCGGTCTCCAGGTCATTTTCTCTGAGGAATCCGCGGTAGATGACATGTTCGTTCAGGGCATCCTCCGGATAGGCAGATGCGGAGAATGTCGTACATCCATCAGGGATCTCATCTGTCTCATCTGTCTTGTATTTGTCGGGGATGCCGGTGTCAACGGTTTTCTCGACAGTCTTCGGCGTACATGCCGCCAGGAGGAAGGTGGCAGACAGGAGGAATATGAAAAATCGCATGGTCATTTTTTAACGGTCACAAATGTACTGTCTCTCCAATGAAACAGAGGAGTCGGGAAGTGGATAACAAATGGAACGTTAAAATGATGTGTGCCACTATCATCACCACCTCAATTAAAAAAAAAGGACCCGTGCACCTGCACGGGTCCTTTTTATGTCGATCGAGATCAGCTTACTTGTTAAACCGCAGTGTAACGGTCTCTCCGATCCAACAGCCGATAGAATAGGACTCGCCTTCTTTTTTACCCAACATATGGCCATCCTCGAGGGAGGGCCGGGAGCCCATGAATCTGGATACCCGCTCATTGACCTGATCGGCTACGGACGGATCGAGTGCTTTGGCGGCATAGTATTTTTCCATGGCAGCGAGGATCACACAACGCTGTTCAAAGTCTGAACTTCCGCAGGAGCGGTAGGATTTGGCATACATATCACCGATGAGGATCAATGGCTGGCCCCAATCCGGCCGTAATTTCAAGGCCTTGCGGGCATGTTCACGGGCAGTGGTATATCGATCGAATTGTCTGAATTCGATGGAACCGAGGGCCTGATAATAGTCTGCCAGTTTATTCGGGTCGGATTCCTGTTCGATGGCTTCCTTGTACTTGTCGATCGCTTCGCTGTATTTCCCTTCATCGTACAGGGCTTTGGCATGAGCGCCGGGGTTCTTTTCATAGAACTCCGCGAGAACCTTGGCATTTACTTCAGCAGCATATGCTTCATACTTGCTTTTCAATTCGGTCATCAACGGATCTGCGTCTGCACAGTCCTGGTTGGCCAGGGTGAGGTAAATTTCCTTGATCAGCTCTCCGTTGTCCGGATCAGCCCGATATTTTGGTTCCAGTTTCTTTTTAAACCAGGCACAGTCAAACAGGGTGCCTTCGATCTGCGCGAGGGTGGGCATCATAGCATCCTTGCCCTGCTGGTATTGTGCAGCGTATTGCTTGTTGTTGGCGATGTTGTGATCGGCCACTTCGGTCAATTTCGTAAACACGGCACGGGCTTCTTCTGCGGTGATCCGCTTGTTCTTGAACTGATCGACCAGGACATAGGCCATTGGCACAAGGACGATATATTCAGTGGCGTTTCCGGAGGCATCCAGGGAAGCCTTCAGGGCTTTATAGGTATCCGGGTAGGGTGTCGCCAGGTTATAGAACATGTAATAGCCCTTTCGACCCAGTGCCGGTCCGGGAGATCCGGTACACTCAGCCTCATGATCGAAAATGGCCAGGGCGGCATTTCGGAACGCCTCCTTGTCGGCTTCCGTGGTCGCCGCTTCGAATTTCTTGATATACAACTGCTGGCCATCATAGAAATGATCGATACGCTTGCCATCGGCAGCCGGGGCCTGCTTGTACACCTTCTGCCAGTAGGCAAAGGCTTGCTCGGGTTTGTTTTCTTTCAGAAATCCCTTGTAGACCACATGATCCTGGATGAGGTCATCCTGATTGGGTTTACCAACCCACGTATCGCATTGGGCCTGGGCCAGTCCGGTCCAAAACATCAGAGGAAGGACCAGGGAGAGGAACCTGTATAATTGCATATTAGTCGAATTTACGTTTGTAGAACCAGGAATTGTCGTTCAAAGTTGCAGCTAACCGGATCCGAAAATACGTGTCTTGCTGAATTTCGGTCACGCCGCGCTGTCCGGCTTCCAGGGCCAGGTCCAGAAATGAGATCTGTTGACGGGGGAGCAAGACAGGGAACCCAAAGCCGATCTGGAGGCCATATGCCGCAAAGTCCTGTCCGTTGATGACCCGGGGGTCGGTTTCGTAGTAGATCCCGGCCCGGTACCGAACCCGGCGGAGGTAGTTGCGGAATGAATTGGCATCCGGAGTCCATTCTCCACCGGCACTCAGACGCATTGAATTCTGATAATCCAGTCCCAGGTCGCTTTTGTCTTCCAGCTGGAAGGCATCCCAGTAATTGAATTCGGCATTGACGCCGATCTGGTAGCGGCTGCCCTTCGCAAAGGTCATGCCTACACCCAGTTTTGCAGGCAATTGGCCGGACCCCTTCTTGTTTTCCTGCAGCAACAGGGTGTCCCGTGCGAGTAGTGAACTGGAGGTATACGGGATGTTGATTCGTTCAATCAAACGATCGGAAAACGTATTGAAATTGGTATTCGAACTGCCGTACAGGCCAAACGTCATGGATCGCCGGACCCTGACCTTCTCCTGTTCTTCGGATTCCGGATCCAGGTAGTGCTTGTACATCACACCTGCCTGCCATTTGAATCCCCGGAGATTGATGGTTGAAAACGATCGGGTAGAGTAAGGTGCAACTTCCTGGATAAGATCCAGTTGTGAGTTGTTTTCAATTCTGCCGAACACGTAGCCAAGCTGGAGACCGACAGACAGCCCTTTATATTTTACCCCGCCGGACCAGGCGGCCAGGCTGAGCCCTCCTTCACCGGTAAAAATACTGCGGACGGTATCGATGCCTTCGATGTCCTGGGTCAACTCGACATCATAACCAACCAGGCTCATCGGGCTGACCTGGACTCCCATAGCGTAATCCCAGGGAGAGGTTCGTTTATCCAGGATCTCATTGATTCTGGATTTTAGCGGAAAAGCAAGGGAGAGGTAATCCAGGTTGCCAGACCAGACGGCCTGTTGAGAGCCGTTCCGCTCGTACAGGTTGTAGCGGCTGGCCAGACCGACTTCCAGTGCTGTCGTCTGGAGATAGGGGAGGCCTGCAGGGTTACCCGGATTGACACGATAGGGATCCGTCCATGCGGCAAAGAGCCCGCCTGTTGCTCCGGTCTGGTTGAAATCGCCTCGAAAGACATCTCCAATCCCGTAGCGTGTGATCGGTGAGTTGTCTTTCGGCTGCGCAAGAGCCATACTGGGGGCCAATGCGAACAGAAGACCAATTACCAGTAGCTTATCCAGCTTCCAATTCATGTTTTAAAATTTGATTGAGGCCGATAAGAACGAGCTCAGCGTTTGCAAATATCACAGAATTCAGATGTCTGGCCAAAAAATCCATGTCTCCGCCTGTTACAATGACGTTAAGGTTTGGATGATCAGCCTGATAGCGAAGGATCATTCCTTCAATCTCACAAATGCCACCCCATTGCGCACCGGCAGACAAAGCGCCTGCGGTATCCCTTCCGGGAAGTGTCGGGGAAGCCTGCCATTCAGCTAACGGCAATCGGGCCGTAAAGGTATGCATAGCCTCCAGACGCATGCGCAACCCTGGAGAAATACTCCCGCCGTGATAGATCAGGCCAGCTTCCAGGAGGTCGACAGTGATGCAGGTGCCGGCGTCAATGACCAGCAGCGGAGGTTGAATGCCCAGGGCAAGTGCCCCGGCCAACCCTGCCATCCGATCTCGTCCGAGGGTTGTCGGGGTCTGATAGTGATTGTGGAAAGGTAACCGGGTCTGATGCGTCAATTCAAACCAGGTCATGGCCCGGTCCATCCATCCGGGCAGCCATTCCGGGATCATACCGGTGGCACTGATGATGCCGGCCTCGGGCCGTTCATGGCGTATGAAGTGATCCAGCCAGTCCGGCGAAAGTTCGGTGACAGAATCCGTACAGATGATCTCATCCGCCGAAAACAGGGCCGCCTTGGTGCGGCTATTTCCGATATCCAGAACGAGATTCATCAATGTTTGAAGTGACGGTTTCCTGTGAACACCATGGACATTTGATGATCGTCACAGTACGCGATACTATCCTGATCCTTTACGCTTCCACCGGGTTGGATCACGGCACGAATTCCTGCCTGATCGGCGATCTCAACACAATCGGGAAAGGGAAAGAAGGCATCAGAGGCCATGACAGCTCCCTTGAGGTCAAATCCGAATCCCTTCGCTTTTGTGATGGCCTGTTGCAATGCATCAACCCGGGAAGTTTGTCCGCACCCCATTCCGAGCAGCTGTTGGTCGCGTACCAGGACGATGGTGTTGCTCTTCAAATGCTTGACACAGGTATTGGCAAAGAGCAGATCCGCTATCTCTGAGGAGGTCGGATGCACTTTGGTAACGGTTTGCAGGTCCCGGGGCGTTTCCTGAATGTTGTCCACATCCTGGACCAAAACGCCATTCAACAGGCTTCTGAATTGTTCCCTTGGCTGGTGGTATTCCGGGAACACGAGCAGGATCCGGTTCTTTTTTTTCTGCAGGATCTCCAGGGCTTCCGGGCTGAAACCTGGAGCCAGCAGGACCTCATAGAAGATCTCGTCGATGGCGGATGCCGTTTGCGCATCTATTTCACGGTTAGCGGCCAGGATGCCGCCAAAGGCGGAAACCGGGTCGCCGGCAAGCGCATCCTTCCAGGCCGTGAAGAGGTCCGGGCGACTGGCGACGCCACAGGCATTGGTGTGCTTGATGACGACAAAAGTGGGATCGGCCTGTCGGAATTCGCTGATGAGCGTCAGGCCGGCATCTATGTCGACCAGGTTATTGTAGGACAGTTCCTTGCCGTGCAATTGGCGGACAACATTTTCCAGGGGCCCGTAGAAGGTTCCTCGCTGGTGCGGGTTCTCCCCGTAGCGCAGTGTTTTAGCGGGAGCGGCCTGTGTCGCAAAACTTTCCTGCCCGGACTTGCCGAGGAAGTATTGTCCAATGGCCGTATCGTATCCGGCACTGACCTGGAATGCCCTGGTCGCAAAATATTTCCGGTCTTCCAGATCCGTGGCACCTCGCTTCACATCCAGCAAGCGATGGAATGTATCGTATTCATCGCGACAGGGAATGATGACCACATCCTGATAATTTTTTGCTGCAGCCCGAATCAGTGAGATGCCGCCAATATCGATCTTTTCAATGATGGCAGCGTGGTCGGTGGTTGTCTGGACGGTCTCCTCGAAGGGATACAGGTCGACGATCACCAGGTCGATCTCCGGTATGGAATAGGCCGCCAGCTGGTCCAGGTGCCCCGGCTCACGTCGGGCAAGAATGCCACCAAAGATCTTGGGGTGGAGGGTCTTGACCCGGCCATCGAGAATGGACGGATAGTCTGTGAGGGATTCGACGGGAATGACGGGAATGTTCAGCCCTTCAATGAACGCCTGCGTCCCGCCCGTGGAATATAACGTGACGCCCAATTGGTGTAACTGGCGGATGATGGGTTCTAATCCATCTTTGGTGAAAACGGAGATCAGCGCGGACCGAATCGGGAGGGAGGACATAAGGGGGAGGATTTTAAGGCTGCAAAGGTAGCAACACCGCAAGGAATTTCGCGGGTTTCAGCACTCATTCTTCCTGGGCACGAAGGGAAGGATCACTTCACTATTTGAGCAAGAGCATATTGCCCATCCCATAGCACATCCGGCATCGGGCCTCATACTCCTGCTTTTCGCCCAGCATGACCGTTTGTTCGTCCTGGGTCAGCCGGTAGGAATGGGTCGCCAGATTTCCACAATGGTGACAGATTGCATGAACCTTTGTAATATATTCTGCCATGGCCAGGAGGTCTGGCATGGGGCCAAAAGGCCGGCCACGAAAATCCATATCCAATCCCGCAACGATTACGCGAATGCCTTTAATGGCCAGTTGCTCGCACACCCCCGGGAGGTCCCGGTCAAAAAACTGGGCCTCATCCACACCGATGACATTGATCGTTTCCTCTGCTTTCAGCAGCTCTCTGGAATGTGCGACAGGAATGGATGACAGGCTGTTCGCATCATGGGAGACCACCTGATCGTCACTGTACCGCACATCGATCTGCGGTTTGTAAATGGCAACCTGTTGATGGGCAATCCGGGCTCTCCGGATCCGCCGGATGAGCTCTTCCGTTTTACCAGAGAACATACTTCCACAGATGACTTCTATCCAGCCGCTCCGCTGGTTTCGAAAGGAGGGTTCCAGGAACATTTCATTACCTTTGGGACACGAAGGCCGCAGTGACTTTCGTTATGCCTGCAAATTAACGCATTTCGCGTCAGACACCCCGCTCATGGAACTTACTCAAGCCCGGATCCTCCTCCGGAAGATCAATCAAATCTTTGATGCTGTGTCCGATTCCAACTCCGAACCTTCCCGGATCGAAGTGGATTTGCTCCAGGATTATATACGGCAGTTTTATGCCAGCTTGTTGCCGGATCAGAAAACATATTCTGCAAATGATCGGGTGATCACCCCGCCAACGGCAGCTCCGATGCAGGAGAAGCGGACGGCTGCGCCTGCTCCCCAACCACCCGTGGTGGAGGAGAAGTTGCCTGAACCGACAGTTGAAGAAAAGATGGCAGAGCCGGCTCTTCCCATGACACCGAAAGCAGATCCTGTGCCGGTGGGTGATGGATCGGAGAGTAGCAGTCCAGCACCTTCGCCACAGCCGGCGACACCGGATGTGATCCAGGAGGTGACTAGGACCGAAAAGCCAAACGGGACGCCAGCTGAATCAGAAGTCCTGTTTGCGATGGAAGAGGCAACAGACCTCTCGGGCAAGCTGCGCAAGAGCCCGATCGAAGACCTTTCTCGCGCTTTGGGTATAAATGAGCGCTTTCTGACGATCAACGAACTTTTCCAGGGTGACCACGAGGCATTCGACCAGGCCCTCAGGCGTTTGAATGACCTGCCCTCCTTTTCAGCTGCGCGAACGTACCTGGAAAAGGAGATCATCCCCCGGTATGACTGGCTGGATACCAAACGGCTCAAAAAAGCAGGCGTTTTCATCCAATTGATCAGAAGGCGATATCTCTGATCGATGGAAGAAGCAGAAGGTCAATCCTGGCTCGGGCCGTTTCGTCAGCCGCTTTATACCGCCTTGCGGGTCGTTGCCCTCCTCTGGGTCCTGCACCTGCTGCGCATCTTTTACATCCTCCCTTATTCACCGGCTGACTGGGGCCTGTATCCCCGGCGGATATTCGGTCTTTCCGGGATCCTCACGGCTCCACTTGCGCATAGTGACTGGAAGCATCTGATTTCCAATTCCGTTCCCCTGCTCGCCATGATCATAGTGATCTGGGCGTTCTTCCGGCGCGTGTCCTGGCAGGCTTTTCTCATGATCTACTTCCTCACCGGGATCGCTGTTTGGCTGTTTGCTCGTTCGGTTTTCCACGTGGGTGCAAGCGGCGTGGTCTATGGCCTGGTGTCCTTTGTCTTCTGGTCGGGAGTCTTTCGACGCAGCGTCAAATCCATTGTCCTGTCCCTGATCGTGATCATGGTGTACACCCCGATGTTCGCGGGTATCCTTCCCAACCAGGAAGGGATTTCCTGGGAGAGTCACCTCCTGGGTGGCATCGTTGGCATCCTGGTCGCCTGGTGGTTCAAGCGAGATCTCGAACCCGAGGAGATCACCACGCCTCCCGAGCAGGATCCCAAATCCAGGTTCCTGGACCCGGACACATTCCATATGACCCGGTCGGAGCGGGAGCGGCAACAATTGCTGGATGAACAGCGGAGGCAGGAAGGCTATTTTGACCGCGAATAGCGACAATATCGCTGGCAGGCTATCCACCTCGTAAACTGAAGGCCCGGGAGCGTTTTTCATGTGAATTCACCATGCATTCAGCACATACGATCACCCGGTCTCATTCGAATCTATGCGCATCCCCGGTCTCTCCTCACCTGGTGTGTGGACATTTTTCTCTGTTCCAGTTCCATTATTGAAGTGAAAAGGCCGACCCTTTATATCTTCAGCATTCTAGAGCAGCTCTCCTATGTCCGCTAAATCTGTCAAAAAGAAGTCCGTTGCGCCCCAATCTTCCTGGTTGACTCAACTGCCAAGGATGTTGGCGCTTCTGATTGTTCTTCTCTTTCTCTTCATCCGGATCGGATTCAGGGATATTCCCATTGAACGGGATGAAGGTTCTTATGCATACATGGGGCAGCTGCTGCTTCAGGGGGAAGTTCCATATCAGGACTTCTATGAAATGAAACCACCTGCGCTTTATTACAGCTATGCGGTGCTCAGTGCCCTTTCGGGAGGCAATATTGCGCTGATGCATGTCTGGATGGCTGTATTCCTGGCTTTGGGTGGGATGCTGCTGTTCTATCTGGTCAGACGATGGCTGGACGATGGCGCCGGATTGATCGCAACGCTCAGTTATGCAGTGCTGGCGATGACGCCGTATGCCTCCGGGTTTTCCATTCAGGCAGAACATCTGGTGGCTGTCTTTGCGATTGCAGGCTTATGGGCCCTGACACGGGGCTTGCAACGTTTCACCATCATGATGCTCCTTGCGGGCGGATTACTCTTGTCCTGGGGTGTTCTGATCAAGCAGAACGGTTTGTTCTTTGCCTTGTTGGGCGTGTCTCTCGTGCCTGCTTTTCATCTCTCGGAAAACCGAACCCAATGGCTGAAATTCACCTTGAGAGATGGCCTGTGGCTGGTCCTTGGTGCCTTGATTCCCGTACTGGGATTTGGACTGATTATGGGCATACAGGGTACGTTGCCCGATTTCTGGTTCTGGATCGTGGAGTATCCTCAGGCCTATACCTCCAAGATCGACTGGACCTTCGGCAGGGAGCTCCTGGAAAATAGCCTGACCCGGTTGTACGACGGGCATGAAGCGTTCTGGGTCCTGGGTATCGCAGGGTCCATTCTGATCTGGTTTACCCGGATCAGTTGGTATAAGAAGTGGGCCGTTACAGGATTTCTAGTGATGGCCTCCTTATCCATATTGCCGGGCAAGCGTTTTTACGGGCATTATTTTTTGCATTTCATCCCTGCCCTGGCCATCGGTGCAGGTGCATTCTGCTTTTTTCTGACGAACATGGCCGAGCGGTTTGTTCCGGCTGTGAAACAATGGTTGGCGCCGGTATTGGCAGCCATCCTGTTGTTGCCCGCTCTCGCCCATCATGATGCCTATTATTT
Organism: Bacteroidia bacterium; assembly: GCA_030429045.1. Classification (GTDB taxonomy): domain Bacteria; phylum Bacteroidota; class Bacteroidia; order Chitinophagales; family Saprospiraceae; genus JAGNXB01. Next base: position 12,560 of record JAUIEA010000041.1, on the reverse strand, counting down.
CAGACCGAATTTTAACAAGATCCTCCGGGAAACGTACGGGTCCAATCCATTTCCGGAATCAAAGCTGTTGGCAGACTATCTCGGGAAGCGGATGAAGCCGGAAGACGGCCTGATCGTCCTGGGGTCGGAGCCCCAGCTGTATGCCTATACGCAGGCAAAGTGTCCGACCCGGCATCATTTCATGGGTTTCTTGTTGAAGAATCACCCAAAGGAGAAAGAATGGCAGCAGGAGGTGATCAACGCGGTAGCCGAGGATCCACCCAAGTATGCAGTGTGGGTCCAGCATCCATTGAGCTGGTTGCCGGCGCAGGGAGCAGATCAGGGGATCATCAACTGGGGATGGCAATTGATCCATCAGGATTATGTCCCGATAGCCTGGTATGATCAGGTTGATGCAAGGAACGTCCAGGCCATCGAGGGCGAGCAGGCCAGCAGCTATCAGGCCAAGGGGAAACAGTATATGGTGCTCCTGGAACGAAAAGCGGGGCCAGCGGCCTTATCAGACTGACCTCCTTCATATGCCGGACAACCTTCACCTGAAAATTGCGTAAACCGTTCATATGTACCCGAAGGCTCATTTGATTACGTTCCAAAAGGTTGGGAAGCCCGTCGAGGGCTATATTTCCATTGCCGAGTTTGCGCAGGTGATCCCCTTTCCGGTCAAGCGGACCTTCTGGACCTATTATACACCGGAGCGAGTGATCCGAGGGCGACACGCCCATTACCAGACGCAGCAGGTGTTGATTGCAGTGGCGGGAAAGATCACGGTACAGACGGAGACCACTGACGGACAGGTAGATCGCTTCGTGCTGGAACATCCTGAACAAGGTGTCTATATTCCCCCCGATTGCTGGCATACCATGCAATATTCACATAATGCAGTTCAGCTGGTGTTCGCATCCACGGAATATCAGGAATCGGATTATATCCGTGATTATGAGGTCTTCAAAAGCATGAACGACTCATGATCCATGCCCTGGCACAAGTGGACACCGATCAGATCGGACCGAATACGCAGGTCTGGCAATTTGCTGTGATCCTGGCGGGTGCGCACATCGGGGATCATTGCAATATCAACTGCCATACCTTTATCGAAAATGATGTCGTCGTTGGCGATGACGTGACGATCAAAAGCGGTGTCTATCTATGGGATGGACTTCGGGTGTCCAGCAAGGTCTTTATCGGTCCCAATGCCACATTTGTCAACGACCGTTTCCCCAGATCAAAAGCGCATCTTCAGTCCTTTCCCCAAACCATCCTGGAAGAAGGGTGCTCTATTGGTGCCGGAGCGGTGATCCTGGATGGCATCCGGATCGGCTCCCGAGCCCTGGTTGGTGCAGGAAGCGTGGTCACCCGGGATGTTCCGGCAAACGGGTTGGTCCGGGGCAATCCCGCACGGCTGGTAGGATGGGTCGATGAACAGGGACGTCCCTTGCGACTTGTGGATGATATTTGGCAATCACCGGATGGTCAACGATTTGAAGATCTACCAACAAACCTGGATGCCTCTGATCTATGAAGATTCCATTCTTTAGATTCGATGAAATGCACGGCCCTTTGCGGGCGGACCTGGTCGCTGCTGCTACGCGCGTGATCGACAGTGGATATTATATTCTCGGACCGGAAGTGCAGGCATTTGAAAAAGCCTTTGCAACCTACTGTGAGGTTGACCATGCGGTCGGAGTAGGCAATGGATTGGAAGCGCTGCATCTGGCACTCAGGGCACTGGGTATCGGAGCAGGTGATGAGGTCATCGTACCTTCCAATACCTATATCGCCACTTTGCTGGCCGTATCGTACACAGGTGCAACCCCCGTTCTGGTAGAACCCCGATCCGATACAGCGAACCTGAATCCGGAGGGTCTGGAAGCGGCCCTGACGTCCAGGACCAGGGCCATCATCCCTGTTCACCTGTACGGACAGGCCTGTGAAATGGTGCCGATCATGGCCTTTGCAGACCGGCATGGTCTCAAGGTGATCGAAGATAACGCACAGTCCCAGGGCGCTACCTGTGCGGGACGAAAGACCGGGAGTTGGGGGCATTTGAACGCCACCAGTTTTTACCCGGGAAAGAATATCGGTGCCCTGGGTGATGGCGGGGCGGTCACCATCCATGATCGTGATCTGGCGGAGCAGGTCAGACGGTGGCGGAATTATGGTTCCGCTGTCAAATACTACAACGAGGTCCAGGGCTATAACAGCCGGCTGGATGAAATACAGGCAGCCCTTCTCGCCATCAAGTTGCAGGAACTGGATGCCTGGAACAGAGAACGGCAACGACTGGCGGCTGTCTATCACCGATCCTTATCCGGGGTTGGAGATCTGCGTCTGCCAAAAATTGCACCGGGATGTTCCTCCGTGTATCATCTTTTTCCAATACGGTCGGACCAACGGGATGCCCTGCAACAGTATTTGCTGGCCGGGGGAGTTGGCACCTTGATCCATTACCCGGTGCCGCCACACCTTCAGAAAGCCTATGCCGGGCAAGGATGGCGTAAAGGTCAGTTTCCGATTGCCGAGGACCATGCGAAAACCTTACTCTCCCTGCCCCTTTTTCCCGGGTTGAGAGAGGAGGAACAAGCGGAAGTCATTCGCCTTATCCAATCGTTTTTTGCATGAAGTGGCCTTATTTGATCGCCATTGGTTTGATGCTGTCCGTTCCGATCGCCTGGCAATGGGACACGGAGCCGATACCGGTGAACAATGGTTTTGGCTGGGATGGGAATATGTATGGTATGTACACCCAGTTTCTCCCGGAAGCCATAGACCAGGGTGCGATCAACCGATTTCGCATGCAACGGATGCTGGTACCGGCCGCGCTCTATCATCTGATGAATAGGGCCGGTTGGGAGCGGACCCAGGAGCAGGTGATTCAGGCCTACCGGTCGAGTAACATGATATTTATAGGCCTGGCCGTGATCGCATTCCTTTGGTTAGCGAGGTCGAGTCAATGGTATTGGGAGACAATGGTCCTCGGCTTTGCCGCCTTGTTTTTCAGTATGCCACTCATGAAGATGAGTTTGTTGTATCCCATTTTGGCAGACATACCGGCCATGGCCATCGGGCTGTGGGCCGTCCTGTGTTGGAAGAAGGAATGGCGGATCGGACTGCTGGTCGCGATCTTGATCGGTGCTTTTGCCGGCCCGACGATGTGGCTATACGGGCTTCTGCTGTTCAGCGCAGGAAAGAACTCAGACAAAGCTGATCCGCCGGTCGGTTCCTTCCTATGGAGCCTTGCCCTGCCGGTCTTGTTCGTCATCTGCTGGATATGGACCTGGCAAACCGCCCCGGAAGTCTTTACCGATCCTCCGAGTGCATCTCAATCCGTCCGGTTCAATCTCCTCCCTTTTGCGATGATCCTGGTACTGGCCTACCTCACCTGGGTCGGTCAGTCCTTGCGGTTGTACAATAGGGTATGGGTTGGTTTACACCGGGCCCAATGGATCTGGCTGGTCCCGATGGCGTTGATCTATGGACTGGTTCAGTGGGTGATCCAGCGCTATGCCGGTTCAGAAGAAGTACCTCAGACCCTCCTGTCCTATGGCCAACTGCTCCTACAGCAGTCCGTTACTTATCCATTGGGTTTCCTGGCCGGACATTTCGCCTACATGCCCGGATGGGTCATCCTCGGCATATTCGCTTCACCCTTTTTGATGAAAGGGCTGACCCGGTACGGTACAGGACCACTGCTGTTCACCTTGGTCACCCTGCTCATGGTCCTGGGATCTGAGACCCGGCAATTGATGCAGGTGCTTCCCTGGTTGCTTTTTGTGTTCACGGATACTGTAGATCGGCACTATCGATTCAATCCTCTTTTGCTGGGAGGGATACTCCTGGGGTTGTGGATCTGTGCACCATGGTGGCAGGAACTGACAACCCAAGGCAGTCTCGACGGTTCTTTTCTGGCAGATCCGGCTCAGCGGTACTTTCGGTATCACGGTCCCTGGATGAATCTGGAGTCGTGGGGGAACTCCCTGCTGGCACTTGCCCTCGTGCTGGGTACATTCGCCTTATCTTGGCGATACGGGTTGATCCAGACCAGGGGGGCATCCGGATTGTCCTGATCTAAAACGTGCATACATGGCCTTGCTTTCCATCATCATTCCCTGTTATTTCAATGAAGAGAACCTGCCGGTCACCTTTGAGCGTCTTCAACGGATGGAAAGTGACTTGCCAACAGGTACCCGGGTGGAATACGTATTTGTCGATGATGGATCAGGAGATCAGACTTATCGCGTGCTGGAAGGGATCCAGCAAGCGCAACCCGACCGGGTCGTCCTGCTGAAACTGGCAGGGAACGTCGGGTCCTATAATGCGATCCTTGCCGGAATGGGGTATGCGAAAGGAGATTGCTGCACTGTGATCTCAGCCGACCTTCAGGATCCGCCCGAACTCATCCCTCAGATGTTCGCGTACTGGGAGCAGGGATTCAAGCTGGTCATGGCCAACCGACAACGACGGAAAGAAGGCTTGCTCAAAAGGGTCCTTGCAGGTGTTTTTCACGGGTTGATCCGTCGGTTTGCCCTGAAGAACATCCCTCCTGGAGGCTTTGATTTTGTGCTCTTCGATCAAAAGCTCTGTGCAGAGGTTGTGCAGATGGATGAAAAAAACACCAACACGCTCTTTCTGTTACCCTGGTTGGGGTATCCCTATGTGAATATCCCGTATGTCCGCCAGGAGCGGGAGATCGGTCGTTCCCGATGGACACTTGCCAAGAAGGTCAAGCTCTTTATTGACTCGTTTATTGCCTTCTCCTTTTTTCCCATTCGGATGATCGCAGTGAGTGGCCTGGTATTGGGAATTCTGGCGATGGGCTATGCCCTTTATATCCTGTATGCCAGGCTGACCGGACATATCGACGTGGAGGGCTGGTCGGCATTGATGCTGGTCATCCTGCTGGTCTCCTCTTTCCAAATGATCGCATTGGGTATCCTGGGCGAGTACCTTTGGCGTACACTGGACGCCGTTCGTAAACGCCCGAATTTTGTGATCGATCAAGTCAAGGACGATAGAAATCAGTTTGTCTGAACGGTTCAGTGAGCAGCTGTCTGAAGTTCATTCTGGGCACTTGGCGGTTGAGAGATCAGCCACAATCCGATGAACATCAGCAGGCCATTGACCGCGATGAGCAAAAACCCCAGCTTGAATCCGGCGAGAAGTACATCAGACCAGGTATTCAGGATCCAGGTCAGGACCGGCGCGATGAGGGCCAGAGGCAAGACCAGATGATCCCGGACCGACCTGCGGGTGATCAAACCGAAGGCAAATAATCCCAGGATGGGCCCATAGGTGTAGCCGGCCACTTCGAACAACTTGGTGATCACAGCCTGGTTGTGGATCTGTGAAAAGCCAATGATGGTCAGAAAGAGAACGATGGACATGGCCATGTGGACCCTTTTTCTGGTTTTGACCTGTTGTTGTTCCGAGGTTTTATCCTTCTCCATACCCAGAAAATCGACACAAAAGGAGGTGGTCAGGGCCGTGAGTGCTGAGTCGGCACTGGAATAGGCGGCGGCAATCAATCCCACAATAAAAGCCACACCAACGGCTGTCGGCAGGAACTGCAACGCCAGCATGGGATAGAGCTGGTCACTTTTGGAAGGGAGCGCGATCTGGGCATGGTCGATATACAAATAGAGAAGGGCTCCCATGCTCAGGAACATCAGATTGGCGATCACCAATACCAGACAAAATGTGAACATGTTTTTTTGTGACTCGTGCAGGGTGCGGCAGGCCAGATTTTTCTGCATCATATCCTGATCCAGTCCGGTCATGACGATGGTGATCAATGCCCCACTGAAGAATTGTTTGAAAAAGTTGTTTGGATCCGACCATCCTCCCTCAAAAAAGAAGACCTGGCTGTATTCGCTTTCGCGGACCAGATCCAGTGCTCCCCAGACACTTGAATCCATCTGTTGACTGATGAAGTAGATGGTCAGCCCGACAGCTCCGAGCATAAAGACGGTTTGGAGGACATCCGTAAAAATGATGGTCTGCATGCCGTTGTGCCGGGTATAGGTCCAAATGAGCAGAATGCTGATCGCAACTGTCGCCCAGAAGGGCACCCCCATTGGTCCAAGTACAAACTGATCCAGAACCATGGCAACCAGAAACATACGAAAGGATGCACCGATAATGCGGCTCAACAGGAAAAAGGCCGCCCCGGTCTTGTAGCTGGTGATCCCGAACCGCTTATCCAGATACCCGTAGATCGTGGTGAGATTGAGTCGATAGTACAGTGGCAGGAGGATCAGGGCGATCACGGCGTAACCGAGCAGATATCCAAGTACCACCTGGAAATAGGAAAAATCCTCATTCAATCCGTCTGCACCCACTACCCCGGGAATGGAGATGAATGTTACTCCCGAAAGTGATGCCCCGATCATCCCAATGGATATCCAGATCCAGTGTGTACGTCTGCCGGCCAGGAAGAAGGTCTCATTGTCAGATCTCTTTCCGGTGAGGCGGGATACCAGATACAGCAGGATAAAATATCCAATAATGATCATCCCGATCAGGGAAGGTGTGAGTTGATTCATAGGTTTGGAATCGTATTCCTGATTTTGGGTACCCTCTGGCGCAGCTTCTATATTCGTCGATCGTATTCCAGACAGAATATGAACCTGGCTTGGCCCGTGGAACGCAGGGGTGTAGCCTTGTCAGGCAGCTCATGCTCCCTGGCAGAGAAATGGCGCTACCCTCTGATCGCCCACGAACGGGCCAGGCGTCTATGCCTGGATACGTCCATTCATGAACCCAAGGTAATCGTTCAATGGAAAATAATTGGAATGTACAGGATGAAGTTATTCCTGGACCTTCAGGCCATATGCAAGATCCCCGGCATCACCGAGGCCGGGAACGATATACGCCTTAGCCGTCAACTCTTCATCCAGTGCAGAGAGCCAGATGTGTGACTTGGGGTACATGCGCCGCACATAGTCCAACCCCTCCCGGGCAGCAATGATCGCTGCAAAGTGAATTTCCCTTGGTGTACCATATTCCATCAGGGCCTCTGCAGTCTTGACCATACTGGAGCCGGTGGCCAGCATGGGGTCGGTAAGAATGAGGGTCTTTCCGGTGAGATCCGGGCAAGAGACATATTGGATGTTGATGTCGAATGTCCCGTCCTTGTGGTGTTTGCGATAGGCGCTGATAAAAGCATTGCCGGCTCTGTCAAACATCCGTAACATCCCGTTGTGGAAGGGTAGTCCCGCTCGCAGGATACAGCCGATGACCACCTGTTCCGATGGTACGGATTCTGTCGCCTGTCCCAGTGGAGTATCCACCTGGATGGTATGGGTGGGCAGGACCTTGCTGATCTCATATGCCATGATCTCTCCCAAACGTTCCATATTGGTTCGAAACCGCATGGAATCCGATTGAGCATTGGTATCACGCAGTTCAGCGATAAACTGGCCAAGTACCGAGGGTTGTTCTGAGAGCAAATGAATCATGCGATAGTCTTTCTAGGGTAGATGGACAAGATAGGGGATTGACAGGCAGTGTACAAGAAAGTTGCCTTATCACCTCGGGTGACCTGCATCATTCCGGTTGATCCGGCCAGATATTACGCCAGTTCTGCCAGGCCTTGTCGACAGCGGCAATGCTGTTATTATGCGCCAGGGTCGTCAGGCAGCCACCTGTTTCCTGGATCGTGTTCCACAATTCCTGGATTCGCATTTTGGCTAGAGGTGGGGTGAGATTCAGATAATGCAGTAAAGTCGTATCCATCACCTGAAAGGGAAATATGCGTAACGCAGTGGTCCTGTTCTGCTGAAGATCAAACCAGAGGAAGGAACGGGCCGTGCCCGCGCGAAAACCAGGTTGATCGGCATACCCCATGGACCAGTCTTCCTGTAGACCACATCGTTGGAGCGCCCGATAGGTTTCTGGGAGCCGGAATCGCAGATAATGCTGGCGACTCCGCTGGGGGGGTGCGCCGGTAATGGTAGCGAACCGGTCGCATTCCATTTCCAGGAGGTGGGGTTTTTCCAGGCAGGAATAGGAGGGATGAAGGCCGATGGCCATCTGTTGATGGCAGGACTGGATGAGCCTTTGATAAGCCGGATGATCCCAGCGGTGATTCCGGTCATAATAGGTCCGATCTCCCAACGGAAAGAAAAGTACAGCCTGCTGGTCAGCCCACTGCTGGTAAAGATCGTACGGATCTGGGGTAAGCCCCAGGGTGGCCTGCAGGCCACGGGCGAACGTCCCAGGACCCTCTACGATGAGATCACGAGCCAACGTTCGACATTTCAGATACCAGGACTTGTTCAGGTAGCGCCAGGCGAAATCAACGTCAAATGTGGGTTGAATGGAGGGTTCGGGGTTCGGCGGCTGAAAGGTCGGATGCTCGAGGTGAATGGCGGCTCCGAGGAGTTGTACCCACTCATCCACCACGGGTTTGTGCAGAAACCCCTCCCGGAAGCATAAGCTCTCACTGGCGGGAAAGCGGCCGTGATCATCTTGCTGATGCGGTTGGTATTCTTCCTGGCGAGTCAGCATCCAAAACGCTCCACGGAGGATATCTGCAGGAAAGCTGGCATCTGCGTTTTCTAGGGGGTATAACCAGAACTGACCATCCAGACAGACAACATCCGGGACAGATCGCGTGTTATGATCTGCAAGAAAGGATGGCAATGCTGGAATCCATGGCCGGATCAGGGGATCTGAAGCCGCGTAGGCGAAGCACGGTCCCTTCCACGCCTGAACAGTTTGAAGATCCGTACTCAATCCATAGGACACCTTCCAGCAATCCTGAAGGATCCAATCCAGGATATACCGCAGTGGAGGATTGTCCTGAGGACAAAAAACGAGTATGTCCGGTTTATTCATGGATCATTTTCAACTCCGACATGGAACGGAAGTGGAAATATCCTTAATTTTAATCATTCAATGCACACCCAACCAACAAATGCCATGGATCTATTCCGCCTGTTGACTGGCGTGTTGCTGTTTTTCCTCACTGTTCCGCTCAGCGGCCAGGTCACCCTTCAGCCCAAGGCGTCAGTTCCGTCGCAGGTCGGTATCCTCTACAATCAGGAGAGTGTTCTGACGTATCGGATCCATCCCAGGGGAATGACATTCGGGTGGTATAAGGGTAAGATCAAGACCTATTACAAGACCACCTATTATGCCCTGGAGCTGGGATATATGCGGCATCACAAGGAAACCAGACAAAGCAATGATCTGGCAGCCGTATTCCGTGGCGAGACTCCCCGGCCCTATGTTTATGGCAAACAAAACAGCCTGTATGTCCTGCGCGGCGGGTATGGCGGAAAGCGATATTTTTCTGAAAAAGCCAAGCGAAAAGGTTTGGCTGTGGGGATCACCTATCAGGGCGGGATCACCCTGGGCATGATCAAACCGTATTACCTCCGACTCATCGAACGACAGGATAACAATTCCTTTGCGATCGTCACCAAGAAGTATTCAGAGGAGGATAGGGACCTGTTTCTGGATCCGTTCAGCATTTATGGAGGAACATTTTTTACAAAAGGCCTCGGAGAATTGTCTTTTATTCCGGGTGTCCACGGTCAGATCGCAGCACATTTTGCCTTCGGTGCCTTCGATGAATATGTGATGGCCATCGATACCGGAGTGCTTTTAGATGTCTTTCCCAGACAGGTCCCGATCATGGTGGAAGACAATCAACCCTATTTCCTGAACCTCTTCATAACTTTGCACATCGGCAAACGTTCATAATCTCATGTTAGAACTCCCCATTGTAGAACCTCGGCGAAAAAAACCGGACTGGCTTCGTGTCAAATTGCCGACCGGCGAGAACTATAAGATGGTCCGGGAGATCGTGGATGATCACCGGTTGCATACCATCTGTCAGAGCGGGAATTGCCCCAACATGGGAGAGTGCTGGGGTGCGGGCACGGCTACATTCATGATCCTGGGAAACACCTGTACCCGGTCGTGCTCATTTTGTGCCGTGAAAACGGGTCGGCCGACGGAATATGATGAAGATGAGCCGCGCAGAGTGGCCGAAGCCATCCGTCTGATGGGTGTGAAACACGCAGTGCTCACCAGTGTCAACAGAGACGAACTGAAGGACAGGGGAGCTGAGATCTGGTATCAAACCGTTCAACAGATCAAAACCGAATCACCAACCACCACCATAGAAACATTGATCCCAGATGTCAAGGCGAATTGGGACGCCCTGGAACGGATGATCAGTGCTGGACAGGAAGTGGTCAGTCATAATATGGAAACTGTCAGGCGGCTGTATCGCCTGGTCCGCCCCCAGGCCAAGTATGATCGGAGCCTGGAGCAGATCCAACGGACAAAGGACTATGGCAAGCGAACCAAGTCCGGGATCATGGTCGGGGTTGGCGAAACCAGAGAAGAGGTCTTCGAGATCATGGAAGACCTGGTCCGACATGGCTGTGATATCCTGACTATCGGTCAATATCTGCAGCCGACAAAGATGCACCTGGATGTGGCCGAATATGTGCATCCGGACCAATTTGCGGAGTACAGGGAAGTCGGGCTTCAGTTGGGTCTGATGTACGTAGAAAGCGGCCCCCTGGTTCGTTCGAGCTACCATGCAGAGCGGCACTTGCTCTGATACGGATCACCAACCCATCAGGGTCATGATCTTGTCGTAGATCGCCGTATTTTCATAGATTCCCTGAAAAGAATCGGCCCCTGGTCCATAGGCAAAAACCGGGATCAGATCAGCGGTGTGCCCGATCGTTGTGAAGGCTGTATTCAACTTGTTCATAGAGGAGCTTTCCAGGATGGCGTATCCACCTGTTTCATGATCTGCGGTCACAACGACCAGCGTGCCCGGATGACGATCTGCAAAGTCCAGGATATTCCCGATGATCCGGTCAAATTCCAGCATCTCGGAGATGATGTACGAACTGTTATTGGCATGGCCTCCCCAGTCGATTTGTGAGCCTTCAACCATGTAGAAAAAGCCCAGTTCAGAACGATTCATCAGATGAGTCAGTCCGGTCATGGTTGTAGGCAGCAAATAATCACGCCCACTCTCTACCGGAAGGGGATCCTCATGCGCCGTGAGAAAACCATAAGGCTTGTCAGGATCAGGTCGGAGATGATTCAGATCCTGATGAAAATAATCTTCGATTAGATAGCCACGATCCCTCATCTCCTGAAGGAGGTCTCGATCGTCCTTTATTCGATTCTGGAAATATTTCAGACCACCACCAACAAAATAATCAATGCCGGATGTCACAAAGGCTTCTGCAATTTCCTCATAGTTGCGTCGATACTTATTATGCGCAATAAAGGAAGCAGGAGTGGCATGGACGATGGTTGAACTGACCACCATTCCTGTCGCCAGCCCGCGCTCTTTTGCTTCCTCCATCAAGGTTTTACAGGGAATTGTATCGTGGTCTACCCCTATAGCATAATTGTACGTCTTCTTTCCACATGAGAAACCCGTTGCACTGGCTCCAGAGTCGGTGACCAACTTGTTGTAGGCATGCGGCTTGTGGAGACCGATGCTGTTGAAGCGCTCCAATTCAAGCCGGTTATTGTTGCTGTACATTCCGGCAGTGATCTGGGTCAAGCCCATCCCATCACCGATCATCAGAATGATATTACGGGGCTTTATTGCTGTGGCACTTGCAGCTGCAGTGGGCATGGTCACCTCCTTGCCGGAGTGGCATTGTACGCATAAGAGTGCCGCCACCAGCGCAACGGAAAAGAGCATACATGGCTTCATAGACACAAATGTAATCCACCACCTGTATACCAGGACCAGTGAGCCATGATGAACAAACGTGTCTAACCTGCGATGGAAAGGCTGTTGGGAGAGGATGACGATCACACAGATCTGAGGATATATCGTTTGCCCGGGAGCGTGCGCACAAGGCCTTTGAATTCGAGATTCAGAAGGAGGGCGGAAATACTACTGGCAGGAAGCTTCATTCTGAAGCCAAGTTCGTCAATGAGGATCTCCGGGTGCTCTTTCAGGGTGGCTACGACCTTTGCTTCTTCCGGATCCAGGTCTGAAAACAGGGGCATTTGCAAGCCTGCTGCGGTGGCTGCCCGGCTTTCCCAACCCATGATGTCAACCAGGTCGTCAACAGTTTCGATCAGGTGGGCCTTATGCCGTTTGATCAATGCATGACATCCTTTGGACTGTGCATCTTCGATCCTTCCAGGCAGGGCAAATACATCTTTGTTATACCGGTTGGCGTATTCAGCCGTGATCATGGATCCACCTTTTTCCTTGCTTTCAATGACAACCAGTGCATCACTCCAGGCGGCAATGATCCTGTTCCGCATGGGGAAATTCTCCCTGTCGGGGATGGTGTCGAACGGAAACTCTGTCACTACGCCACTGGTGCCGGTCATCCGTTGGGCCAGCCCTCGATGGGCAGCAGGGTAGAGGGTATGCAGGCCATGCCCCAGAACACCAATGGTGGGGAGGCCCTTTGCCAGGGCGGCCTGATGAGCCGTACTGTCTATTCCGTGGGCCAGTCCACTGATGATCATCGGCCCATAGGGGACCAATGCTTCCACCAGTTGCTCTGTATGGATCCGACCGGATGGGGTGGGGGTCCTGGTGCCGATGATAC
>JAUIEA010000040.1 GCA_030429045.1 Bacteroidia bacterium | reverse complement strand
TGCTTGCTGCGTTCTCTTTCTCCTGCCTTTCTCCGGCTCCGGTCAGGTCAAACAGGTGACAGACTGGAATCTTAAAGTGGAAAAGGTCAATGAAACCACCTATGATCTGATCGCGGATGTGGCCATCGAGGATGGCTGGTATCTCTACTCCCAGTTCCTGGCCCCTGACGAAGGGCCCATTCCCACCTCGTTTGAATTTGAAGAGGGTGCCAGACAAATGACCAAGCGTGAAGAAGGCAACAAGCATGAACTTTTTGATCCCATCTTCGAGATGCATCTGGTCAAGTTCAGCAAGAATGCCACCTTTATTTCCCGCGTAAAAGTACCCGCCGGTGCCAAAACGATCACCGGTAGTTATACGTTTATGACCTGTGATGAAACGAAATGTCTGCCCCCGATCCGACAAAAATTTACGGTAGACCTCCTTTAAAGTGTGATGTATGAAGCGTCTTTCTGTCCTGCTATCCAGCCTCTTCCTGTTCATGACCTTGGGGGGAGTGCACGCCCAGATATTTGATCCTGTCCATTGGAGTCAATCCTATAAAAAGGTGGGTGACCAGCAGTATGAACTCACCCTGAAAGCAAAGATCGACGAAGGGTGGACCATTTATTCCCAGGAGATCGAAGGAGATGGGCCGATCCCGACGTCGTTTGAATTTACCCCGGGAAACCACTATTCCAGGATCGGCAAGACTACAGAGTCGGGTGACCGCCACGCCGGATATGACAAGATCTTCGAGATGGAGGTGGTGAAGTACACCACCGAGGCCATCTTTACCCAAAAGGTAAAGGTAACGGACCTGAGCAAGCCGATCGAAGGCTGGCTGGAGTTTATGACCTGCGATCACGAACGATGCCTGCCACCCCAGCAGGTGGACTTCTCCTTCAAGATCAAGGCCGATGAACCGGCACCAAAGGAAAGTGCAGCCACAGGCACCATGACCGTTGAATTGCCCGAAGAAGAAACGGCAAATGCGTCTGTTGAAGCAGAGGGCATCTTTGATCCGGTATCCTGGGTGGCGACCCTGACAAAGACGGGCGACAATACCTATACCGCAGTCTTCGACGCCACCATCGACAAGGGCTGGTACGTCTACTCCATGGACAACAGCGGCGACGGACCCATCCCCACTAGCTTTACGTTTACTGAATCCACAGATATCGTGTTCAACGGAAGCATTCAGGAGAGCGGAACGCACAGGATGGACATTTTTGACCCGATCTTCGAGATGCAGGTCGTCAAATACAAGGAAGATCTCTCCTTCGTTCAGGAATTTTCAGCCTCCGGACCGAATGCCAAAGTGACCGGATTCTTTGAATTTATGACCTGCGATGATCGCCGTTGCCTGCCTCCCCAGGTGATCGATTTCACCATCGATATAGCTGCCCGAACCATCCGTCTGGGCGCGGAGGAAGAAGATGCGGCCGGACTGGCGGATCAGACCTATCCCTTCGGTGTGGTGGACCTGGACAACCCGGTCAATGACTGTGCCTTTACCACCTCCGTGGTAACCGGCGGCAAGAGCATGTGGACCATCTTCCTGCTCGGTTTTTTTGGTGGGCTGCTGGCCTTGCTGACCCCTTGTGTCTTTCCGATGATCCCGTTGACGGTCAGCTTTTTCACCAAGGGAAGCAAGGACAAGAAAAAGGGGCTGGTCAATGCCCTGCTCTACGGATTCTTCATCTTTCTGGTCTACCTCCTGCTGAGTATTCCATTCCACGTGATGGACAGCCTGAATCCGGACATCCTCAATGATATATCCACCAATATCTGGTTGAACATAGCCTTCTTTGTCATCTTCCTCTTTTTTGCATTCTCCTTCTTCGGCTACTACGAGATCACCATGCCGGCAGCCTTCACCAATAAGGTGAGTTCTGCCGAAGGTGTCGGGGGTGTCTTTGGCATCTTTTTCATGGCCCTGACCCTGGCGTTGGTCTCCTTTTCCTGTACCGGTCCCATCCTTGGATCCCTGCTGGCCGGGGCCTTGTCTTCGGACGGAGGAGCTATGCAACTGACGGCGGGCATGAGCGGATTCGGGATCGCCCTGGCCCTGCCATTTGCCCTGTTTGCAGCCTTCCCGGGCTGGTTGAATACCCTGCCTCGCTCGGGTGGCTGGCTGAATACGGTCAAGGTGGTGTTAGGATTCCTGGAGCTGGCCCTGGCCTTCAAATTCCTCAGCAACGCCGATCTGGTGAAACACTGGGGGTTGCTGAAGATCGAGCCCTTCCTCCTGATCTGGATCCTGGTGGCCCTGGCCATGGCGGCCTACCTGTTCGGGTTCATCCGCTTCCCGCACGATTCTCCGAATGACAAACCGGGGAAGGTGCGCCTGGGATTGGGTGTCCTGTCCCTGGTAACGGCGATCTACCTGATGACCGGTTTCCGGTTTGATGAGGACAAACAGTCCTTTACCTCCCTGGGCCTGCTCAGCGGACTGGCACCGCCGGTTGGGTACAGTTGGCTCTACCCCAAGGAGTGTCCCAACAACCTGGATTGCTTCAAGGACCTGGACGCTGGCGTGGCCTACGCCCGCAAGGTGAACAAGCCCATCATGATCGATTTCACCGGCCATGCCTGTGTGAATTGCCGGAAGATGGAAGAACATGTGTGGCCACAGAAAGAGGTCTATGACTATATCAAGGACGATTATGTCCTCATCTCGTTGTATGTAGATGAGAAAATCGAGCTTCCCCTGGAGGAACAGGTGACCGTCAGCTCCAAGGTGACCGGTCAGCGCACCCTGCGCAGAACGGGTGACAAGTGGGCACATTTCCAGACGGAGTATTTCAACAACAACAGCCAGCCCTATTATGTGCTGATCGGCCCGGACGGCCAGTTGCTGAACTCACCCGTCGGGTACACGCCGGATGTGGCCGAATTTGCCTCTTTCCTGGAATGCGGACAGGAAGCCTGGGATCAACTCCAACGAAAAGAGCTGAGTATCCGTTGATAGGGAAAAAGGAATCATGAAACATCTTCTCCTGATCTGTATCGCCGGACTGTTTTTGGTCTTCCATAGCGGTTGTACCAAGAAAGATCAAAAGGATCCGACTCTTTTCTGTCAGGCTATGTCGGCCAATGACCTCCTGGTCGCCGGAAATGAGATCGATGCTCAGGCCAAGGCCCAGACCGGTACTGAATGGGAAGTCAATACCCAGGCAGTGGCAGACTGGCTGGAGAGCCAGGATTGTGTCCAGGAGGCTGAGACCTATTTGGGGGGGCTTATCGAAACATTGCCGCCGCAAACGGAAATACACCTGATCATGGAAGATGACACCCGATGGTTTATTGATCTGTATGTCGACGAGGATAACGGTAATATCTGGTTCCATCGATTCCATGAGTGATCCTCTCTGGCCCTGACCCGGGTCTATTCTGCCGCTTTTTCCTGCCCAGGCACGGATGAATTGAAAATTCCGGCCTAACTTTCACGTTCTATGTTATCGATGCAGGAACTAGTCGCTTATTGCCAGGAGCACGCTCAGCGTGAAATCCCGTTACGGGTGCCGGAATCCTATTGTTTTCACGATCTGGTCCATACGGAACAAATGGTGGGTTCGCTCCGCCTGCTGGCCGAGGAGGCCCGGCTGTCTGATGAAGAAAAGGCCATCCTGGAGATCGCCGGATGGTTTCATGACCAGGGGTATTCAGAAGGACCTGTGGGTCATGAAGCCCGCGGCAAGGCCATTGCCCGCGGGGTATTATCCGAACAGGGGGCCAGTGAAGAACTGATCCGGCAGGTGGAAGAATGTATCGGGGCGACCCAGATGCCCCAGCAGCCACAGACCCGCCTGCAGTCCATCATGTGCGATGCTGACCTCAGCCACCTGGGTACTCCGGAGTACTGGACCTTTGCCGGAAAGCTCCGGCAGGAGTTTCTGGTCTCCCAAAACAAGGTGATGAGCGAACCGGAATGGCTCCGGTTTGAGATCCACTTCCTGGAAGAACACAAATACCATACGGCCGAAGCGGAACGCCTGTATGGCAAGTTGAAGCGCAAGCATATCAAGAAACTGTACGGCATGCTGATGTTGTACACGCCCAGTGCCTTGCAGCAGCTACCCGATGAGGAGATCGAATTGGAGGCGGAGGGTAAGAAGTTTGGCCGGGGTGTAGAAACGATGTTCCGTTCGGCCTACCGCACGCATATCAATCTCAGCTCCATCGCCGATAACAAGGCGAATATCATGTTGAGTATCAATGCCATTATCGTGTCGATCACGGTGAGTACGCTGGTACCCCAGTTTGCGGACAACCAGGCCCTGGTCATCCCCACCATCCTGCTGTTGATCGTCTGTCTGATCGCCATCATCTTTGCCACCCTCTCCACCCGTCCGAAGATCACCAAAGGGGAAGTGACCATCGAGTCCATCCAGGACAAGTCGGCCAACCTCCTCTTTTTTGGGAACTTCTACAATATGAAGCTGAAGGATTACCAGTGGGGGATGGACCAGCTCATCCAGGATAAGAAGTTCATTTACCGGTCCATGACCAAGGACCTTTATTTCCTGGGGATCGTTCTGGCCAAGAAGTATGAATACCTCCGCTGGTGTTATACGGTGTTCATGTGGGGGTTGATCATCGCAGTGCTGGCTTTTGGCTATGCCTTCCTGGGGTAGGGAAGCGGCATTCGGAGTTCGGCATTCGGTTCAAAGCTGATTGAACAATCCATTTTTCTGAATCGTCGCCGGGTTGGTATTGGGGCTGAAATGCCAGGACGAGAAGGTGTAATGTTGATCTTCAGCCAGCTGAATATAGCCACCAAGACACGAAGGACATAAAGATTCATCAGGGGCAATGCGTCAATAACTCCGGGCTTTGCCCCATTTAGGATACGGTATCAAGTCCCAAGAGGCTGACGTCAATAGCCCCGGGCCGTGCCTGGACATGGAGCGCTTAGCTTCATTGTCCATGGTTTAACCCGGGGTTGGCAATCGATGAAGAAGTCGTTTTGGCGGCATTTTTGCCGGAACCGCAAAAATGATGACAAAACTCCCTTGTTCATCGTCCTCTCCTCCTCTCCAGAACGCCTTCACTCCATAACCCGAACCTTCCGCAACAAACATCATTCTGGAAGGTTATCAGGACAGGGCCTGAACGGTGGTCCACCCCTGAATGGGAGACGGAATGACCGGTGCAGGATACTGGTTTTTCCCTGTGAACTAAGTACCTTGCATCCCTGTTGTTACAAGTAAACCCGAACGATTTATGATTTCCAAGAAAATGGAAAAAGCGCTGAACGCGCAGATAGAATTAGAAGCCTATGCTTCATCGCTGTATCTGGCCATGGCCTCCTGGTGTGACCGGATCGGCATGGGGGGGAGTGCGACCTTTATGCACCGCCAGAGCGAGGAAGAGCGCAGCCATATGATGCGGATATTTCACTATATCTCCGACGTGGATGGCACTGCCATCACTCCGGCCATCAAGCAACCTCCTCTTGAATACCCTTCTATTCAGGACATGTTTACCACCGTCTATACCCACGAACAGAAAGTGACAGCCTCTATTCACAAATTGCTGGATCTGTGCAATGAGGAGGATGACTATACGACCCATAACTTCCTGCAGTGGTATATCACCGAACAGCGTGAAGAGGAAGCGTTGATGCGGACCATTCTCGACAAGATCAAGATCATCGGCACCGGCGCTCAGAGCCTCTATTTCATTGACAAGGAAGTCGCCGCCATCAACAAACAGGCGGAGGCAGCTGAAGCAGCCGAGCAAGCATGATCAGCCGGTTGAAATACGGAATACTGTTGCTGGTGACCCTCTTGCTGGTCACGGCGCTGTCCGCACAGCGGAACAGGGTCAATTATGTGATGTCCAATCCGGACCTGCCTGCTGCCCTGCCAGCATGTGTGGATATGCCGGATATGTACCGGGAGAATTGCAATGTCCGCCAGCTCCGTGAATGGGTGCGTGAGCATATGCAATACCCGGAGGAAGCAAAGGCAAAAGGACTGGAAGGCCGTGTCGAGGTAGCAGTGACCATCGATACACTCGGTCAAATGGGGTTGATGCGTGTGTCACGAAAGTTGGACCCCCTCCTCAACAAGGAAGCCCTTCGAATCGTCACTGCACTCAAGGATTCAGGAGTGACCTGGCTGCCTGCCACCCACAAGGGGCAAAAAGTGATCTCCGAATATCGGATCCCGGTTCATTTCTACGCCACCCAGCCACAGGTGCGCCGTGCGCCCACGGATCAGGACGGGAAATGAAAATGAAACGCGAAGCCGCTAAGATGCGCAGGAGGTTACTTGTTTAGGGATTGTTGGGTTGAGGCGGTATTGGGTATTGGGCGTCGGGTATTTGGCCCAAACGGTAAACGACTGCTCAAATTATTACAAACTATCACCAAAGACGGACCAAGTCAGGGCTGCGCCCGGACGATCCGCCATTGACCCCGAGAACTCTGTGTCCGGATTCAGAACTTTAGATCCAGATCGCAGCATCTGGACATGGCCCCGAGTACTCGGGACTATCGTCTGAGGACCGAGGGATCAGAGCCAAAATTTAAACCACAAGAGTAATTGTCGCGACCTTTCGACCAGCTCAATGGAGGTATTAAGATCTCGCCACTAAGGCACAAAGGACACAAAGTCCCACCCAGGAATAAGAGTCGAAGTCCGGGGCAAAATTCAAATAATTTCTCCTTCACTCCTTGACTCCTCCCCTCCATAACCAAAGAACCTGTATCCCGTAAACGAAACTAAAATTTCATGCGTCAGCCAAATCCATAGGCAACCAGGAATCAGCCCCGAGTTCTCGGGGGAGCAAACGCAGGAATCCAGCCTACGGCTGGCAGGCAGGAATGAGAAATACGGCCATTATCACCTTGAACTTTGAACGGCCAAGCCTCGTACTCTAGTCACCAGCAATAGGTAACCAGGAACCAGCCCCGAGTTCTCGGGGGAGCAAACGCAGGAACCAGGAATCAGGAACGCAGGAATCAGGAACAATGAATTCCTTGCCTTTGCTGGCAGGCAGGTATGCAAAACCCGGAAATCACATAGCATTTCCAAAAGGTTAATTCTCAGGAGAACGAGTAACATCCCGCCCTTTTCCTTATTTTCCCATTCGAAATCACTTGCGAATGGACCGTCAAGCATTTTTTAAAGTCCTGACCGACCGCCGACAGCGTGCCGCCTCCGGACCCCTGACCCTCGATCCTTATTCCGGCCCCTGGACAGAGACCCAGGCTATCCATCTCCTTCGTCGTACCACCTTCGGGTTTGCGCCCGATCAGGTCGATCCGTTTGTACAGGCGGGTATGGACAGCGCGGTAGACCAGATCCTGGATGTCAGCGGACCGGCTCCCGATCCGCCTGTCAATATCTACAGTACACCAATGGATCCCGACCCAGACTGTGCTTACGGTACAACCTGGGTCAACGCCGCTTTTAACCCGCTGCTGCCCCCACAATACTATCAGGCCAGGACGGATACCCTCAAGGCCTGGTGGGCCGGCCAGATGCTCCAGGGTGACCTGAACATCAAACAGAAGATGACCCTCTTCTGGCACAACCATTTTGCCGTGGAGGCAGATACTGTTCAGATCGCCCAGGGGATGTATTTCTACCTGGCCGCCCTGCAGGCCAATTGTCTGGGCAACTTCAAAGGGCTGACCAAGACCATGACCCTCGACCTGGCCATGCTGCGCTACCTGAACGGGTATCTCAATAGCAAAGCCCAACCAGATGAAAACTATGGCCGGGAACTCCAGGAACTGTTCACCGTGGGGAAGGGACCGGGAAGTGGCTACACCGAAGATGATGTCAAGGCTGCTGCGCGTGTTCTCACCGGCCACCGCATCAACCCGTTGACCGGGCCGATGACCTATTTCTTTGATTTCACGCAGCACGACACCACCAACAAGAAGTTCTCAGCCTTTTACGGCAATACGACGATCACTGGAAAGATCGGTCCGGCCGGAGCCACCGAGGTCGATGATCTGTTGAACATGATCTTCAATACCAATGAAGTGGCGCTCCACATCTGTCGAAAGATCTACCAGTTCTTTATCTATTATGAGATCACGCCGGAGATCGAGACGACCATTATCGAACCCCTGGCCCAGATCTTCCGGGATAACAATTATGAGATCAAACCGGTGATGGAAGCCCTTCTCAAGAGTGAGCACTTTTACGATTCCCTCAGCATGGGCTGTGTCATCAAATCACCTCTCGACTTTGTGGTCGGCCTGGCCCGCCAGTTCAAGTTCGAGTTTCCCAACCCATCGCCAGACCCTCAGTTGCTTTATCTGACCTGGGGAGTGCTGGCAGCCGGAGCAGCCAATGCCGGACAGAATATCCTCGATCCGCCGATCGTGGCCGGGTGGCCCGCCTGGTATCAGGCACCGGTCTTTCACCGGGTCTGGATCAATTCGGATACCATGGCCTCCAGGCTGATCCTGATCAACAGTATCACCGGCGCCGGCCTCAACCTGTTAGGCGTCCTGATCAAGCTGGATCCGATTCCGTTTGCGGAATCTCTGCCGGATGCGTCAGATCCCAACCTGCTGATCGAGGATGCGGTCAAACAGCTTTTTGGTTTGCCCATCTCCCAGGCCACCAGGGATTATTACAAGTCCTTCCTGGTCCAGGGATTGGGCGATGCCTACTGGACGGCCGCCTGGTTTGCCTATGTCGGCAATCCCGGAGATCCAACGGCCAAAAATGCCGTCACCACCAGATTGAACGCCATGCTGCGTGAAATGATGGTCCAGGCCGAATATCACCTATCCTGATTTCCCGTAGGGAACGTTAACCAGATAAGATCCACGCAGATGAAACGCAGGAAATTTCTAAAGTCCGTTGCACCGGTAGCTATCATGCCCTCGCTGATCGACAAGTTGTCGGTGAAGGCTTTTTCACCGGATTTCCTTACGGGTAAAAACAATTCGGAGATCCCGAATGATCACGTGCTGGTCCTGATCTTCCTGAACGGCGGAAACGACGGGTTGAATACCGTCGTCCCCCTGGACCAGATGAGCAATCTGGCCAATGCCAGGGGCAATATCCTCCTGCCTGAAGGACAGCTCCACAAGATCATTGACAAGCAGATCGGCCTCCATCCGGCACTGGGTCAATTCAAGACCCTGTATGATGAAAACAAGCTGCAGATCGTCCAGAGTGTCGGCTATCCCCAACCCAACTTCTCGCACTTCCGCAGTACGGATATCTGGGCCAGTGCCTCCGACGCGGACGAACAGGTGGACAGCGGATGGATGGGTCGATTCCTGGAAACCAATTTTCCGGGATATCCCACAGGATACCCCAATCAGGACAATCCCGATCCACTGGCCATCCAGCTGGGTGTGAACATGCCCCTGCTCTTCCAGGGCGATTCTGCCCAGATGGCCTTTAATGTGAGTTCGCCTGACATCTTCAATGTAGATGTCGACCCGAGCACCGATCCGGCACCCAATTCGCCTGCTGGAGAAGAACTGACCTATATCCGGACCATCACCGGGCAGATCAACGACTATGCAGAGCGGATCGTATCCGCCTATGTGCTGGGCTCCAATGCGTACACGGGTTATCCGGCAGAAGGCACCAACTATCTGGCGGACGGACTGAAGGCGATCGCCCGACTCATCAAGGGTGGGCTGAAGACCCGGATCTATACCATCGGGTTGTACGGTTTTGATACCCACGCAGAACAGGTCGTGGAGGGGAATACCACCACTGGCAACCACGCCAACCTGATGAAGCTCCTGAATGACGGCGTCTATTCATTCCAGCGCGACCTGGAGCAATTGGGCGAGGCAGACCGGGTGCTCGGTATGACCTTCTCAGAGTTTGGACGCCGTGTCATCTCCAATGGCAGTGTCGGCACGGACCACGGGGCAGCTGCTCCGCTGTTCCTCTTCGGCACCCAGGTTGAATCCGGGGTTTTGGGGAGCAATCCAACGATTCCGGGATCTGTCAGCGTGGATGACAACCTCCCCATGCAGTACGACTTTCGGTCGGTCTATGCCTCCGTGTTGTCTCAGTGGTTCTGTATGGACGAGGTCACCACGGATGGCATTCTATTACAGCATTTCCAGAACCTCCCCTTGATCAAGGATACCTGCAGTACGGGCTTGTTTGATGCTCTGGATCCCGCGGCTGGGTTACTGGATGTGGAAGTCTACCCCAATCCGATGGTCGACAGGGTGCAGATCAAGGTCAAATCACCGGGAGGGGTGAGCCGACTGGAGTTCTTTGATCCGTTGGGTCGGATGGTCCAGGCCCGCAGTCTGGGGAAAGTAGCCCAGGGCGTTTATACCTACGATATCTACAATGAGGGCTATGCTCCGGGTACCTACTATGTGCGGGTGCAGTGTGGCGCGTTCCAGCAGGTGAAGATGGTCCAGATCGTACGATAGGGAATTGAGGTCTTGCCACATGCGGGTAAAGAGGCTAACTTGGGAGTTAAACCCCACTGGTATGACTCGTTTTTTGTTGCTGTTTATCCTTGTTTTCTGTTTTCTTCCTGCGTTTAGTCAGGAAGAACCTTCACTGGTCACCCCGATCATGGAGGATACGACGGTGTATACCTGGGTCACCCATATGCCGGTGTTTGCCAAGTGCGACCCCATGGATCCGAATGCCTATACCTGCAGTCTCAAGGAGCTGACCATGTATCTCTTTTCCAATCTTCGCTATCCCCAGGAGGCGCTGGCTCGCAATGAGGGCGGTATTGCCCAGGTGGGTGTGGTGATCGACAAAAAAGGGCGGATCAAGGAAGCCAGGATCGAAGCCACTTCCGGCTTCAAGGCCCTGGATGAGGAGGCGCTTCGTGTGGTGCGCAGTATGCCGGCCTGGAAGCCGGGCATGGAAGGGTCACAAGCCGTCCATGTGGCCATGTCTATTCCGGTGAATTTCAAGCCGGAGGCGTATCGGAGGGAATAAGTTTTAAGGATGGTTATGGCTTGTTGTATTCCAAAAAGATTACGTTTTACATCATCTGATTCAATGGCGCAATTTTCTATGATTGCGCTCATACTTTTCTTACTTTCTGGTTGCACAAAAACAGAATATCCTTTTTACTCCGGCAAAGGGAAGCGTCCTGTTTATGTGGACCAAGCTTTTTTGGAAGATATTCAAAACGAGGCCCCTCAGCCAGTTGTACAAGGAGGAACTATCATTTTGAAGGATACGCTGCTGTTTCAACTGGATCATGGTCGGGGTATACATGTATTTGATGTCAGTGACCCTGGAAATGCCCTTCCACTGACATTTATTCGAATTCCGGCGATCTCATCTTTTACTATTTCGGGACATATTCTTTATGCCGATAATTGGCGTGATTTGGTGACTTTGGATATCACAGATCTATTTCAGGTTGTCGTCCTAGGGCGCCAGAAGAATATATTTGAACCATTGATGTATCCTGTCCAGTATTCAGGAATATTCGAATGTGTCAATTTGGAAAAAGGTGCAGTGGTGGGCTGGGAAGATAGTGAGTTGACTAATGTGCGCTGTAGGACTGATCAATAACTGTGAAAAATATAGAATATGAAGTCGCTTTATATATGGTTGTCTATGGTTTTATTTCTGGCGTCTTGTTCGTTTGAAGAAGGGTTTAACCAGGCAGATGTAAAATCAGGGTCCTTGGCAAGATTCATTATCAAGGATGGATATATGTATTCATTAAACCAATACGAGGTACTCACATTTGAACTCCAGCCTGATGGTGCACCCATATTAAGAAGCGAATTGGTACTCGATTACGGTTTAGAGACGATTATTGAATATGGAAATCTGCTGTATATAGGTTCGCGAATAGGCTTGTATATTCTGGACATTTCAAATCCTCAGGAGCCCGTCCTGTTGTCGAAGACCGAGCGATCTGATAACTTGATCGGCGGGTGTGATCCGGTGGTTGTCCAGGATTCATTTGCATATTCCACCGTCAAGATTATTAATGAAGCCTGTGGTCTTAGAAATACTCGTAGTGCATTGTTGGTTTATAATGTTGAGGATCCCACTGCTCCAGAAGAAGTGGGGCAATATGATCTGAATGAACCGAATGGCCTGGGATATAAGGGAAATACACTGTTTATTTGCGATGAAGGTGATGACAGGGTGATCCTGGTTGATATTTCTGATCCCCGGGCGTTGTTGTTTAGGGATATCGAACTTGAGATAAAAGATCCGATTGACCTGATTATTCATGGAGATCGTATGGTTGTCTCTACAAGGACTGCATTCCAGTTTTATGATATTCTGGATATCCATGACATCCGTCATCTAGGGAACATTGCAAAATGAAGTACGTTTATTTCATCCTGCTGGCAGCGATTCCAGCGGTCTTATGTTCCCAAACCATAGAAGGCAACGTTGCTTCTTCCAAAATGCCCAGGCTTTTGATCAAGTCAGATCTGGCTCAATTGTTATATGTAAAAAAGCCATCAATAAACCTGGGTTTGGATTTCAGGTGCGTCTATGCACTTCGGATGGACATGAGTTTCGGCTGGGTTTTGGGATCAGATTATTTTAGCAATCATGAAGGTGAGACATACCGTGGCCCACGCCTGAGATTTGGAGGGAAGTATGCCTGGATGCTGTTAGAAGACACCTACTTTCATTTGGGACTGGAAGGTCGATATGATCGTGTTACAAATCGGGAATGGGCAAATGTTTCCAGACAGGGCCAACAATATGAAGAGATCTTTCTGCGTAATCGCCAGGTAGAAAGTGTGGGTGCTTCATTTAAAGTGGGGCTACAGCTGTTTCTTGGGAAGTCCAGGCGATGGGTCCTCGAGCCGGACATCAAATTGGGATTGACACGTCACGATGTATGGTATCAGGATCCCCCGGATGTCGAACTGGTCAGGGAGCGTGTCCGGTTTTTTGATTTCCGATTCCCGGAAGGAAGAAGTTATCGATTCAATCCTGCGATTGCAATACATTTTGGCTATGTACTGATCAGGTAGGGACCATGTCTGTTCAGGATAGTCTGTCACGCACGCGATTCGGAATTTATTTGGGACCTCACCTTGTTCCCGGATATTCTGGATGGATAGTTAAAAGTCTGATTTCAAGAAAAAGGGCTTGCCAGGCCTGATGATCGAAGGAATTGCATGCGTTCCAGGGTTCTGTAATGGATAATTGATTGGGGCGTTGAAAATGCCAATTGTTCAGGATATAGTAGTTGGGGGGTGGTGGTAATAAGTGAATTATTCTGTTTAACATGAATGGATCATGACGACATTTTCCAGAATCATGTGAGTTGTCATTTATAGGCATGAGTTGCTCATGCGAATCATAGGGAATGGAAGTCAATACATATTTATACACCTTTCGGTACGACATCACGGAAAGTGAGGTGTGCAAGCTGGAATCGCGATATCTTTTTCGGCAGGAAGAGCGGAATAAGGTGTTGTCTTCCTATATTAGAATGGAGCCCTCTCATAGTGCTTTCATCAAGGGAAGGCTGGATGTTGTTGCTTCTGCTAAAGACTATTCGGTTCTGATTCAGGAGATCAAGGAGTTGAAACTCTGTTTTGAAGGTTTTAAAATCGAGTATCTGGTTGTGGAGGGTGATGCTACGACTTACGAAGAGCGGATTGAGAAATTGACAGAAATCGGTTATGGTATTGAGGGGGTTCCCGATTATTATCATCCGACCAGAACCTATGGGCTTTGTTTTTACGAAGGTCTGTGGTGGTTTGGTGTGCTGAATAAAAATAATTTCGAGTGGTTTAAGCACAAGCAGAAACCCTGTTCGTACAGCAACTCTATCAGTATGCCGATAGCCAAGGCGCTTGTTAATGTTGCTGCCCAATTGGACAGGGAGAAAAGACTGCTCGATGCCTGCTGTGGCGTGGGTACGATCATGCTGGAGGCCTGTTTCGCCGGAATTTCCATTGAGGGTTGTGACATCAACTGGAAATTATGTCATAATGCCCGGGAGAACCTGGATCATTTCAATTACCAGTCTATTGTATATCGTTCTGATATTAAAGATATCTCCGAACAATATGATGCAGCCATTCTGGACCTTCCCTACAATCTGTCCAGTCGCGTTACGGAAAGTGATATTGTACACATTGTTGAGTCGGCTGCAAAAGTGGCCGACCGACTGGTCATCGTATCCACTTCAGATATTTCTGATGTGATCATCCAAACAGGATTCAACGTAGCAGATCATTGCTGCGTCCGTAAGAGTGGAAAGAAAACCTTTGCCCGACAGATATGGGTGTGTGAGAGGAATGGATAGTGAAGAGAGGTCTTGAATTCATCTCTCTCAGTGTCACGTCGTCTCTGCGTCCCCACGTTACCACTAAGTCACTGAGAGGTTAGCATCAGCGAGATGGAAAATCTACTAGAGGGCTTGAGGGTATTCTGGAGTAGAAAGAGTCCACGAAGAAATCCGGGAAATTTCAGATCCATTTCGTCTGAATTTTACCACAGAGGGCACTGTGTTTCACAGAGTCTCACCGTCCCACGGTCATTCTTCAGTACTCAGGCTCTCTGAGAGTCACGTTGTCTCTGCGTCCCCATTTCACCACTAAGTCACTGAGAGGTTTGCATCGGTGAGATAGAAATTCTACTAGAAGGCTTGAGGGTATTCTGGAGTAGAAAGAGTCCACGAAGAAATCCCGAAAATTTGAGATTCACTTCGTTGCTTCATCCTTCAGTCGCTTGGTCTAAATTTTACCACAGAGGGCATAGCGTTTCACAGAGTCTCATCGTCTCACGGTCCCACGGTCATTCTTCGGTGCTCAGGCTCTCTCAGAGTGATGTTGTCTCTGCGTCCCCATTTCACCACTAAGTCACTGAGAGGTTTGCATCGGTGAGATGGAAAATCTACTAGAAGGTTTGAGGGTATTTTGCTCTAGGCAGAGTCCACTAAGAAATCCCGAAAATTTGAGATTGACTTCGTCTCTTCGTCCTTCAGTCGCTTCGTCTGAATTTTACCACAGAGGGCACAGAGTTTCACAGAGTCTCACCGTCCCGTGGTCCCAAAGTCATTCTTCTGTGCTCAGGCTCTCACTAAGTCTCTTTGTCTCAAAGTGCCTACCCTTTTTCCTCCAACACTGCCGACAATCCCCGATCGATCAGGGCATCTTTTTTGGGTTTGAGTGCCGGCTTGGGACCGGTCTTGACAGTGGCTTTACCCTTGAAGTGGATAAGCAGGGAGAGTTGCTCGGCCTGTTCGTGAGAGTGGTCCAGGATGTCCATCAGGCACTGGATCACCCAATCGAAGGTGTTCACATCGTCATTGTAGACAAGGATCTCTGCCACGGTACCGGTGCCGGTATCAATGGCGTCTTCGGTAAGGACGTCTTCGTTTTCCTGGGTCCAATTCATAATGCAAAGATAAGGGTTCCCCTTATAACTGGCTCAACGCTTCCCGCACCTTCTCAAAATCGGGAAGGTCACCGGCACTTTCCATCACTTCTGCATGGCGGACGATGCCTTCGGCATCAATCACGAATGCAGATCGCTTGGCCACACCTTTCAGTCCCAGGATCCATTCGTCATAGAAGGCCCCATAGGCCGGCGCAACTTGTTTGTTGAAATCGGAAAGAAGGGGGAAGTTGAGGTTCTCGAGTTCGCGAAACTTGCCGAGAGCAAAAGGCTGGTCTACAGAAATGGCCAGCACCTGAGCGTCCAGATTCTGGTAGGCGGCGATGTCATCGCGCATGGCACACAGTTCGGCCGTACATACCCCCGAAAAGGCGGCCGGGAAGAAGAGCAGGACGAGTTTTTTCCCCTTGTAATCAGAAAGAGAAACCATCTGCTTGTCGGGATTGGGAAGGGTAAATGCCGGGGCGGATTTGCCGATAAGGGTATGCATAGTAAATTGCTTTTCTGGGTAACAAGGTAAACAGTCTTCCGGTTTAACACACAGGGAACTTTAGACATTTGCAACGTGCCATTCGAACTGTCGTTATGGGTACGATGACCCGAGTTTACTCTTTCGATGAATGATCCTGCTTCAATCCCGGCCTGGCCTTCTTTTCAGCAGGCCAGCCTCCTCACCGAACTCCCCTGTTGGTGAAGAGGAGCAGGTATTCAACCACTCCGTGGTTGCTTGAAATTCGGTTAATAAACCCCGGATTTCATCCGGGGCTATTCATATTGAACCCCTCCGGGGTTCTTCCGGGTGATCCAAATAATGCAATGATTCTTCTTCTCAACCTTCTTGATCTAATAGGTATTGGCTTTTTTTCGGGCTACAGATATTGAACCCCTCCGGGGTTCTTCCGGTTGATCGGAATATCGAAATCCTGACCGCCGTAAGCAGTAACCTTATAACTTCTCTCCTCCCCTCCAAACTCAAAACCTCCTCTACCTTTCAAGCCCTGGTTTGGCGACGGTCCACTCCAACCTCATAACCTCACAACCTCATAACCTCACAACCTCCTCCACTTTCCACCCTATCGATGGATGGGTAATTCTATGATCTGGGTGACTTGTCGCTTGTCAAAATTATCGTCCGAGACCAGGATCATTCGCCATTGATCTTTGGAAGTTCCAGGCCCAAAGGTCATCCCTTCTATATTGTCATACCGACGTTGTTTGCCACTCTTTCGCTCGGCCTGAAAGTCGTGGATCAGGGTGGCCTTGACGGGCCAGGTGGTTTCCGAGTCCAGATCACAAAGGCTGGGATGGCCCTGTAGTGAAGAACCATTGTTGATATCCACTCGGTAGACCAGAATGTCATTCCCGGTCAGGGGCGACCAGGACCGCTCCAGGCACCAGATGGACCCTTCAGCATCCCAGATCAGATCCACCAGGCCATGCCCGTTCTGGGCATAGTAGAGCTTTTCATAGAGGATATCCCCGGTGGCCAGGTCGATAAAGACCAGCCGGAGTGGATGATAGGGTGGCATCCAGGTTGCCCCACAGGCCTCATCCTGTTTGAGCATATGTTCCGAAGCCACCACCAGGGTGGTGCCTTCCGGGGAGATGGCCAGACTTTCCAGTCCGGAATTGCCCTGGATGCCCATTCCTTTCCTGCCGGGTTGATATGGCGGAGGAAGCTGAATGATCCGGTACACCTCCCCACGGAGGTCCATCAAATGGATGGTTGAATTGGCCTCATTGGTCCAGATCAAGGTCTCCCCGTCCTGGGTGATCCGGATGGATTCAGGGTCCAGAGCCGTCGGTGCCGGTAAATCGGGGTACGTGATCCGGGTCTCGGCCAGAACGATGGGTCGGCTATCCAGACTGTCCAGTTGCAACGTATAAAACCGGGCTGGTTTCTTATCAGAAATGGCATAATACACCTTGCGACGGGCGTCATAACAGATACCGGACAGTCCACCGATCTTGACTGCCGGATCCTGTCCGGTAAAGCTGTCCGGAGAAATCGTCTGGATGGTGACGAATCCACTGACCCAGTTCCACTGTGCTGCCAGGTTTGAGCCTGTACATGAAAGCAGAATGAGGAGAAGGAGACGGATTCGGTGGTTGACGAACATAGATGGTTGATCTTCCTTACTCCGAAAGATACAGACTGCCCCTGACCGATCTATCCCTCTCGAAAACCAGAGATCGCATCCAGCTGGCGATACAGCTTTTCGGCCTCCCGATAACTGAGGGTCTGCTGTCCGTCACTGACGGCCCGTTCGGGCTGTTCGTGCACTTCTACAATGATGCCATCCGCACCAGCTACGGCGGAGGCCATGGCGATCTTGTCCACAAAGGCTCGCACGCCGATCCCATGGCTGGGGTCGGCGATCACCGGCAGGTGAGTCTTTTCCTTGAGCATGACCAGGGCGTTGATGTCAAATGTATTGCGATAGGCCTGCTCGTAAGAGCGAATCCCCCGTTCACACAACATGATCTTCTCATTGCCATGCGAGAAAATGTACTCTGCCGCCTGGAGCAACTCCTCGATGGTGCCGGAGATCCCTCGTTTGAGCAGCACCGGTTTGTCGACCTCACCCAGGGCATCGAGGAGGTTGAAATTCTGACTGTTCCGGGCACCGACCTGAAAGATATCCACGTAGTCGACCATGGCCTCGATCTGCTCGGTCATCATCACCTCGGTGATAATGCGGATGCCGGCTGCCCGGGCCTGGTTGTGCCACATCTTCAGGCCCTCCAGTCCCATGCCCCGAAAGCTGTAAGGCGATGACCGGGGTTTGTACACCCCTCCCCGCATGATGCGAATACCGTTGGCCTGGAGGTGCGCCAGGGTGGAGGCTACCTGTTCGTCTGATTCGATGCTGCATGGTCCGGCCATTACGGTGAGACTGCCATCACCGATGCGCAATCCATCTCCCAGATCAATGGCGGTATGCTCTACCTTCCATTTGCCCGACACCAGCTTGTAGTCGTCACTCACCCGATGAATATCCCGGATGCCGGGCAGGGTGCCGATGCTGCGAATATCAAATTCAGCTTTACCCACCCCGATGAGGTAGTCTGCACTCTGGGTGGTTACCGGATTGACTTTATAGCGGATCTCGGCCAGCTTGGTGGCTAAGAGTTCACGCTGAGGGTCCGTGATATTCGGTTCGAGTTGGATGATCATGATCGGTCGGTTGAGGAGAGGATGGATGGTAAATTTTGAATAGTAGTACCACGGATTCCGGCGACAAAAGCGGGAATGATTTCTTCCAGAGGTGGTCCAGACTCCAGGGCCCGGATAAAGGCACTGCCGACGATAGCACCCCGGGCATACTGACAGGCATTGGCAAATGCAGCATGATCGGAGATCCCGAATCCAATCAGGCGGGGGTTCTTAAGATCCATCCGGTCGATCCGCTGGAAGTATTCTTTCTGGGCATCACCAAAGGCAGAACTGCCACCGGTAATGGCCGACGAGGACACCATGTAGAGGAAGCCACTGCTGGCTGCATCCAGAGCCCGGATCCGATCCGGAGGAGTCTGTGGGGTGACCAGGAAGGTGAGGTCGAGACCTGCAGCATCGAGGAGCGTACGATAGTGTTGTTCGTATTCGATGAGTGGCAGATCCGGCAGGATAAGGCCATCTATACCGGCCGTTTTGGCATCCCGGAAAAACCGCTCCGGACCGTATTGCATGACCTGGTTGAGATAGCCCATCAGCACCAGGGGGACATCCGTCTGGCCACGCACTTCCCGGACCTGCTCCAGAAGGAGGGGCAGGGTCATGCCATTGCTCAGCGCGGTCTGACTGCTGGCCTGGATGGTGGGCCCGTCCGCCATCGGATCGGAATAGGGCATGCCGATCTCGATGATGTCAACTCCGGTATCCGACAGGGAACGGATGATCGTACCTGTACTTTCCAGGGTCGGATGTCCAGCAGTAAAATAAATGTTCAGGATCTCCCGGGGTTTACGGGTAAAAAGAGATTGCAGTCTGCTCATGCCGTAGGGTTTTGATCCAGGTGATCGATATAGGTGGCCATGTCCTTGTCGCCTCTACCGGACAGGCAGAGCACCACCACCTGGTCGGGTTGGAAGGTGATCTTGTCCAGGGCGGCCAGCGCATGTGCAGATTCCAGGGCAGGGATGATGCCTTCCAGGCGGGTCAGTTCCAGGGCGGCTGCCAGGGCTTCGGCATCCGTGACCGAGTAGGTACTGGCCCGACCGGTTTTGATCAGATGGGCATGCAAGGGGCCAATGCCCGGATAGTCCAGGCCGGCCGAGAGGCTGTAGGGCTCGATGATCTGCCCATCTTCGGTTTGCATCAGCAGGGTCTTGCTGCCGTGAATGATCCCTTCTGTTCCGAGGACGGACGTAGCCGCACTGTGCCCGGAGTCGATCCCAAGGCCGGCGGCCTCCACGGCTACAAGTTGAACGGATGTTTCTTCCAGATAATGAAAAAATGCCCCTGCCGCATTGCTACCCCCACCAACGCATGCAATGACCATATCGGGGTTGGGCATGCCGGTTTGTTCCTGGAGTTGATTGCGCATTTCGGCGGAGATCACCGACTGGAATCGGGTGACCATATCCGGATAGGGATGTGGTCCAACGGCCGAACCGATGATATAGTGCGTGTCCTCCGGATGGTTGATCCAGTCACGGATGGCCTCATTGGTGGCATCCTTGAGGGTACGGCTGCCGCTGGTCACGGGGCGAACTTCGGCCCCCAGCATGCGCATGCGGGCCACGTTCGGGGCCTGCCTGGCGACATCGAGTTCACCCATGTAGACCACACAGGGAAGACCGACCAGGGCACAGACCGTAGCGGTGGCTACGCCGTGTTGACCGGCTCCTGTCTCGGCGATGATCCGGGTCTTGCCCAGGTGTTGGGCCAGGAGGATCTGCCCGATGGCATTGTTGATCTTATGGGCGCCGGTATGGTTGAGGTCCTCCCGCTTGAGAAAGATCCGGGAACCATATCGCTGGCTGAGTCGCGGGGCTGGATAAAGCGGAGTGGGCCGGCCCACATAGTCCCGCAATAGCCGATGGAAATCGGCCTGAAAAGCCGGATCATCGATGATAGACAGGTAGTTCCTTCGCAAATGCTCAATATTGTCAAAAAGCATCTCCGGGATGAACGCTCCACCAAAGGGACCGTAATAGCCATGGGTGTCGACCTGGAAAGAAGGCGCGGTCAGGATTGACATGGGACGGGGTTGAGGTGAATCAGAAAACGGGCCAGTTGATCGATATCCTTCTTCCCCGGAGCGGTTTCAAAGCGGCTGTTGAGGTCCACCCCGGCGAGCATTGGATGCTGGAGGTTGAGAATGGCTGGGGCATCATCCGGACCGATCCCACCTGCCAGAAAGAACGGGGTGTTGTCGGTGTATTGATCAAGCAGATCCCAGGAAAAAGCCAGGCCATTTCCACCGGGAGCCACTCCGGCTGTATCGAACAGAAAATAGCGACACAGGTCGGTATACGGGGCAGTGACCGGAAACGGAAAGGTGCCGTTGATCGCAAAGGCTTTGATCAGAAAGGGAAGCCGCATGCCGGCTTCCTGGAAAATATGGAGGATTTCATGCAGGTCTTCAGGTGTTTCTGCACCGTGCAGTTGCAGGCCATCCAGTCGAAAACGCCGGGTTTGGGCCAGGATCACTTCCGGCGATTCATTGACAAAGACGCCGATGCGGACCATGGCCCTGGGCAGGAGTACCTGCAGGTCTTCAGCCAGCGGAGTATCATCGCCGACATACCGTGGCGAACCCGGATGGAAGATAAACCCTAGAGCATCGACCGGCAGTTCGGTGATGGATTGCAGGGAGGCGCGATCGCGCATGCCGCATACCTTGATGATCATGATGTGACGGGTTGTGGTGTCTTGTGAGCCCCCTGCAGCCGGCGGAGCTCCTGAATGAATTGCTTGCAGGCCAGTGCAGGACGGTCAGCCCGCATAAAGGCTTCGCCGATCAGGAATCCGCGGTATCCGGTATCATACAGGTCGGCCACTGTACGGGCCAGTGTCAGGCCGCTTTCGGCAATACGGACCATTTCGGCGGGCAGGCTGGGAAAGAGGTCGTGCGCCCGTTGAACATCCACGCTGAAGTCCCGGAGATCGCGGCTGTTCACCCCGATGATCTGGGCATCCGGATGGATCTTTTCGAGGTGCTTTTCCTCATGGATCTCGATGACCACTTCCAATCCGAGCGATCGGGCGAAGGTCGTATACGTTGCTATTTCTTCCCTGCTCAACACGGAAGCGAGGAGGAGGATGGCGTCTGCGCCGATGGATCGGGCTTCAATGATCTGGTATTCCGAGATCACAAAATCCTTGCGCAAGATGGGGCAGAAATTGAATTTTCGGGCCTCCATCAGGTCGGCATTTTTTCCACCGAAATAAGTCGTGTCGGTCAGAACGGATAATGCCGATGCACCGGCCTGCATATAACCGATGCTCACTTCTTCGACCGAGGCATAGGCATTGATCTCTCCTTTGCTCGGGCTCTTTCGCTTGAACTCGGCAATGATGCCGCTTTTATCCGGCCGATTGAGATAGCGGGACAGGCTGACCACCGGGGTAGAAAAGTAAATGCTCTGTTCCAGGAGTTTGACCGGTACCAGCTCAGCGCGTTGTCGGACTTCTTCCCGTTTGTGTTGGATGATCTGATCGAGGATGGTTGACATCTTGTTCCGGTTTAGCCGACCCTTACCGGGGTCGATTGAGGGTGAAGGATCTGGTGGAGCACGCGACGGGCTGCACCGCGGTGGATGCTTTCCCGGGCCCGGGCGACCGCTTCGGGCAGGGTGTATTCAGGCTGGTGAAGATGGATGGCCAGGCCGGCATTGGCACAGACCACATCTTCCTGATCCTTGGGAGCCTTCCCGTCGAGGATGGCGATCAGCAGGCGCGCTGCCGCTTCTGGAGTATGGGGGCCGACCAGTGATTCCGGGCGGACAGGCACCAGTCCAAATGCCGCTGGTTGGATCTGTTGGTGATCCTCCTTGCGGAAGATCTGGGTCATACCGGTGAGGCTGACCTCGTCATAGCCGTCCATGGCATGGACTACAGTGTAATCCTGACCGGCATCCTGGAGGACATAGTGGTAGGTGCGGGCCTGTTCGAGGGTGGCGGTGCCCAGGACGGAATAGCGGGGTCGTGCCGGATTGAGCAAGGGTCCCAATGCATTGAACAGGGTCGGGATGCCCAAGGCCTTTCGTACAGGTACGACCGCTTTCATGGCCGGATGGCAGATGGGAGCATGGAGGAAGACGATACCCGCCTGTTCGAGTTGACGGTTGAGTTCATCTGCATTGATGGTAAAGTTGACTCCCAGCGCCTGGAGGACATTGGAGGATCCTACCGGAGAGGATACGCCAAAGCTGCCGTGCTTGACCACGGGAATACCTGCGCCAGCCGCCACAAAAGCTGAGGTAGTGGAGATATTGAAGGTGTGTTTTCCATCGCCGCCTGTGCCCACAATATCCAGGATGTCCTTTCTTTCCAGGGGAATACTGACGGCCCGATCCAGCAAGGCATCCCGAAAGCCGGACAGTTCGGCAACGGTCACAGGACGCATCCGATAAATGGCCAGGAAGGCGGCAACCTGCGCATCGGGATAGCGCTCATCGGCAATACCGCCCATTACTTCGCGGGCTTCAGCCCGGTCGAGACTCTGGTGAAGGAAGAGTTTATCCAGCAGTTGACGCATGGTCATTCGTTTTTTGCTTTGCAGATTCCGGAATGTTGATCCGGTTGAAAAAGGCCTGGACCATCCGCTCACCATCATGAGTCAGAATGCTTTCCGGGTGGAATTGCAATCCGTAAACAGGAAGGTGTTTGTGTTCGAGGGCCATAATCTCCCCCTGATCATCGAGGGCAGTGATCCGGAGGCAATCCGGGACAGAAGCTGGATCCACCACCCAACTGTGGTAGCGACCAACCTGCATCTGTTCGGGAAGATCCTCGAAAAGAATGCTGGCTGGAGGTTGGATGGTTATCCGGGTAGCGATCCCATGATGGGGGCGGTTCATGTTCAGGAGTTTCGCCCCGAAAGACTGGGCGATTGCCTGATGACCCAGACAGATGCCCAGGATCGGCAGATGTGGTGCCAGTCGGGTGATCAGTTCGGGCATGATACCGGCTTCTTCGGGCAGTCCGGGACCTGGCGACAGAACAATGGCCTCGAAAGTGGCCGCTTCATCAACAGAAATGGACCGGTTGCGTTTGACAACAGGCACCAATCCGGGGAGATCACGAATGATCTGCACCAGGTTGTAGGTGAATGAATCGTAATTGTCGAGGATGAGCACACGCATGACTAGATCGTTTCTGCTGTTTCCAGGGCCTTTTGCAAGGCGCCCAATTTGTGGTTGACCTCCTGGAGTTCCGTCTCGGGTACACTATCCAGTACAATTCCCGCGCCAGCTTGAGAATACAGGGTTTGGCCCTGGCTGAAGAAGGACCGGATCATAATGGCCTGGTTCATCTCACCCTTGAAATCGACATAACCGATCGCACCACCGTAAATCCCCCGTTGCTGGTTTTCGTAGCGACTGATCAGCTCCAGCGCTTTGAATTTGGGGGCACCACTGAGCGTGCCAGCGGGAAAGGTATCGGCAAAGACCTGAAGCGGGTTGGTGTCGGCTTCGAGCCGCCCCTGAACGGTGGAGACCATATGCATGACATGGCTGTATCGGTGGACTTCGCGAAAGGCGGACACCCGGACATCGGCGGCATGCCGATTGAGGTCGTTGCGGGCCAGGTCGACTAGCATCACATGTTCGGCATTTTCCTTCGGGTCGGCCAGCAGGGCAGCCGAACGGGCCGTGTTCACCGTTTCATCGGCATGGATGGCAAAGGTGCCGGCGATGGGGTTGATCGCTGCTTTTTTGTCCCTGACGATGAGTTGGGCCTCCGGGGAAGACCCGAAGATCCTATAGTTGCCATAGTCGAAATAGAAGAGGTAAGGTGAAGGATTGACGGACCGCAGGGCCCGATAGACCTGCAAGTCGTCACCCTGGAAGTCTTGTTCAAACTGGCGGCTGAAAACGATTTGAAAAACGTCACCTCGCTGGCAGTGCTGCTTACCAGTGGTGACCAGGTTTCGGAATGCCTCATCGGTCAGGTTGCTGCGCACTCCACCCAGTCTGCGAAATGGATGAATGGCCGGTTGGTGATGCTGAATGTCTTCCAGGAGACCGGGCAGTTTGCTGTCCATTCCGGGCAGGCGGTTTTCCAGGATATGCAGATGGTCGTGAAAGGGATCGAAGGCCAGGATAAACCGGTAGAGGTGATAGCGGATGGCCGGGATATCAAACCGCTTCTTGGTCGGATCGAGGTCCAATTCCTCGAGGACTTCCACGGCATCGAAACTGGTATGGCCGAAGAGTCCGTTAAACCCGCGAAAAGGCGCATCTCCTTCTGGGCGAAATCGGGACAGAAAAGCCTGCAAGGCGGCGGGTGTCTGCAGATGATCGACAACCGGCTGCCGGTCCAGCGGTTGGCCCTGGATCTCAGTGAGGATGGCTCCTCCTTCGACCCGGAAGGAGGCGATGGGGTCCAGACCGATAAAGCTGGTTGATTCGGAGGTGTTGTACCGGTCATTACTTTCCAGGAGAACGGGCAGGGCATACCGGTCGCGTAGTCGGGCATACAGGCCGATGGGAGTCAGCTGGTCGGCCAGCAGGCGGGTACTGGTGGTTTGGATGATGATCGGCGAATCATTCATGTTCTGGTGTTCATGGGTCGGTTAACGAAAAAAGGCCTGTCGGAAGATCCGACAGGCCTTTTTTGCAGGGTTCTACAAACAGGGCGCGTCACCACTTCCGGGTATCCGTAAGGGCTGACCACCACCAATTCGTTTGTGTGAACTTGTGCATATTCTTTTTTATGGATGTCAAAGATAAGGGGGAGGAAGGGTAAGACGCAATAGGCAATGCATCATATTTGAAAATAAATAAATTGAATAAATGTCGGATGCATTCCTGCCTGCCAGCCGCAGGCTGGATTCCTGCGTTCCTGGTTCCACGTTCCAGACTACTCAAAATAACGCCTTAACGAAATAACGCCTTAACGCAAGAACGCTGCTTTTAAACCCAGGGAATTGCCAAAACCTAATGCCCAAGACCTTTTTCATTATACATTCCTCTGTCCGCTCTTGATTGCGCCCCTTCAGGGCTTTTCCCTGGATTCATCATTTCGTTGGGCGCTGCCCAACGCTAGTCTATGCCGCCCCTTCAGGGCTTGCAACCATCTTTAGACATTCCTCATTTTCGGTCCTCGGTCCTAATTCCTGAATATGCTATTAAATTAACCTTAGTAAACATAAAAATTGATTGTTGCTGGTGCCGGTGTCTCACCGGCAGTGCAAGACGAGCAGTTCCAAAATTTTCAAATCAATAATCGACAATTCAGGGCGGTGTCTCACCGCATTGGATCAGCGTTTATTCTTGGGGATGGTGTTCCTGTGTTCCTGTGTTCCTGGTTCCTGCGTTCCTGGTTCCTCGAAATAACGCCTTAACGCAATAACGCCTTACCGCAATTACGCTGCTTTTTAACCCAAGGCATTACCAATACCTAATGCCCAAGACCTAATACCCAATGCCTTTTTCATTCCTCCTGCCCCGGTGGGCTGGCATTCCTCAGTCACTTCGTCTCTCCTTCACACTCCTCTCTATTGCGCCCCTTCAGGGCTTACAACCATCGTTAGACATTTCTCATTTTCGGTCTTCGGCCTTCGGTCCTGGCTTCCGCTTTCCCACTTCCGCTTTCCAACTTTCTCATTCTTCATTCCTGCCAGCCGCAGGCTGGATTCCTGCGTTCCTGGTTCCTCGAAATAACGCAATAACTCAATAACGCCTTAACATGATCGCCATTCATGTCTATTCTCCTTTCCTCCGCAGCATCTTGATCTTTTTTCCCTCTTTGCAACAGCGGATCAACTCCGCCAGCCGGCGCTGACGAGTGGTCTCCTGTTTGGCACTGACCACCCACCAGATGGATGGTTTGAGGACGGAGGGAGTCAGAGATTGGAAAAAGGCCCAGGCCTTTTTATCTTTTTTCAGGATAGTCTCATATTCTTCTGGCAAGGTGAGCTTGTCGGGATTCTGTTCGAAAGAATACACACCTGATTTTTCCTTTTTCTTTCTGGCCCAGGCGGCTTTTCCCGCGGGTTGGATCTTCTTTTCTTTTACTAATTCCGCATATCGTTTGACATTGACATCACTCCAGTTGCTGGTCGCTTTTCGGGGTGTAAATCGGATGCGATACCGCTGATCATCCACGGTATGACGAAGGCCGTCTATCCAGCCAAAGCAGAGAGCCTGATCGACCGATTCAGGCCAGGTCAGACTGGGGATCCCTGTGTGTTTTTTATAATAGCCCACCCAGACCACCGTTTCTGTCTGGTGATGCTCCTCCAACCACCGATAAAAGGCTTCAGGACTGTCAAAATAGATGGTTTGTTCATCAGACTTCATGCGGTATCATTTTTTTTCCAAACACCAGTTCCTGGCCCAGGACAGACTAGCCCAAAGATTGGGCAGGTTTTCCATATCACAGATCAATGCGTGACGTGAATGATCGCGGGGTCGGAATTGTCCTCCTGCGACGGTTGCCAATCGGTTCAACTGGTCGAGGGCAACCTGTCCCCGACCCAATAATATGGCGATCTGGTACAGGGATCCAGAAATGCCTCCTTCGGGAAAAGGAAGGGTCTGCCATTGCCAGCGAAAGAGATCGAGTTGTTGACACCATAATGCCCGGACCTGCGCCAGGCCGTCTTCCCGGGTCAGCAGGGTTTGCTGCCCATTCTTCAGGTCCTTGTATACATCAAACAGGTCGTTGGTGAGTTGAAGTAAAAGTCCTAGAGTAGTGATCGCTTCCTCTTCTTCCCCGGAGAGCGGATGATGAAGGATGGCCCGGTAGATCAGGGTAAAGGCTGCCCCTTTTTCTGAGGTGATCTCCACCAGCTTTTCTGTGGAAAGCGGTGCCGGCTGCAACTGGAGCAGACTGTGATCCTGAGCTGTCCCGGATTGTTGGAGGATCCGGAGAAAAAGGGATTTGTCCGGACAGGTATGCGTCAACTCATCCAGGATGGATCGAACGGTTTTCAAAGAAGGATTTCCTTTGCCCTGGCCCGTCAGGATCTCCTCATGAGTGAAGCCTCCCTCATCCATGAGATCATCATAAAGTGGGGTCATGATCCCGATGAGCAGGGCATTTCGTCGTTCTGCTCCGGTGGGAGGATGTCCACGCAGGGTGGTGAACCAGGAAGTCGTGATGGCACTGAGCCTGCTGTATTGCAGGATGCGCGAACAGGCATCCCGATGCCGTGGATGATGTTTTATCCACTGCCGGGTCAACAGGTCATTGCGACCATAGACAGCCAGTCCCAACCGGGACAAGGCGGATACGGTAGACCACCATCCGGAACCGATCAACTCGCTTCTTTTCTCCAGGCGAAAAACAGAAAGATAGCCGGTGAGACGGCAAATAGGGCATACCACCAGGTGTTCGGTCCGCCGATGAAGGGGAAGAAGGTGAGGGCACCTATGAGAATGACGATGGCGCCGGGGCGTTCCCATTTCCAGATCAAAAGGTAGCCGATGAGCAATGCCAGGTGCGCCAACTGCTGAAACCAGACCTGTGCTGGTGGAGATGCCGAAGAAGGATCACTGAACCAGCCCAGGTGTTCGATAAAAAATGCGCCCCAAAGCAGAAATTCCGCGATCGCCAGAGTGCGGCCGATCCATCTCAACCAACGAACGGTAAACAGGGGTTCCATCTCCAAATATACATGTCGGCCAATGGAACCTGTATGATTGCCAAAGTGATTCTGATCAGCGTTTCGGCCTGAAGATGATGGTCTGGTCATCCAGCGTCAAGACCAGCTGGTCCGAGACCTCCAGATCCCAGGTCTGTTCGGAAAGCGCAGCCATCAACTGGCTCTCCAGGTCCAGGAGGGGGCAAGCCCTTCTGGTCGAAATGAAAGGGCCGAATGTCATTTTATTTCCCCGAAGGAGGAATGTGCCATTGATGCGGTTGCATCCTCCGCTACCGGTGGCCGTACTGTTCAGTCCATTCATGATCAGATAAGGATGTATGCCCTGACCTTCCGTCTCAAAGGTTTCGCCATTGATGGAAACCA
>JAUIEA010000202.1 GCA_030429045.1 Bacteroidia bacterium | reverse complement strand
TCGTATTGTCGCGGAAGAACAGTTCGTTCTGCACGCCGGCATAGCCCGACGCCATGCCGCGCTTGACGAACAGCACCGTTCCGGCATTCTCGACATCGAGGATCGGCATGCCATAGATCGGACTGGCCGGGTCATGTTCTGCCGCCGGGTTGACAACGTCGTTGGCACCAATAATGATGGAGACATCCGTATTTGGCATCAGGTCATTTGCCTCTTCCATTTCCAGAAGTTTGGGATACGGTACGTCAGCCTCGGCCAGCAATACGTTCATGTGACCGGGCATCCGGCCGGCTACTGGATGAATGGCATAGTAGACCTCCACACCTTTTTCTTCCATGAGTTTTTCGAACTCGTGACAGATATGCTGGGCCTGGGCGACGGCAAGACCGTACCCTGGAATGATCGCTACCCGGCGAGCATACGCACAGAGGATGGCAGCATCTGTGCTCTGAATTTCCCGGACAGACTGTTCGCCCAACTCCCGGGGTCCGGCAGCTCCACCACCGCCAAAAGCACCGACCAGCACATTCAACAGTGACCGGTTCATGGCATTGCACATCAGGATGGTGAGGATCGTTCCGGCCGAACCGACGAGAATCCCCCCGGTCAGCATGACCTGGTTGCTGTACAGGAAGCCACCAAAGGCAGCCGCCATGCCCGTGAACGAGTTCAGCAGGGATATCACAACGGGCATATCTGCACCACCGATCGGCATCACGAAAAAGACACCATAGACCAGTGAGAGGATCAAGGTGGCCCACAACAACGTGGCATTGCCAGGATCCAGGACACCCATTACGACCAGCACCACGATCACCGCCAGAATGGCAAGATTGAAGATACGTAGCCAGTTGGCCCGAATATCCTTGATCCGGTCATCCAGTTTTCCATAGGCGATCATACTTCCGGCAAAGGAGATGCTTCCGATGACCAATCCCAGGTAAATGACCAGGATCAACCAGAAATCCTGGCTGTGATGCCCCTGATATTCCACAATGGAAATGATGGCTGCACAAGCCCCGCCCATTCCGTTGAACAGGGATACCATTTGCGGCATCGCCGTCATCTTCACTTTCATGGCCAGCAGGTATCCGACCACCGTTCCGATGGCCATTGCCAGCAAAATCCACGGAATATTGCCGATGGAGGAACCTTCGCCGTTCCGATGTAACAGAATGGTACCGAGAATGGCTATTCCCATCCCAATGCCTGCGTACAGGTTTCCTTTTTTCGCCGTATCGGGATTGCTCAGCATCTTCAATCCGAGGATGAAGGAAAGGGAGCCGATCAGATAGGCTATTTCTAACCAAAACATATGTCAGGTAGTTCGTGTGTGATTGGAAAGGGTTACTTCTTGCGCTTGAACATGGCCAGCATGCGGTTGGTCACCACAAAGCCACCCACTACATTCAGGGTGCCAAGAATAACAGCCAGAAACCCGAGGATCAGGGAGAGATAATCATCCGGAGCGGCGTGTCCCATCACAATGATGGCACCGATGATCACCACTCCGTGAATGGCGTTTGCCCCGGACATCAATGGGGTATGAAGAACGGCAGGGACATTACTGATCACTTCGATACCCAGGAAAATGGATAGGATGATCACGTAGATAAAGTCCCTGTAATCCAGGAAAAATTGGGCAAAATCCTGCCACATGATGATATGGTTTAGCGATTCAATATCTGTTTCAAACGGGCGTTGACCAATTCCCCTTCTCGTGTGAGGCAGGTACCGGCAACAATATCATCCTCAAAATTGAGGTCTAGCTCACCCTCTTTGATCAACAAGGCCACAAAGTTGATGAGGTTCTTACTGAGAAGCTTACTGGCATCTGCAGCCATGGCGGATGGCAGGTCGCTGTAGCCGAGAATGGAAACCCCGTTTACGGTTGTCGTTTCACCGTTAACTGTGTGGGCACAGTTTCCACCCGTTGATGCCGCCAGATCGATTACGACCGATCCGGGTTTCATCCGCTGGATCGTTTCTTCAGTGACCAGGAGTGGAGCTTTTCGACCGGGGATCTGTGCGGTGCAGATGACTACGTCCGCCTTGGCCGCATGATCGGCGATCAGCTCGGCCTGGCGCTGCTTGTATTCTTCGGTCTGTTCCACTGCATAGCCACCTGCCTTGGAATCGTCTGTAGCGCCTTCAACGGCGACAAATTTGGCACCCAGGCTCTCCACTTCTTCACGAGCGGCTGTTCGGACGTCAAAGGCTTCGACAACCGCACCCAGGCGTCGCCCGGTAGCGATCGCCTGCAAGCCCGCCACGCCGGCCCCCAGGACAAGCAACTTTGCAGGCCGGATGGATCCGGCCGCCGTCATGGACATGGGGAACATATGGGGTAAATGGGTCGCACCCAACAGTACGGCACGGTATCCGGATAACATGGCCATGGACGACAAGACATCCATGGATTGAGCTCGCGTTGTTCGCGGAATGAGCTCCATGCTGAATGTGGTCCTTCCTTTACTGCCGAACGTATCGATAATCTGGTGATCCTGGAGGGGGTTGAACTGCCCGATCAGAACAGCATCCTTTTTCATCTTATCCAGTTCCCCGTCGGTGGGTGGATGGATACACAACAGAAGATCCGAGTTGCTCAGGATATCCGCTCTGGATGCAACGGTTGCACCCTGGTCGATATATGCCTGATCAGGCTGTAACGCAGCTAGTCCTGCTCCGGATTCCAATTGAATATGTTCAACACCCATTTTCTTGAGGGCGGATAGATCAGCGGGGATCACTGAGACACGATTTTCTCCCTCTTTCAAGATTCCTATTACCATGTATTGGGGCTCTAAAGACCGGCCGAAGATAGCCTAATCGCATGAAATCTAAAAACAAAAGGCCCCCGAAATTCGGGGACCTTTTGAAGCTATCAGCTTGTCCAGGGTAAGCTGGAATATTCTTTCTTAAAACTGTATTTCAACAGATCATGAGTGGTAACGATACCTTTCAGTTCACCATCCTTCACGATGGGTATGGCATGGAAGAGGTGAGCCAGAAAGATCTCAGCGGCAGTACCAATATGATCTCCCGGTTCCAATGTCGCCAACTTCCTGGTCATCACGTCAGCCACCTTGACCGTCGCATATTCTGCACGGGAGTAGGTGAGTTTGAAGAGATCATAGGTGGTCAACAACCCAACCAGTTTCTTTCCTTCGACAACAGGCAAATGATGTATCCTTCGGGTGGAAAGCAGTTCCTCTGCCTTGGCAAGAGTGTCCTGCGGCCCGACGGTGATCAACTCAGTGGTCATTATCGTAGAAAGTGGTTCGTTCATCATAACTCCAGATTTTGGCATAAGATAGGAATTTTCATATTTCCAATAGGCAAGGTCCATCGATTTATTGCTTATTTTCACCTTAAATCCACCTCCAGAATGTGTTCCAGATTCGCCCATGTTTCCCACCTACTCCTGTGGTCGCTCGTGTTTTCGA
The DNA here is from genome assembly GCA_030429045.1 of Bacteroidia bacterium. Lineage (GTDB taxonomy): Bacteria > Bacteroidota > Bacteroidia > Chitinophagales > Saprospiraceae > JAGNXB01. The sequence continues at coordinate 889 of JAUIEA010000202.1, read as the reverse complement.
TGGAATGCATCAGTTTACCCGTAACCGCCCAACTGCCCAATACCAATATTTACCTGTTTGATCTCGACCTGGGCAGCTCGACTCACCCTCTGTTGAATCCCCGCTATCTCACGGCCTTCAACGCAACCGGATACAATAATCAGCCCGCGTTCTTTCAGCCGGATGAGATCTGGTTCACCTCTGATTTCCAGGATACCTCCCAAACGGATATCTGGTCTCTGGATCTCACCACCGGGGCTCGCCACAGGATCACGCACACCCGCGCGAGTGAATACAGCCCGACACTTATGCCCGGTGGACGAGGGTTCAGTACTGTCGTGGTTGAAACAGATCCCGACAAGACCCAGCGGCTATGGCAATACCCCACCCGACCATCCGGCCCCCATCACCCTCTTTTTCCTGACGTGACCGGTATTGGATATCACTGTTGGCTGTCGCCTGACACAGCCGCTCTCTTTATCGTCGGCGAACCCCACAGCCTCCATCTGATCGGAAAAAGCCAGGATCAACCGACCTATTTGACATCGAGGATCGGACGATGCCTGCTCAGAAGCGCAAGCGGCCATCTGATCTTCCTGCAGAAAGTAACCGAGAATGACTGGTACATCAAGCGCTATGATCCCAATTTCGATCGCACGGAGATCATCATCAAATCCCTGCCGGGTGCCGAAGACTTCTGCCTGTTGCCCGATGGCAGTCTTCTGATGGCCCAGGGTCATCTTCTGTATCGATTCGATCCGGCAAAAGACATCACCTGGCGAACTTTTTTTGATGGCTCTGTGTATGGATTCCAACAGATCACTCGTTTGGTCAATCAATCCGACCAACAACTGGTCCTGGTGAATCAACCCCTGTCGAAATGAAGTATCTCGTATCCTCCTTCCTCATC
>JAUIEA010000201.1 GCA_030429045.1 Bacteroidia bacterium | reverse complement strand
TCGGGGTGGATACCACCTATCGCGCTATGCGTATCCGAGATGAACGGAATGAACCCTACCTGCGACCCGAGGTACTCTATCGCGCAATGACACTCCGGCCGGATTCCCTGTATAAGGAGTCGGCCTACGACAAGACGAACAGGCGGCTTTCCTCCCTCGGGGTGTACCGATTTGTCAACATCCGCACGCTGACGGATACCCTCCCTGAATATGTCAACCTCTTTGTCCAATTGACTCCGACTCCGCGGAAGGCCCTCGATTTCAGTTTTGAAGTGAATAATACAACAGCCATCGGTGACAACTCGAATGTCCTGGGTGTCTCGTTTTCCAATTCATTTACCCATCGCAATATCCTCCGGCGAGCCATCAAAATGGATTTTACCCTGGAACCCGGAGTCGAATTCAATTTTCAACCCCTGATGGTCAATGCAGGAAATGGGATTGCCAAACTGGATTTCAGCTTTCCCTTCTTTGAAGACTATTTGGGCTTCTGGAAAAGCAGGAAGGAAGATTCATTCCTCGGTCGTTGGGAACAACGTTTCGACAACGATGCCAAAAGCAACCTATCCCTTAACTATACCTACAATAACCTCCTCAATTTCTGGGAGATCCATTACGTCAACCTGCATTATGGATTCCGGTATAATCCCTCGGCGAACTTCGGGATCACCCTGGACCATTTTCAAGTGGATTATATCCGCAATGATCTGAAAGAGCAGTTTGAGATGGTCGTTCCTGAGGGCTTCAAGAGCGCTTTTGAAGACCAGTTTCTGACCGGCTTCCTCTTTCGGAATATTACAGCGAATTATGTCGCGCCGATCAATCGATTCGGGGAGTCCTGGTCGGTAAAAGCCGGGTTTGAGCAATCCGGCATGGAGATCCTGGGTTTGAATACTCTGGCCAACCTGTTTGACCGGAAGGGAAAAACCTGGACCGCCGGTTCAATCGGATTCGCCAAATATCTGCGGGCAGATTCCCAATGGACCTATTCTCGAAAGTTTGGAAAGGGCCGGCAAGTGGCGACAAGATTCTACTCCGGACTGATCGTCCCGATCGGTGATGATCGGAGCAGTCCCTATATCAAGCAGTTTTCTGCCGGAGGCCCCAGCAGTATGCGCGGGTGGTTGAATGGTGAACTGGGACCGGGCAGTGTGCGCCCCGTACAGAATGCCCAGAATCGCTTCTTCTCTCGAGGTGACATCAAGCTCGAAGCAAACATCGAATGGCGGCAGTCCATTTTCTGGATTCTGGAAGGGGCTGCATTTCTCGATGCCGGCAATGTGTGGAATCTACGGGATACAGAAGGACAGGAAGGAGGAAGCCTGGCCAATATGCACAAGGAATGGGGACTGGCCGGCGGGTTGGGCATCCGGCTGAATTTTCAGTATTTCGTCATCGTTTACGACGTTGGTACCAAACTGAGATACCCTTACAAGGTAGGTGGAAGCCATTGGGCCAATCAATTGGATGTCAACTGGTTGAATCTTCTGATCAACTACCCTTTCTAGTCGATTTTCTAGCCATGGTCTTGTCAAATTCCCGGAACATCTCCCGCCTTCCGTAGATCGAACAAATAGGACAATCGTAGGGGTTGTGGCCCCTTGCTGGACAATAACTCCTACCAAAATAGATGATCTGGAGGTGGAGTTTGTTCCAGGATGATTCCGGGAAAATGGCCTTCAGATGTTTTTCGGTTTCAGCGACATTCTTACCGGTGGACAAGGTCCATCGCCAGGCCAGACGGTGAATATGGGTATCGACCGGAAAGGCAGGCACGCCGAATGCCTGGCTCATTACCACGGATGCCGTTTTATGTCCTACACCCGGCAACTGCTCAAGGGCATCCATATCTGCAGGTACCACACCTTCGTACTTCTCCGTGAGGATCTGTGACAGGCCATGAATCCCTTTGGCTTTGGCGGGCGCCAATCCGCAGGGCCGGATAATAGCCTGAATTTCCTCGATAGTCTTTCGGGCCATGGTTTGGGGTGTCCTGGCCAATTGCCACAAACGGGGTGTGACCTGATTCACCCGCTCATCCGTACATTGGGCAGAAAGCAGGACCGCTACCAGTAGCGTATACGGATCGTCGTGATTTAACGGGATGGGAACTTCCGGGAACAGATCATCCAGAATCGCCTGTATCGCTCTTGCCTTTTCAATTTTTCGCATGACCATGCAATTGCGTGAGAAATGCCATGATGTCAACACCATCGGCATAATCGGTCAATCCGGGGCACTGACTGCTCCCGAGTGGCAGGAGGTCCATGCCCGGCAGGTCCACCTCACCCAGGATACATTGGATCTGATCCAAGTCCCGTTCCAGGATGGATCGGGCGTGTTCCAAATTTGTAAACTCCTCGTAATGGATGGTCGCCATTGGTGATAATAAGCCTGGATGGGCCCGAAACAGCACCTGCCCTTTTGTAAAGTGCTTTTCCTGATTCATAATACACAGGGCAAACTGGTAATCGAAATTGTTGCGATACCGGTTGTGTTCATTGAGTTCGGGATAGTCTTCCAGGAGGGTCAGGAGCGGCTCGAAGTCATACCCTTCGGGAACCACTAATTTGGAGACATTCCGGCATCCAAGGCCGAAAAACGTCAGCATATCCCGGGTCAGGGCCTGGAGTTGCTCAGTGTTTTCCTGCCCGGTCAGGATGGCCACACCATTTCGATTTTTTCGAATGATATTCGGGTATGCCCCGAAATAGGCATGGAAGTACCGGGCTGAATTATCACTTCCAGTGGCGATCACCGCATCGAAATCTGCCAGTCGGTCCACCCATTTCCAGTCGCCCTGGAATTCCTGATCGATCGTGATCAATTGGTTCAGTAAGAACGGGAGCAGGTGTGCGTCCTTGTCGGAACACTTGATGAGTGGAAGATGTCCACTGAGCCACACACACAGGAAATCATGAAACCCGACAAGGGGGATATTGCCGGCCATTACCAGGCCTACCTTTTTGGGTGTCATCGAAACTGATGAAAGGGAATACGTATTGACCCAACTTCGCAGTCGGGCTGGGTCCAGCATGGTCTCCCGGATGTTTTGCAAAGCGGTGTACACCTGTTTCGGGGTGAACCAGGGGTTAAATTTGCCGGCCTCCAGGACGACAGCGTGTAACGCCGAATTTTGGGGATGGAGTTCTTTGCCCAATCGGGCGAGGGCTGTGATTTTCTGTTCGATCATTCCATCTATTTAAAAGATTCCCGGTTGGACCATCGATGCCAGTGGTCGAGGGCGGATTGAAAATCCGGCGGCAAGGGAGCCTCGAATTCCATCTGTTCCCCGGTTGTGGGGTGGACAAAACCGAGGGTGCGCGCATGCAGTGCCTGGCGAGGCATATCCTGGAATGCCTTTTCGACAAATTGTTTGTACCGGGCATAGACCGTTCCCTTCCTGATCTGGTGTCCCCCATAGATGTGGTCGCTGAAAAGGGGATGCCCCTTGTGCTTCATATGCACGCGGATCTGGTGGGTTCGGCCCGTTTCCAGCCGACATTCCACCAGACTGACATAGTAGAAACTTTCCAGAACCCGATAGTGCGTGATGGCCACCTTGCCGACATCACCGTCCGGAAAGGCTTCCTGTTGTTGCCGGATCCGGGGATGGCGACCGACATTCACCTCGATGGTACCTTCGAGGGGGTCCGGTTCACCCCAGACCAGTGCCCAGTAGGTCCGCTTGATCGTATGGTGGAAGAATTGCTTGGCCAGATGGCTCATGGCATATTCACTCTTGGCAATGACCAGCAGTCCGGACGTATCCTTATCGATGCGATGCACCAGTCCAGGACGATCGGCAATATTGCCCGGCATGATCGGCAGGTCTTCATCCTGAAAATAATAGGCAAGGGCATTGACAAGAGTTCCATCGGGGTTTCCGATCCCTGGATGGACGATCAAACCGGCGGGTTTGTTCACGATCAGCAGATCCTCATCTTCATAAATGATGTCAAGGGGAATGTCCTGGGCGATGGCCTTGCCCAAGCCATCCAGGGTTCGCGGTAGAATAACCTTGATGAAGTCCCGCGGTTTGACCTTGTAGTTGGATTTGACCTCCTTGCCATTGACCAGGACAGCCCCGCTCGAGATGCCGTTCTGGACTTTGTTCCGTGAGACCCGTTCCAGTTTATCGGTCAGGAATCGATCGATCCGAAGCGGTCCCTGTCCGGGATCCACCAGTATTTCTACTTCTTCGTAAAATTCATCGATCCCGTCCTGCTCCTCGGGTCCTTGTGGTTGTTCATCCAGCACCATTCGCTATTTTCACCTCAAAGTTACATCGTCCATCATGAATGACCCCTTTGATTCGCTCTGTGTCCGTAAACTGGACCTGCCCGACCATAATCCTG
>JAUIEA010000039.1 GCA_030429045.1 Bacteroidia bacterium | reverse complement strand
AAGATGATATTTTGAATCCACACACCCAAAAGTGGCGAGAGACTTTGATTCATGGCGAAAGTGGTCGAGAATCGCGACAGGAAGATATAGATCGCTCCCATGCCGATCCCGATGGCCAGATGGAGGCCCATGCCTCCCCGTACCTTCCGGGACGCCACAGCTACCCCGATAATGGTCAGGATCAGGATGGTAAAGGGATCTGCGGTTCGTCGATGTCGCTCCACCTCGAACTTCCGGGTGTTTCCCGCTCCCCGACTGCGCAGTTTTTCAATATAGTGACTGAGTTCAGGCGTGGTCATCATGTCCTTCTGATCGACATACTGGACAAAGTCGGCCGGCTCCAGATTGAGCATGGTATCCAGTTCCTCCCCCATGCCGGAGATCAGGTGTTCGCCACCCAGGGAGTCCAGTTGGCGGATCTCATAGCTGCGCAGGCGCCAGGTTCGGGTCGCACTCATCCAACGAGCTGAACGCGCTTTCAGAATACTGGTCAGGGTCTGGCCTTCATATCGTTCCAGCCGGACATCGATCATCGATGAGTCGGCCTTGCGGTAGAAATTGATAAAGATCTTTTCGCCCGGCTTGAGAAAGAGGTGGAGATCGTTAGTCTGCCCCTTGTCGTTGGTCGTCCAGATATACTGATACTCGAAATCCAGCCGGGCCTTGTTGGCCATCGGAATGAAATAGTGGTTGCCTACCATATGCCCCAGGGCCATGATGGTGGCGCCGATCATATACGGACGCAGAAGTCGCCGGAAGCTCATTCCGGCATTGAACATGGAGATGATTTCGGAGTTGTAGGCCAGCCGTGAGGTGAAAAAGATCACGGAGATCAGGGCGTAGAGTGGCCAGAGCAGACCGTTGATATAGGGGAAGAAATGGATATAGTAGCGTTCGACCAGTTCGATGAGTGAGAGGTCATTCTTGATGAACTTGGTCAGTTTTTCACTAGAGTCGATAGCGGCGGCGATCAGAGAAAAGAGCAAGGCCGTGAACAGGAAGGTGCTCAGATAACGCTTGAGGATATATCGATCGATCCGCTTCAACATATCCTAGAGTCGTTGGGTCAGTTTGGGCAGGATGGCCGTTTTCCAGGAAGAGAACGTGCCATCGAGAATATGCTTGCGGGCTTCTCCGACCAGCCACAGATAAAAGCTCAGGTTGTGTTGTGTGGCCAGCATTCCACCCAGGATCTCACCACTGTGCACGAGGTGTCGCAGGTACGCCTTGCTGGTCTCTCGACTGGCCGGGCAGGGGCCATCCGGGTCCACCGGGGTAAAGTCATCCTGCCACTTCTTGTTCTTGATGTTGATGATACCGTTCCGGGTAAACAACAGGCCGTGACGGGCATTCCGGGTGGGCATCACACAGTCGAACATATCGATCCCCAACCCGATACAGGTCAGGATATTCTCCGGTGTGCCGACCCCCATCAGGTAGCGTGGCCGATCTGTCGGGAGAATGGGTGTGACCAGTTCGGTCATCTTGTACATCTCTTCTGCGGGTTCACCGACGGAGAGGCCACCTATGGCAATGCCGGGTGCATCCTGGGCTGCCATGAATTCTGCCGAAGCCACCCGCAATTCATTATAGGTACTTCCCTGGATGATGGGAAAGAGGAACTGCCGATGACCGTATTTGGTCTCCGTTTTAGCCATATGTTCTTTGCATCGGGTCCACCACCGGTGAGTCAGTTCCATGGAGTCTTTCGCATATCGATAGTCACAGGGATAGGGAGGACATTCATCAAAGGCCATGATGATATCTGCTCCGATCACTCGTTGGATGTCCATGGCGGACTCCGGGGTGAACAGGTGACGGGAACCGTCGATATGGGATTGGAAAACCACCCCGTTTTCGTTGATCTTCCGGGATTTTGCCAGGGAATAGACCTGATAGCCTCCGCTGTCGGTCAACATGGGTCGATCCCAGCCGATAAACTGGTGCAGTCCGCCGGCACCTTCCAGGACATCCAGCCCGGGACGCAGATAGAGGTGATAGGTATTACCCAGAATGATCTGTGCCTGGACGATGTCTTTCAACTGATCCTGGGCAATGGCTTTTACAGTGCCGACTGTGCCGACCGGCATAAATATGGGCGTCTGGATCTCACCGTGGTCGGTCTGGATCAGTCCTGCCCTGGCTGAAGAACCGGGATCTGTTGTCTGGAGGGTAAACATGGATGGCAAAGGTAGGCCGAAATGGGAAGATGCAGGGTAGATCAGCGATCCCCCTGTGGCTCACGCTGTCCGCGGGTTACTTCGGGAACCAGTCGTTTGAGGTGAGCGAGGAAGGCATTCAGCCCGGGTCCGCCGGCCGTTTCATCAGAGGCTGGTAGATGTGCTACCATATTTTCGAGGTTTGCCCTGGTGATCTTCATTTCGAGGAAGGCAGCCAGGGTGTATTGCCACTGCAGATAGGGATGAGTCCCTGAGCGTTCGACATGTTCCTTTTCGCGTTGGACCAGACGATACTTCCGGGCGAGCCGGACCAGGCGAGCAGTTTTGTCCCTGTGCAAGAGGATGTCAAAGAAGACGGTAAAGAAAAGATGCCAGCGATGATCGAAGATCTCCTGGCTGTAGGCGCGCAGGAAGGATTCGGCATAGTTCTCCGCATTGGTCAGGAGGCTATTTGCATGCAGGGCCCGCAGATAGAAGGCCACAAAGACCAGCCGGTTGTGGAAGGAGATCGTGGCCTTGAGTTCGGGATAAGCCTTCCGCATGACGGAGAGCGCCTGTTCATGCTGTTGCTGGCGAAGGAGGACACCACTGAGGGTATTCACATAGTGAATGTAATCGGTGTTCTTTTCCCGGATGGACAGGTATCCGTACCAGATCGCCTGATCGTATTCGCCACAGAAGTTGTGCAGGAGCAGCCGGTTGCTGTAGTAGTTGATCAGGAGCCGGCGGGAGTAATAGATGCCCTGGCTCAGGAGTTGATCGTAACGATCAAACTTTTCGCGGAGGGGTTCGAACTGCTTGTAGTTGAAATAGAGGAAGGTCAGCCGGACCAGAGCCATGTATCGGTTGGCACCGTCGACCTGATCATCCGTAAAGATGTCCGTGAGCCATCGCTCCCACTGGATGGATTCAGCCGGGCTGCCCGCATACTGTTTGACGATATCCTGGGTGGCATAGTGGATCTTGTCGCCGATGTCCCGCGAGTGATCATAATGGGCCCGATAGGTGCGCAGAAAATCATCCACCTCCGCATGTTGTCGGTACCGCATGCGGATCAGCAGAAAATGGCGGTATTGCCGGGCCAGGGCATAGATCTTGGAGAAGTTGTAGCTCCGGTGATCCGTATCCTTCAGGATCCGGGACAGGAGTCGTTCCTCATCCGGCTGGATGCCGTCGGTTGCGATCTGTTCTTCCAGGTGGACCAGGATACGAAACTGGTGATCGACATCGATGGTGGCCAGTCGCTCACCGACCCAGGAGATGATGTAGGAGTATTTCCGCTTGTCAATTTCCTCATCAAACGGAAGGGGATCCCGAATGAGCCGACTGTTATGATCGAGCCGTTCGAGGATGGAGATCTTCTCCGGGTCGGTGAACTGATGTATCGTGACCAGCCATCCCGTTTCATGAGGAAGGAGGCCTTCGGAGAATTCCTGAAATTTCCGGAGCTTTTGTTTCACCTGCGGAAATTACAGAATATCCGGTGGAGGGGAGAATGCCGGTTACAGAGACAATCCACCATCCACACTCAGGACTGCACCATTGATAAAGCTGGCTTCCGGGGAGGCGAGGAAGAGATAGGCATTGGCCAGCTCTTCCACAGTGCCCAGGCGCTGTAAAGGCGTTCGGCTGGTGAGGTTCTCCAGGACCTTCTCCGGAATGGTATCCATCATTTCGGTATGGATGAACCCGGGAGCGACGGCATTGGAGGTAATGCCTTTACGCCCGAACTCACGGGCCCAGACCTTTGACATGCCAATGACCCCGGCTTTTGTCGCTGCATAGTTGGTCTGTCCAAAATTTCCGGTCAGACCGACCACGGAAGAGGCATTGATGATTCGTCCGTATTTGTTCGCCTCCATATAGGGGACAACGGCCTGGGTGCATTGATAGACCCCGGTGAGGTTGACACCGATGACCAGGTCCCATTGTTCCTTGGTCATTTTTTTCAGGCTGGCGTCGCGGGTGATGCCGGCATTGTTGATCAGGATATCGATCCGGCCGAAATCTGCCTGGACAGCAGCTGCAGCAGCAGTGACCTGCTCCGCATCCATGGTATTGACCGCATAGAAGCGAGCCTTTCCTCCGGTGGCCTTGATCTGATCGACCACTGCCTCCGCCTTTTCTTTATTGACATCCCAGATGGCCACGGTGGCACCTTCCTCAGCAAAACGGATCGCTGTGGCTTTCCCAATTCCCATGGCGCCGCCGGTAATGATGGCAACGTTATTCTCCAAACGTTTCATATTGCTTGTGTTTGTATGGCAACAAATCTAACCGGCATAACCGCGGAAAGGAACCAAACCAAAGAGATGCCATGGTGTGACCAACTCTATAATATGGAATAGAAATTATGTAATGAATTGATTACTAGATTAATATAAATATCTGTATTGGGTGGGAATATTTCAGTTCAAGGCTGCTATTAGACTATGATGAGCCATTTGTTGCAAATTTGATCAAAGGAGAAGGTGGCGATCACCTATTGTGAATTGCAAATATTCACATTATCAGGGCAATAAAAATTTAAGTCTTGACTGTCATGAATTGCATAAGTAATTGTAAAACAATAATATATGGTATTTATTAGTTAATTTAGTGGATAAGTCATATACCTTTACTTTTACATCTGCTTTACTTCCGGGTGATCTGCCTGTACCTTTGCACAAAGGAAAAGAACCATGAAGACCACAACGAAAAAATCTACCACCATGAAAGCACCTATTTTCCCATTCGAAATCCTGGTTGAGAACCAAACCAAGTTGGTTGATACCATCACCAACAACACCCAGAAGGCCATGGAGATCTTCAAAGTAGAAGACAAGTGGACCAAGAAGGGCAAGGAACTGTTTGATGCCTTCATGAAGGAGCAGAAGCAGTTGCTGGAAGCAGCGACCAAGCCTGAGATGATGGAGAAAGGTGTCGAAGGTGTTACCGAGCAGTGGACCAAGGCCATGGAAGTGCAGATGAACTATGCCAACAAAACGATGGAGTTCTATCGTGAGGCGATCACAGCTGCCAACGAACCAAAGGCTGACAATCCGTTTGCAAAGATGTTTGACATCTACAATGACAACATGCACGCCATGGTGGATGCCACCAAGAAGAATATGGATGCATTCCGCACCATGTGGAACTAGTCTGATCCTGACGGACAGACGGATCTAGTTGTACGGAATTCTAAAACCCCCGATCATGAATTGGATGGACTTCAACAAGACAGGTGATTTCTGGAAAGCCTGGCAGGACTCTGCAAAGGGATTTGCCGGACAAAGCCAGCCCGCCACTGACCCATTGAAGGAATGGTGGTCCCAACAGGAGAAATTCTGGAAGGATGCCATGGAGAAAACGACCGGCATGCTGGGCAACCAGCCAGACCTGGCCAGACAATGGCAGGACATGCAGGGCAACTTCATGAAGCAGTGGATGGAAATGGCCCAGTCTGCCATGTCGAAGCAATCGTCAATGGGTACGGGTTCCACAGATATGTGGAAACAGTTTGCGCAGCAAACGGAGACCTGGTATGCAGATGCGTTCAAGCATAAGCTTCCGGAGCAACTCCGCCCTCATTTCCAGACCTATATGGACATGTACAAGATGTTCACCACCCAGTGGGAGAATATCCAGGGCATGATTCAGAATGGCCTGGTCGAGCCCAGGATGATCTGGCAAATGGTCAGCCCGACCCAATATGCGGATGCTGTCGGCAAGATCATGGGCTTCAAGCCCATGAAAGACCTGGATGAAGTGACCCGTCAGGCCAACCGATTCTTCGAACAGTTGCGGGGTGCCGCACTGAAGATGTTCCCGGCAGCAGAGGAGCAGGCTCTCGAAATGAACGAGGCATTCACCAACTGGAGTAACCAGCAAACAGATCAGTTCTTCCCCTTCATGAATAGTATCAAGGAGGTGATGAAGCAGAATCTGGAGCCGTATTTCCATGTTTCGGGTGATGATACCCAGGCGGAGGTCCTCCGGTCATTGAAAGAGATGCAATTCTCCTATCTGGCCTACCTGCACCACTCGTCCAAACTGCAGAAAATGGTTCTGGATGCTGGTGCACAGGTGTTGCCAGCGATGATGCAGGAGGCTCGTGATTCATATAACAAGGATCATGAATTGCCTTCATTTGATACATTCTTCACAGACTATATGAATCGTCTGGAGAATGCTATCGTGGAGACCATGCATACGGAAGAATATACAGCAACACAAAACCAGGTATTGGCCAGCGGGGCGAAATCCAAGATGATCTACGACGAGATGTTGGAGAATATCTTCAAGGATTGGCCCTTTATGACCAAGCGTGAGGCAGACGATCTGGCAAAGGAGACGACTCAGCTTCGTCGCCGGGTTCGCGATCTGGAAGCACGCATGGCGAAGGTGACCACCCCGATGAACGGGGCTCCAAAAAAAGCTACCATCAAGGAGGAAACCCGGACAGTACCTGTGAAGGTATCTGCACCGGCGTCAGCAGAGGAAGTGATCAGCCGGATCGGAAAGGCACCCAAGGGTGTAGCCGACGATCTGAAAGAGATCAAAGGTATAGGGGCAAAGTTGGAAAATCTGCTGCATGAAATGGGCATCTCCACATTCAAGCAGGTCGCCAAAATGGATGATACGGTCTATGCTATGATCGATGAGCTGATCCCTGCTTTCAAGGGTCGTGCACACCGGGATAAATGGGCCGTACAAGCCCGGAAATTGCTGAAAGCCAAAACACTGGTATAACGATTTAAGGTTGGCGTAGCCCTCTGCTACAGGTCATGGACCTGATCCCTTGGAGGGCTACGCAGCCTCATTTTATGTTTTGAAAGACCTGAACCAATGGCAAACTGGACAGACAATATTGTAGAGAAGGTGAATACCGCAGCTGATGCCATCAAGAATATTGGTGATATCAATGAGGTTGATGTAGCCACCGCGCCTCGTGAAGTGGTATGGGAAGACGGCAAAGTCAAACTCTTTCACTTTACCCGTGAAGACAAGCCGAAGGCTAAAACCCCGGTGATCATCAGCTATGCGCTGGTGAATCGTTGGGCCATGATGGATCTTCAGCCGGACCGGAGTTTTATCCGCAAGCTGATCTCCGAAGGCATTGATGTCTATGTGATCGACTGGGGCTATCCCACACGTACTGATCGATACAAATCCATGGAAGATTATATCCTGGGCGATCTCGATCACTGCGTGGACTATGTGCGTCAGGCCCACGGCATCGACAAGGTCAACCTTCTCGGGGTTTGCCAGGGAGGCACGTTCAGCCTGATCTACAGTGCGCTGAACCCGGACAAGGTCAAAAACCTCATCACCCTGGTCACACCAGTAGAGTTTGCCGATAATGATGGCTTGCTCTTCAAGTGGTCAAGGGATATGGACGTCGATACAATGGTTGAATCCTTTGGTGGATTGATCCCGGGTGATTTCCTGAATTTCGGTTTCGACCTGTTGAAGCCGATGAATAAAATGCGCAAGTATTACGGCTTTAATGACGTAGCCAAGAGCAAGGATAAACTCATGAACTTCCTGCGCATGGAAAAATGGGTTTCCGATTCTCCTGCCCAGGCCGGGGAGACATATCGCAAGTTCATCAAGGACCTCTACCAGAATAACAAGCTGGCCCAGGGCACTTTTGAACTGGGTGGACAAGTGGTCGACCTGAAAAAGATCAGTATGCCTGTCCTGACCATTTACGCCAAGGACGATCATATTGTTCCGCCGGACAGCACACGTCCAATTAATGATCTGATCGGATCAAAAGACAAGGAGCTGATGGAATTCCCAGGTGGTCATATCGGGGTATTCGTCGGCAGCCGCTCACAGAAAATGTTGACCCCTGCCGTTGCACAATGGCTGGTGGATCGAGATAAGTAATAGCAAGACGTTTATTACGCATTTGGTTTGGTTGAATAGTTAGCGCCTCCTACGGGAGGCGCTTTTTTTTGAACCAGTTTGCGTGACCGGAGCGAAACAAGTTTCGCAGGGATCAGGCCGTAGCGAGGATCTGGCATGATGCCTTCGACACTAGGCTTTCAAAAACCCCCGAATTGCCGCATTGACTTCCTCACTCTTTTCGAATTGCACAAAATGGCCGGCCTTCTCGATCATGATCAGTACGGATTGGCGGATTTGACTGGATCCGTTTTTGGCGATATCTTCCGTCTTGCCGCCATTTAAAAAACGATTGGGAATCAGATTGTCATATTCACCAAAAAGGCTCAACACCGGTATTTGTAATTCGGGCAGAAGTGAATAGACCGGGTCGTTGACCATGCCCCTGACATTTTTTGGAATGATATCACAGTACCAACCAAAATCATCGGCTGCTCGAATGGCGATCCGATCCTGGATCATAAATTCTGCATCCTCTGGAAACCGGTAAAAATTGGTTGCAAAATTCTCCCGGATCTGGGTGACTGTAGTGAGTCGAACGGCATCCGGTGTGAGTACCTCACGAAACCATTGGCGCTGACCATTGGTAAACGTCTCAAAGCCTGCCGGCGCAACAAGTACCAGTTGTTCGATCAGATCCGGATAGCCCAATCCGACCGTAATGGCGATCTGTCCACCCATCGAATGACCGACCAGGGTGACATGGTGCAATTCTTTTTTCTGGATGAAGCGGGCAAGGATATCTGCATAATAGCGCATATCACCGGGGTAATCCCCCTTGGACGAATGGCCATAGCCGGGCAGATCGATGGCAATACAGCGAAATTCATTTTTCAGTCCTTCGATATTCTTTTTCCAGGCCGGTGCATAGCTGCCCAGTCCATGAACAAACAGAAGTGTCTGTTCACCCTGACCCTCTTCCATATAGGCGACACGAACGCCATCCTCAAGGGAAACGGACTTGACCGGAAAAGGATACACGATGTCCGACATCGTCTTGACCGATACAGGTCGTTGACTGACACAACCCGTCAGAAAGATTACCAGCAGGAGCGAATACGTAATTATTGTTCTCATGAGGATTGCTTAAAACATCAACCATTTAAATACCAGGAAGGCAGTCCACGGATTTGCCGGTCGTTCACTGACGCCACCGTTGGTCGCCGGGCTATTATAATAGTCTCCCAGGGACAGCCAGGCGCCGTGTGCTTCTACATTCATAAAGGGGCCGAGCTGGAGTCCGGTCATGGCATTGAATTCGGTGCCGATATAGAATCCGCCATTTCCAGGCGACTCGACATTGCTGATCGCAGACGCCATACCTGCCTTGCCATACCAGCGATGGGGAATAAATGCCCTGGACAGGCCTATGGTCCCACCGGTCAGGCCGCTGCCTCTGTTGGCGATGTCGTTGACTGCGGCGACCAGCCTGTTGACTACGTTGCCGTGTGGAAAAAGAAGATAGGACCCGGAGCTGATAAAGATGCCACCAGGAGAGCCCCAGTTGTTACCGGTCAATACCCCGGAATAGGTGCCATCTTCAATGCCGTTATCACCACTGGAATATAGCATATCCAGAGTGGCGGCATCCTGTTCGGTCTGACCATAGCGATAGTTCATCCGAAGGTTGGCGGCCAATCCGGCAATATCGACTGTCTTGTTCCAGTTGCCATTTTGCAGCTGGCGGACAGTTCCCAGGTTGGCATTCACAAATCCGGTAAATGACCAGGCATCCCACATCATGTCTTCATTACGGCTGAAGAAACTGCCGACCCAGAACACATCGGCACGATAGGGATCTCCGCCCAATGGAAAGCGATACACCCCGTTGTAATCGGCAAGCGCACTGTTGAGCCCCTGGCCCAATATGGAAACGCCTCCCGCACCGTTGGCCCGATCGCGAAGCCAGTAAACGGATCCACCCACATTCCACAGTTTTGTCAGGTGTCTGTGAATGGTGAATTCGGTGAGGGTGACGTCATCATCCTTGTTGACCAGATTCTCATAGAGTTGATAGAATCCAACTCTCCAGCTGCCGTGGTCCTGGTCTCTTCGTACGTTAATACCTACGGCATCACTCCCCCAGTAGGCCAGTCTATAGCCACTGCGGTTCATTTTATCGAAATAGGTGCGATAGGGGTTGTACGGGGTATCAAAGAGTCGTTGTAATCCCAGGTTGATGGCCCAGCCTTTCCAGGGCAGGAGTTCGAGTTCGACATTCTGCGTTTGCAGGTTCACCTGGTCTGCAGAAAAAGCCGACCCGAAATTGCCACCGACGCCATAATTCACATCGCCCCAGGTCCAGTCGATCTCAAAGGAAGCCCTGAGGATGGCCTTGCCATTGAACAGGCGGGGTTGGTAAATAAAAAAGGGGAGGAGGCGCTGTTCCACATAAAAGGTCCGGATACTGTCCGATGTCTTGGTGGTATTCTGCCCGAAGAGTCGGCCGATGACCTGCCCTTTGAACAAATCATTTTCCGGATAGATATTTCCGGTGACAGCCTGATTATAAAAATAGGCCAGGAACTGAAATTCCGTGTTTGGCCTCTCGGGAATGGCCTGATCGAACAATTTATGAACAGGAGCTTCTTCCTGACCACCGAGGGTAGAGCGCAGGGAAAGAACGACCAACAGGAGCAGAACATATTTCATGAGGCGTTGCATTTTACATCAAAAAGGGCCACCAACCCGTGGTGGCCCTTCATGTCGTTCAGGCTTAATTGACGCGGACGTACTTCTGTACATATATCGTACCTAAGGGGTTTCCTCCAAAAGTACCGCTGCCAAAACCGGCTGCAGCTGTTGGAGCTGTAGCACCAATTGAAGGAGCAGTCTGGATAACTTCATAGGTCATGTTATCCCCATCGACCTCAAAGATCCCTTCGCTTGTGAGTACACTTGGGGCAGTTTGGTCCACCGTAATATTCCAAATGGACCCGAATCCGGATTCCGTTTGGACGTATGTGCCAGTAAGATCCAAGGGTGCACCACCGGAATACGATGTAACCTTATACGTAAAGTTGGTGTTAAACTCGGCATAAATCGAATCAAAGCCCAATGCCACTAAACCCGGAGCCATGTTAGCTCCGACGCTTTTCCAATTGCCCTGAACACCAACCAGACATGCTGTACATGAACCGCCACAATCGACACCTGTTTCGTCTCCGTTCTGGATTCCGTCGGTACACGTTGCCTTATCATCATCCTTTTTACAGGAAGGCAGCGCCGTGACCAGGCCAAAAGCCAGAATTCCGACAAACAACACATTCATCCATTTCATAAGCGAATTATTTTAACGTGATTAGAGATTACTTTTTTCCCTGGCCCATTCCGCCAGGCGTTTTTTATCCACTTTTCCAGTATCGTTCCTGGGGATGTCATCCACCAGCGATACATATTTGGGCACCTTGAACTTTGCCAATTGGGTCTTGCAATAGGTCTGGACCGTTTCTTCTTCCAGGCCGGGAGATCCCGGTTGGACAAAGGCGAAGCCCACTTCTCCCCACCGTTCGTCAGGCACGCCGATCACGGCAGCCGCCGCAATATCCGGGTGGCCCACAAGGACGCGCTCCACTTCTGCCGGATAGACATTTTCGCCACCGGAAATAAACATGTTCTTGATGCGATCAACGACGTAGAAATAATGTTCGGGATCCTCCCTCACAATGTCTCCGGTATGAAACCAGCCATCGGTGATATTCTTTTCAGTGGCCTCCTCGTTGCGCCAGTACCCAGGTGTGACCATGGGTCCTTTCAATAATAATTCGCCGGGTGTATCAGGTGGAACTTCTTTTCCAGCCTCATCCACAATGCGCGTTTGGACATAGAAATTCGAACGCCCTATGCTTCCCTTTTTTGTCATGGCATCATCCTGATGAAGGGAAAACAGATTGGGCCCCACCTCGGTCAAGCCGTATCCCTGTCGAACAGGAACACCCTGGCGATCCCATGTTTCGATCAGCGGGATGGGCATGGGCTCGCCGCCGACAATGAGATACATCAGAGGGCCAAAATCAGCCTTTGTAAACGCCGGTTCATCCGCGATCATTTTGAGCATGGTCGGCACGGCCATGAACAGGGTGGCCTGTTTTTCTTCCAATAACGTCAACACGCGTTTGGCGTCAAACTTTTTCATCAGGCAGGTATAGGCACCATGATGCAGAAAGGGTGTCAGCAAGACATTCCAGCCTCCGGTATGGAAGGGTGGCATGCAATTGATCGTGCGACTCTCGG
The DNA here is from genome assembly GCA_030429045.1 of Bacteroidia bacterium. Taxonomy (GTDB): domain Bacteria; phylum Bacteroidota; class Bacteroidia; order Chitinophagales; family Saprospiraceae; genus JAGNXB01. The sequence goes on along the minus strand of JAUIEA010000039.1, from coordinate 16,579 downwards.
TATTCAGGATGAGGCTGATGGCCGTGTTGAAGCTGTTCCAGACCAGCATCTTCCAGGAATAGATGGCTCCTTTGGGAAAACCGGTAGTACCGCTGGTATACAGGATAAAGATGGGGTCATCCTCATTGATGGTCACCGATGGAAAGGGCTCACCGGGAGTATCCTTGTGTGCATCGATCAGGCGTTGCGGCGCGGACAGGGGAAAGATCTGACGTCCATGGTCCCGGGGAAGCGCATCCAGTAAGGGCCTGAACTGATCTTCGACAATGATCAGCCGCGGATCTGCATTCTGGATCAGATAGGCAATTTCAGGAGCAGCCAGCCGGTAGTTGAGGGGAACCAGGATCACTCCGGTTTTCTGGGCGGCGGCAAAGAAGGCCACATACGCCAGGCAGTTTTCGGCCAGCAGGACAATGCGATCCCCTTTTTTCAGCCCGTGGTCCATCACCAGATGTGCAGAAAGGGCATTTCCTGCATGTTCCAACTGGGCATAGGTCAGGGTACGACCACTCTCTGCTTCTTCAACAGCGATATGGTCCGGGCGGTAAAGAGCCCATCGAGCGATCCAGTCCGATTGGTAGATCTCGGCCATAGGGGGGTATATCTCTCTTAAGGTAATTGATAGTCCTGTGATGGACGATATTCTCTGCCACAATGAAGGTAGGACCCTGATAGGATATTCACCAATGACGGCTGTCAGCGGTCTGATTGACAATGAAATAAAAATATGACTTTAAACTATGACGAAGTTCGGCCAACCAGGGAACGAAGGACCTCATTCACCTTGTCAGGTTGCTCCCAGTGTACAAAATGACCTCCATTCGGGATCAGGCTGAGGTGAGCTCCCGGAATGCGACGGGTCCCATCCCAGGCCACCTGCTCCAGGGTCATAGACGGGTGCAAGATCGGATTGGGTATCAGGGTATCCTGTAAACCGAAGATCACCTGGGTGGGGATTTGGATATCCGGGAGCAGGTCCCAAATGGGTTCATCCAGCATGGCCTGGGTGCATTTGGGGATCATCCTGCAGTAAAAGTCATACGCCTTTCGATGGGCCTTCAGCTTGAGTCGATCCTCCACCATGAATTGGGCGTCCTCCGGGAATTGGACAAAATTGACCTCGAAGTTGCGCAAGATCTGGCTGTCCGTCAGATTGCGGATCAGGGAAGGGCGGTTGATCGTTTTGAACCAGCCCTTTTCAAACGAACTGAACTGCTCAAAGCCAGCCGGGGATATGAGGATCAGGCGTTCAAGTGGATGAAGTTGTAAATGATGGAACCACACTGCGACTTGTGCCCCCATGGAATGTCCAGCCAGGATGAGCGGTCCGTCGATCTTCAGATCCAGGATGAGATCCTGGACCACTTCGGCAAACCAGTGGAGGGAAACGGGAAAATTACCCAGAGAGGATCTTCCATAATTTGGAAAATCTATCGCGATACATCGGGCATGATCCTTCAACCCCTCGATCGTCCGGCTCCAGGCAGGACTGTAACTACCCAGACCATGCAACATGATCACCGTTTTGGGTCCGGTCCCTACATCCATATAGGCAAGGTCGATATCGGGGCGGATCTTCCGAAACCGGACCGGCCAGGGATAGGGCTGATAAGGGGGGTGTGTGGACATGGAGGCCAAAGGTAGGATTTACAGTTCAGGAGTGGTGGTGATAAGGAGCGGAGGGGAAATGGGGGTTTGGCCGCTCACCAGATGTTGGGTACTGCAGTGAGACGTTCAGATTTCAAACAAGGATGATATAACGTACTCCTTGAATCTCTCTATTACTTCTGTCAGTGCAAGGATGGGGCAATTCCCGTCAACCGTTATTCCTGGACCAATGGCGAGATCGGCTTCGCCTTTCGCCAGGTCAGGGCATGGACGATCAGTCCACTCAGCACGGCAGCGAAGATCGCCAGGGTGGCCGCAACAGCGGGATTACGGATGGGGCCGGTGGTGTAGGGCGTCAGCTGGCCATAGTACACCGAAAAATGTGTGACCAGCGCCACCATAGAAGCGATGATGGGTGCTGCCCGGTGGACATTCCGGAGGAAGATCCCGAAGAGTACCGGAATGAATGCCGCAGAAAAATAGGCGTACACCCCGTTCTGGGCAAAAATGCCTACGCTCAGATTGGGATGCAGCAATTGTTCTCTGGAAAACCAGAAGGATACCAGCGCCAGGACGCCGATCACAATGCGATTGATCCAGACCAGGTGAACGGACTTCGGGTCGTTTTCGGTGATCCCCGTGATGGGTTGGATGATATCGGCAGTAATCGTGGTCGACAGAGATTGGATCAGGTTCTCCAGCGTGGACAATCCGGCAGACAGGAGTCCGAGGATGACGATCAGCCCGATCCACACCGGAAATTCGGAGACGACATAGGCTGGAATGATCCCGTCCATTTTCAGGGCCTGGCCTTCGACCATCAGATCGGGGAAGGAAAGCCGCGCATACAAGCCGGCGATGACCACGCTGAAAAAGAGGATCTGCACGATGATGGTGGTGGCCAGGAACCGGTTGACCTGGCTTTCTTCCTTCAGGAGCAAGGAGCGGGTGATAATATGGGGCTGACAGACGATGGCAACACCTACGACCATCGAACAGAGGATGATCTCGAATGCATCTCGGAAGAGGGGACTGCCCGGATTGTTCCACGTACTCAGGTTTGGGTCAATGGCTGCCAGCCGATCCAGTAAAGTGTGAACCCCACCGGAGAAATGTTCGTAGCCGGAGGTGAGCAGGAGTATGGCCACAACGATCATGATCCCGGCCTGGATGGCATTGGTATAGACCATGGAGTTGGCGCCACCGAACATCATATAGCCGAAAATAAAGACCACAAGGCCGGCCAGGATCCAGATCTCATCCGCATTGAGGGCCTTGGCCAGGACCTTGGTCATCCCTACGGCGATCAACACGATAAAAGTGATGAGCAAGAGGGAGAGAAGGGCAAAGAAAAATGCAAATCGCTTGCTTCCAAAACGTTTGCCGATCCATTGGGCCATGGACAGAGCTTTGACGGCCTGCCCGTGCCGGCGGAAGCTTTTGGTCAGTACAATCAGCGAGATATAGAGGGCCAGGGGGAGGAAGATGGCATAGGCGATGATGCCACTGATGCCATATAAGGCGATAAACCCCGGATTGATGATAAAGGTCGCCGCACTGGTCATGGAAGCTGCCAGGGAGAGGCCGACCATCGAGGGACTGAAAGCGAGGCTGCCTACAGCATAGTCACTCAGCGACCTGGTCTGACGAGCCCCGCGGATGACCAGGAAGAGGATTATGGCACCATAAAGAGCGACAAGAACAGTTGTAGCGATTGCGAGAGAAGAGGAGGCCATTCCAGTCAGTTTTTTGGAAAGATAGAAATCAAATGGAGTCAACTGAGCATTTTACAATTTCGGATGATTTGACTGGACGTATCAGCATATCCACTCCTCGAGCTGTTGGAAACAGTTTGGAAATGACCGGATGGCTACCTTGTCTTTTAGATAATAAGATTCACTGGCTGAAGTAATGATCAGTGTATTGGGTTCCCCCAGATCTTTCCTTGCCTGATGAAAACCTCTACTCAAATGGGGTCGATTACCCAGTTTTACTTCAATACATACCAGCACAGTGTTCCCTCTGGACAAGACCAGATCGCATTCTGCTCCATTAGACGTGCGATAAAATGTTGCTTCAATATCCTGCGGCAGGAATTGCAGGATTTGTTGGATCACAAAACCCTCCCAGGAGGCCCCGACGATTGGGTGGACAGGCAGGTCATTTGGGTTGGATATTCCCAAAAGACTATGGAGTAAACCACTATCCCGGAGATATACTTTCGGACTCTTGACCAGTCGTTTTCCCAAATTTGCTGAGTAGGCAGGGAGGGTTCTTGTAAAAAATGAACTCTCCAGAAAGAGGAGATAACGCTTGATTTGATTCCCGGATACACCGAGCGATCGACCAAGGCTTTCTGCATTCCACAACTGGCCATGGTTGACTGCCAGCATCCGTAAAAAAGTGCGAAGCTTCAAGATATTCGTTTGTAATCCCAATAGGGCCAGATCGCGTTCAGCATAAGTCCGAACAAACTCCCGCCTCCACAGCCAGCTTTCAGCATCTTTCTTGGCAAGGAATGAATCGGGGAAGCCCCCTCGCCACCAAAGAGAAAGAGGGTGAAGGTCTTCAGATAATTCTGTCCAGTGAATTGGTTCAAGGCTGAGGTAGCTGATTCGTCCGGCTAAGGTTTCGGAGGAACTGTGTAGGAGCAAAGGAGATGCAGAACCTAAAAGAAGAAATCTGCCGGGACGTCGATCTCGATCGATCAACGAGCGCAGTTCAGGAAAGAGTTCTGGCATGCGCTGGACCTCATCTAAAATGATCAGATCGTCCTTGAATTGTTCCAGAAAATAGCCAGGGTCGGCCTGGATTCTCTCCTGATCTTCACGACGTTCAAGGTCAAAGTACCTGATAGTGCCAGGAAGGTCTGCACTCAAATCCCTGGCGAGAGTGGTCTTTCCTACTTGCCTGGGCCCGATCAGAGCTACAGCTGGGAAAAGGCGGAGATGTGATAGGACATCGCTTCGCAACTTTCGTTCAATAATCATGTAATATTGAATTTTCATTTCAAATATACATGGTTAATTGCTGTTTTGTACGATTGATTTGAACAAGGGCTATATTTTCAATACCCAGTATTCAACTTCCCTTTCCCCTTCCTATCTTGGAGCAAACCAAATCAATCGCGGAATATGAAAGACGGAAAGTACATCGCTCTGGTGACCGGAGCGACAGGAGGATTGGGAACAGATATGTGTCGCACGCTGGCCAAGGACGGCTACTATGTGGTTGCCAATTACCGCACGGACAACAAGGCAGAGGAATGGCATGCCAAGATGAAGGAGGAAGGTTTTGACTTTGCCATGGCCAAGGCGGATGTGTCTGATTATCACGAAGTGGAGGCCATGATGGAGAAGATCCAGGAAGAACACGGGGTGATCGATGTACTGGTTAATAATGCGGGCATAACCCGGGACGGTTCATTCCGAAAGATGAGCTTTGAAAACTGGGATGCCGTGATCAAGAGCAACCTGTATTCCGCATTCAACTGCACCCGTTGTGTGATCAATCCGATGATCGATCAGAAATACGGTCGGATCATCAATATCTCCTCCGTCAACGGGCAACGTGCCCAGTTTGGACAGGCCAATTACTCGGCCGCAAAGGCGGGCATGCATGGATTCACAAAAACAGTGGCCATTGAAGTGGCCAAGTTGGGGATCACGGTCAACACCATCTCACCCGGCTATATCGGAACGGACATGGTCATGGCCGTACCACAGGAATACCGGGACAAGATCGTCGCCAATATCCCCATGGGTCGATTGGGTGGCACATATGAGGTGGCCCACCTGGTCAGCTTTCTCGCCAGCAAACAGGCTGCATTTATCACCGGCGCCAATTATGAGATCAACGGTGGGCAACACGTATATTGAGTTAAGGAGTTAAGGAGTTAAGGAGGGGAGGAGAAAAAGAAGGCAACAAATTCGAGTCAACGGAATTCTGTTTGGGATTTGATTTTTAGGATTTGTGATTTCCATCCGGTTATTTCTTCACTGCCAGTAGAGCTTTCAAATTTTCCTTCGCCTGGCCAAAATCCGGATCCAGTTTCAGTGCCTGTCGATAATAGGCTTCTGCTGCGGTGAGGTCGCCGCTAATGGCGTGGAGGTATCCCAGGTTGGTCAGGGCAAGAGGCCGGGCTGCATCTTCTTTCAACACCCAGAGAAAGGCTTGTTTGGCGGGCTGGATCTGTCCGAGCATGCCCAGGGCGAGACCGTATTTTTCGCGAAATTCCAGGTTGTAGGGTTCCTGGCTGACCGCCCGTTTCAGAAAGGTGGCAGCACGTTGGGGGCGACGCATGTTCAGGCATCCTTCTCCGATCCGGTAGGCCGTCCAGCCATCCAGTCCGGTGGTATCCCGACTGTCTGCCATACCACTCAATGCACTGTATCGACGCCGGGCAAAGTCCAGGTGAACACCAATCCGCATATGTCTTTCCCCCTCCTGGGATCGATCTCGCTCCAGCCAGGTTTCTGCCGAATCAAGCATGGCTGGTTCAGCCACGAATTTGTCATAGAGCGCCAGGTATCCCTCGGCCATTTCGAGGGGAGTACCCGTGACTTTGGTCAGCAATTCCAATCCGAGGAACTGGCCTTTCTTTTTTCCGTTCTGATGTTTTGGTGTATAGTCTTTTCGAATATAATGGTCCGTAATGCTGACATGGGGAATGTCAATGCTTCCGGATGCCGGCATATGGCAGGATGCGCAATCATCTCCCCTGGCTTTTCGATCAGATAACGGCGCGGAGCAGGTCACTTTTCCACTCGGCGAGTGGCAGCTGATACAGGGTTGATTGTACTGAGACCGGCCCGTCTCTTTCACGGAGACATGAGGGTGATGACAGGTGATGCAGGTAAACGACGCACTTTTCTGATAGCACTGACTCAGCTGCAGCCGATCGGCCTGGGACGCCATGATGAATCGCTCATCCGAATCTGTATAGCGGGGAAGAAAGACATTCATGACTTCGCTGAGGTCCATCCCCGGCTTGAAATCAAAAAAGGTCTTGCCCGGCTGTAATACGGCGATCCCCTGAAGATGACAGCGCTGACACAGATCCGTGACCCGATCTCGGGACAATCGACGGGGGTTGACGATGGTCAGGTCAGCCATCCGGGAGGTATCGATGATCTCTCCCGCCAGTTTGGCTTTGACATGCAATGCGCCAGGCCCGTGACAACGCTCACATTCAATCCCCTCTGGCATGGCGAAAAACTTGTTTTCCGAACCGGTCACATGCTGTGGATAGTGATTGTGGCAGGTCACGCATTCCGTGTTGAGGATGCGACTGAACCGGCTGTTGGCACCATCTTCAAATCCGGGTGCCAGGTCCCATCGTTTTTCCTGGGTATAATAGGTGACAGGCACCTGGTAGATATAGCCGTTGCGACTGCTGATATGCGAATTGGTGTGGTGACCCGAACCGACGATATAATCCACTCGCTCCACCCGATTGTGGATCGTGTCCTTTCCATCCAGTCGAAACTCCCGGACATAGAGGATGGTGTCCAGAAAGAACGGTGCGTAAAAGAAGTTGCGGACACTGTCATAGACCAGGGCGTGGGTGTCAAATATGGCATCACTTCTGTCGGGCGTTGCCCTGCCCCAGGAACGGCCCATGCCTGTCCGGATATAGGAATCATATACGTTGGCATGACAGGACCGGCAGGTCTGCATGCCCACATAATTCACGGAATCATCCAGGTTCAGAAAGGCCAGATCCTGTTCTGTGCCCGGGCTGCATCGGCCCAGCAGCAGGATGGTGCCAGCCAGGCCAAGGGAGATGAGAAGGATCCAGGAGGATGCGCGCATAAGGTGAAGATAAGAGGAGACCGTGAGACCAGGAGACGTTGAACCGGTATGGTGATTCGATTTCTGTTTCTACGTGCAGGGCGATATTTCTTCCCGATCTTTGTCCCATGAGCGACCAGGAGCAATTTGCCAACCGTCTGCTGAAGATGGCCCGACACACCGGGAAATGGGCCCGGCGTCAGGGGATTACCTGTTATCGGGTCTATGATGCTGACCTGACCTCCCATCCCCTGGTGATCGATCGATATGGCGATTGGATCCATATGGCGGAATACAAGCGGGACATGGATCTGGATGAGCGGGAATATCGCACCTGGCGGTTTATCATCCGACAGACCATCAGCGAGGTAATGGAGGTCCCCAATGAGCGCATCATATTTAAGGAACGAGCCCCTCAAAAAGGGGATAGCCAATATGAAAAACGGGCTGCAACGGGCAAGGAAATTCAGGTCGAGGAGGCCGGGCTGACCTTCCTGGTCAACCTGGAGGATTATCTGGATACCGGATTATTTCTGGATCACCGGCAGACCCGGGCCATGGTCCGTGATCTGGCACAGGGCAAGCGCTTTCTCAACCTCTTTGCCTACACCGGTAGTTTTACCGTGTATGCCGCAGCCGGAGGTGCAAGGTCATCCCTTACCCTGGACCTCTCCAATACCTACCTGGAATGGGCCCAACGGAATCTGGAGGTCAACGGTCTGTCCAGCCCGGATCATGTCATCCAGCGGGTAGACGTCCTGGAGTGGCTGCGGGTCAGGCCTCAGGACCAGTGGGACCTGATCGTGATGGACCCGCCGACTTTTTCCAACTCCAAGATGATGCGCGCTGTGCTGGATATCCAGCGGGATCATGTGGGTCTGATCGAAGCGGCGGTGATGCGACTGGCCCGGGGGGGCACGCTCATCTTCAGCACCAATCATCGAAAGTTCAAGTTGGAAGAAGAGCGCCTGCCTGCCGGGATTCAGGTGAAGAACATCACCGGTCAGACCATTCCACCGGATTACCGCAACAAGAAGATCCATCAGTGCTGGATGATCCGGAAGGAAGGGTGAGCAAATCCGTCATCTCATTGAATGTCGGTTTTCCGACAGATACTTTGGGATAGAATGTTGAACTTGTCATGAGCTCAACGTTATGATTTCACCATGAGAATGATTTCTGTTCTATTCTGTTTCATATTGTTGCTTTGCTGTTGTGGTATATCCAAGCAGAAGATCAATAAGTTGAAATTAGACTCTCGGGCTCTTTACCCAAATGGAGAAAATGGGCACTGGGGGTTTGCAGACACTAGTAGAGAGATTGTTATTCCATTGACTTTTGAAGAAGTATGCTTTTTTACCGGAAGTGGACTTGCAATGGCCAAGCTCAATGGAAAATATGGCTTTGTCAATAAATCAGGAGAATGGCATATCAAGCCAAAGTATGATCGAGTAACACCTTTTGAGCCATATGCTTGGGTATGGACAGGTAGTGATTCATTGTTAATTGATATTACTGGATGCTATCCGAAGCCATTTCTGCAATATGGCCGATGTGGAGGAGGATCTGCTCCATCCAGGATTGATGACCATTTTGTTCTGATAAATGGAAAATATGAGTTTTTATCCTTGAGATTCCTTAGAGTTGATTCAACAACCGTTATCGAATTGTGCGATACATCAAATATTGGTTTTGATCAGGTATATGAATTTGGGACGCAATACATGCTTGTTGAGAAAGCTGGGAAATTCGGAATCTGCAATGTTTTTCCAGCCTCACGTATTGTATTAAGTGAAGTGGATAGATTGAAAAGTAGAGTTGAAGATGAGATACCTTATGTCCAGCTTGTCGATTTGAAATATGATGATGTTAAGTTTGAGCTGTCTGGAGACCATGAAGTATTGTGCGCTGTTGCACGAATTGGGGATACTTGGGGAATGATCGATCGATCAGGCCGAGTCGTCTTACCATTCAACTATCTATCTCTTGAATATTTGGATGAACGCCGACCGCGTTTGTTGAATACGATAAAGGCCGTTTTGGATGTGTTAGCCTGGCTGGAAAGGAGTTTTTTCAGCGATAGAGAATGTTGAAAACCCTCCAACTTGAATGACAATTCAAGCGGGTCAGAAAATCGCCTTGCTATTGGTTTAATACAGCAATCCAAAATACCAGAGTGGTATTATGTTCCCGACCGGAATATCCTGGTCATCTCGAACGATGAAAGATTGGGGAATTCCCTTGATCTGATCCTGTTTTTTTTGTTTTCCCCCTACTTCAAATGTATAGGCTTGATCGACGATGAAGTCGCCTCTCTTAGGGATGTTCACCTGATGAAGAGCACTGACCTGATCGAGAAAAAATGTCTCCCGAATAGTTCCGGTATGGACCGATTCAGCAGCAAGTGCAGTCAATAAAGTGGTGTTGTGTAAATAGATCTTTTCTGGTTTTTGCAAGGTGGTGACACTGCTTCCGGCCGGATGAACCAGGTGGACTATCTTGGCTTGTTCCAGGTAGTGCAAATACGAGTTCAAAGAATTCCGATGGATTTTAGTCCGTTCGGACAGTGTTGTCAGATTGGGTTTGAATGGAACTTGCTGGGCGATAATGTTGACCAGTTGGAGGAGTTTGCGGGCATTGCGGATATCCAGACCCTCGATCTCTGCCATATCGACTTCGACTATGGTCCTGACAAGCTGCGCCACCCGCTGGTGAACAACCTCTTCATCTTCCATCAGAAACGGATAAGAGCCACGTGCAAAGTAATTCTGGAGATGTGGATACGGACGAAAACCGGTCGGTATGAGCTCTCTGAGCTGGGGGGGGGTCGAGATGAGGTCCTCAAGGGATACTCTTGGCAGGGATGCAATTCCTTTCATCAGGAGGTACTCCCGAAACGATAAACCTGGGAGAGTGTACATCAGTGCTCTCCGACTGAGGTCTCCGGTCATGAGGGAGAGGTCCATGATCGATGAACCTGTAAAGACCATCTGCAGGCCAGGGTAGAAATCATAACAGTTTTTGATTTCCTGTGCCCAATTTGGGTATTTATGAACCTCATCCAATACCAGGATTTTCCCTCCATTTCGATAGAAGTCATCAACCGTATCTCTGAGGTTGTGAGATGTGAAATAGAGGTCGTCGAGGGAAAAATAGGCGGCTTGATCTGGTGGCAGATGTTGCCCCTTCAGCCATTGCAAGATGAGGGTTGTTTTACCTGTACCTCGAGCTCCTTTTACGCCAATCAGGCGATTGTTCCATCGGATCTCCTGAAGCAGGAATCGCTTGAATCCCGTGGGAACCTGATCCAGGAGATGGGCACTTTGTGCCAATAATCGGGATAATTGCACATTCATTTATGCAATAATACAGATAAAATGCATAAATAGATATGCATTATAGTGAACCTTGACTGAAATTGGATTCCGAAAGCATGCTCTCCTCCACTCCATAACTCCTCCACTCCAAACTCTTCAACTACTGATTCCTCCGTTTTCCCGTATCCTCGATCCGCAGGTTGAAGGATTCGATGGCGAGCAGGCTGTCCTGCCGCATATACTGCTCCATCAGTATGGCGTACTCGCCCGGCTGATTGAAAAAGGCATTCTGCTGGATGGGAATAGTCAGTGTGCATTCCGAGCGGCCACAATCGCCCAGCCATTGACCCACCTGGGTCTGCAGTTCCAGGCTGACGGCTTCGGTCAACACCTCGCCCTGGGGAAAGAGGGTGTGAAACTGCACATAGCAGTTCTGGTATCGGAAGTCCGTTCCGTGGTCGATGGTCAGCAGCAGGTCGTAGATGGCATTGGTGTCCGCCACCTCAAATTCCCAGCGAAGAGTATCGGCATAGGTCCATCCGGTATCGGGGATGTCGGATGTCCGGTCAACCAGGGTGGGTTTGCCACAGGCAGATAGGAGAACGGTGCCGAGTAAGATGATCCACATGCGCATGATGCGAAGGTACGGCACTTTCTAACGAAACCTTGCTCTGAACAAAAAAGGTCAGACTGTTGAACTTGTGAAAATCTTCTTGTAGGGGTGACTTTAGTCGCCTGTGACAGAATGAGAAATATAGAAAGCTGGAATCTCGAAAGAATGGTTCAAGTTCAAGGCCTAATTGATCCTCATACGTGAAATCTGGGTCATCCTGGTCATTTGTGATTCAGACAAAATAGGCCATTCAAGACCCACTTCGAAATCACGGTATAAAACTTTATACCCCCAGCAGGATTGCAGCTCTTTATAATGAATGGGAGTGGAATCATGAATAGACTCCCCTTGAAACTACTCAGTCAATTTTAACCAATTTTTCGATTTGAACAACTTGCCCATAGTTATCTATGAATACAATAATATAAAAGGAAGGTTTCAACCTGGTTAAGTCAATCCGAATATCAGCGTGACTTTTTAAAGGTACGAAGCTCTTTAATGCCACATTTCCTGAACCATCATGAATACTCCAATTCACTTCATTATCAAGATCACTTCGAATAGTCAGACTGTTATTAGCTGGATTTGGATAAATTCGTATTCGTTTGGATAAGAAAGCTTCATCTAATTGAGTTGTCCCATCGCAGTTAAAATTAGCAGAGATTTTTAATTCCCCTAAACCAGGTTTAAGGAAACAGAGCAAAGGGCAAGTGTGAATTTCATCACAGAATCCACTTTCAGTGAGGTAAAAAAAATTGCACAGGTTGCCAATATGTGGGATGATTTCAGCTCGATGCACTAATATCCCACTATAATTAATGGAATCTCCAACATTGAACCCATAGGAGACATAATGTTTGGTGAGGCTGACTGTATCATAGAGTATACTGGCAATGGAGTCGATCCGGATATGCAGGGTGTCATAAATGCTAATCCCTTCCCATAGCGGAATTTTTACGACATCTTGGGGACCTGCCGAAAAATCGTATAGAAGCCGAAAATCATTAATTGTGGATTCATAATAGAATAAACTGTCATTTTCTTCATACAAGTATTCTGCAATCGGACGAAGATCACAGGCGAGTTCAGCCTTACTCATGACCTTGCATGCCTTCCCAAGAATAGTTGTGTCTCCGGTTATCATATAGGTGTTGATTCCGACTGGTTTGCCCCACACGGTATTTAAATATTGCCAGGTGGTTCCGACCGGAAGCCATTCTTGCGCTGCGATCACTTGCATGTGTGCAAAGAAGAGGACAATCAATTTGGTTTTTAGATTGACATGTATTGAATTTTTCATATTATTTTCATTCGTTGAACCAGGTGATTTCTTGTTGAATTGCATTGCGCAATTTGCTACATACCAACCAGGCTGCATGTGTCATTCTCATGCACCCGAAGGATTCCGTTTCATAAAATAGAATATCCAGATAGTCACTATCTTCCAGGGTAAGGACATCTTGCTGACGAAGCTTTTGTGAGATAGTTAGGAATGGATCTTGTCTCGAAGTAAAGATCACGATCCGTTTTATTTGGGATTTGAGACCAGGCAAGCTTGATGTAAAATCCTCCAAAGCGATATCGGGCGCCAAGAGGACCCAGGACTGAATCATGGGCTTAGAGATACTACCAAGTGCTAGCCGGATGAGATCACTCCCCATGCTGTGGCTAATGATGTCAATGGTATATGCAGGTTCAATAGCATCAAGGATATGTGTCAGCACAGGAGCCTTATCCCGAGCTAACTGGAGTTGTGCATGATAGAGTGGATTCCATCCACCCCATTCCACGATCATCAGCAATTTGTCCTCCTGGAAATGTTTCTGGACCACCCATTCGGCATAATCCGAATAACCCGGAGCATCCCCTAACATGCTATGAGCATACAACAGGATTTCACCGCCCTCAGGCATAAACTGTAGGAACAATCCATGTATGGTTTCATCGAAACTTTTCTGGTTGGACAAACAATGGACTTCTCGATGCCCATCTCCAACCCAGAGGAGGGTTGTATTCTTGGCCCCTATATCAATTCTCAATATCGAACTCGCATGGAGGTATAACGGAAGGATGAGACAGAAAAGAAAAATTTGAAAAATTTTCATGCCAGTAGGATCCAAGAGAACTGAGTTGATTGATCTCCATGGTTGAGAATCTAAAGTTCATGAATCTTTAGCAGTTCGAGCAGGTTCGATTTGTCAAGTGCTTGACAATATGATTTTTGAAATAGTATTGCCATTCCAAGTTTGGGCAAAAGAAAAGACCACTTGTTCAAGCAAACAAGTGGTCTTCAATTTTTTAAAAGTACGGCTGAAGAGGAGGCCAATGCGGATCAACTGAAATAATCCCGCATCCGGTCAAAGAAGGTGCGTTCTCCTTTTTCGGGGGTAGGCTGGAAATTGGGCATGGTCCGGATCTGTTCCAGCACGCTCTTCTCCTCATCGCTGAGTTTTTTCGGGGTCCACACATTGACATGAACCAGCTGGTCGCCCTTGCCATAGGCCTGCACCTGGGGCAGTCCCTTGTCCTTCAACCGGAAGATCTTGCCGCTCTGTGTTCCCGATGGGATCTTGATCTTCACCAGTCCGTCGATGGTCGGCACTTCAACGGAAGTACCCAGTGCTGCATCGGCAATGCTGACGTACAGATCGTAAATGATATTGCTGCCTTCCCGGTGCAAGACCTCATGGGGTTCTTCCTCGATGGTGATCAGCAGATCTCCGTTGGGTCCACCCTTGGCTCCGGCATTTCCCTTTCCACGCATGGAAAGCTGCATGCCATTTTCCACGCCGGCCGGAATGTCCAGCTCGATGGTTTCCTCCCCCATCTGGCGGCCTTCTCCCTTGCAGGTGCCACACTTGGCTGTGATCGTCTGACCGGACCCGTGGCAGCTCGGGCAGGCTGCCGTGGTCTGCATGGTGCCCAGGAAGGTCTGCTTGACCTGTCGGACCACCCCGGCACCGCGACAGGTGCTGCAGTTAGCGATGGAATTTTTATCCTTGGCGCCGCTGCCATCGCAGGTCGTACAGGAGACCTGCTTGCGGACCTTGATCTTTTTGGAAACGCCATGGGCGATCTCCTCCAGGCTGAGGGATAGCTTGACCCGCAGGTTGCTGCCTTTCTGCCCCCGACCCCGGGTCTGTCCCCGGCCGCCGCCGCCAAAGAATGCATCGAAGGGGCTGCCGCCTTCACCAAAGACATCGCCAAACTGCGCGAAGATGTCTTCCATGGTCATGCCGCCACCAAAGCCATGTCCGCCGCCGCCCTGCATGCCGTCCAGTCCGGCATGTCCAAAACGATCGTATCGCGCACGCTTGTCCGCATCGTTGAGGACCTCATAGGCTTCAGCCGCTTCTTTGAACTTGGCTTCTGCTTCAGCATTCCCCGGATTGCGGTCCGGGTGATACTGCATGGCCACCTTCCGGTAGGCCTTTTTCAGTGTGGCTTCATCCGCGTCCTTGGGGACGCCCAGTATGTCGTAAAAATCTCGTTTTGCCATGTGGTTGCTTGGTGGGTATCAATGGGGTCTAGGATCCGACGACGACTTTGGCGTGGCGGATGATCTTGTCATTCAGACGATACCCTTTTTCAATCGTGTCGATCACTTTCCCCTTCATGTCCGGGCTCGGAGCCGGGATCTCGGTGATAGCTTCGTGTAACTCAGGGTCAAATTCTTCCCCGGTGGGGTTCATATCTTCGAGACCCTTTTGTTTGAGGATGCCATACAACTTGGTATGAACCAGGAGGAGACCTTCCAGTACGGGATCATTTGTTTTTTCCTGGCTCTCGGCATTTTTTTGCGCCCTGTCAAAATCGTCCAAAACAGGCAGGATAGCTGTCATCATGTCCTGGGAGGCAGACTTCATCAGTTCCAGGCGTTCGCGGATCGTTCGTTTCTTATAATTGTCAAACTCCGCAAACAGACGCAGATACTTGTCCTTGAGGTCCTCGGATTCAGCAGAGGTCCCGGCCTCGGAATCCTCTGGATCCTGGCCTTGAGGCTCCTCCGAGGGTGACGGGTTCTCTGTTGTAGACATGTCCTGATCCTGATCCATAGTCTCCTCGGTGCTATGGTCCTTATTCTTGGTCATATACGCTCTTTTGTCAATGGGGTACAATTATTCTGCCACCGGAAATATTCCGTCAATTTGTCAGTTGGCCCGGAGGCGTTCGGTCAGTACCTGTCGGAGTTTGTCTTCCGACAGATTCACCCCGATGATCACGCCCTCGGGATCGATGAGATAGGTGGTCGGGATCTCCCGCACACCATAGAGGCGGGCGATCTCTCCCTTGAACAGATCGGTGTCCATCAGGTGATAGGGCCAGATGAGGCCATCTTTTTTGATCGCCGCTTTCCAGCGCTGGGCATCGGTCTCGACGCCGACAGAGACCAGGTGAAAGCCGGGACTCTTTCCGCTGGTTTCGGTACCGAATTCCTGAAAGATCCGCACCAGACCCGGATTGGCTTTCCGACAAGGGCCGCACCAGCTTCCCCAGAAATCCAGGAGGATGTGGTCACCCCTCAGGTCGGAGAGGGTAAAGGGGGTGCCGTCGGGCAAGGGTGCCGTAAAGTCGGGGACGACCTCTCCCTGTACAAATCTGGGTTTGAGGTAGAGGTATTTGCCAAAGACTGCCAGGAGGAGGCCTGCTGCCAGGATCCAAAAGCCGTATTTTTTCAGAAAGGACATCATAGGTAGAAGTAAAGGTCCGTATTTTTTTTGCCGGCCTTGAAAACCGCCCTTCTATAAGCGTGAAAAATGAATTTTTGTTTGGGGGGAGAGGGAAAACGAGTATCTTTGCACCGATTTTCTGAAACCTTATCACTGATAGAATAAAGCCCGGTATGGCAAACGTAGGAACCATCAAGCAGATCATCGGTCCAGTTGTGGACGTCATGTTCTCCGGTGAGAACAACAAGCTCCCCGAAATTCTCAACGCGATGACCGTAAAGCGCCCCGATGGTGATGATCTCATCCTGGAGTGTCAGCAGCACCTGGGAGAAGATAGTGTCCGCGCAGTAGCGATGGATGCTACGGATGGATTGACCCGTGGAATGGAGGTTGTCGACAATGGTCAGCCGATCATGATGCCGACTGGAAAAGCCATTCGCGGACGCCTGTTCAACGTCGTTGGAGATCCGATCGACGGCCTCCAGGCAGTAGACAAGAAGACCAACGCCTACGCTATTCACCGTGATCCACCGATCTATGAAGAACTGTCCACCGAGACCGAAGTACTCTTTACCGGG
>JAUIEA010000200.1 GCA_030429045.1 Bacteroidia bacterium | reverse complement strand
CGTTGTAACAGCCCCATGGGAATCTCACTCAGGACCTGGACCGTGCGCACACCCATGAAGCTGAGCTTCTTGTAGGTCTCCTTCCCGATACCGGGAATCTTGTTGGTCGACAGGGGGGCCAGAAACCCTTTCTCTGTCCCGGCCGGCACGGAGATCACCCCGTTGGGCTTGACCTCCCCCGTACCCACTTTGGAGACGAGCTTATTGACCGACAGGCCGAAGGAAATCGGCAGGCCACTTTCCTTCATGATGTGCTCCCGCAGTTCGCCTGACCATTGCATACAACCGAAGTATCGGTCCATACCGGTCAGGTCCAGGTAAAATTCATCGATAGAGGCCTTTTCAAAGACCGGTGCCTGCTCGGCGATGATCTCGGTGATCATATGTGAATAGTGGCTGTAGCTGTCCATGTCTCCCCGCAAGACCAGAGCATCCGGACACAGGCGCAGGGCCATCTTCATCGGCATGGCCGAATGGACCCCGAATCGGCGGGCTTCATAACTGCAGGCCGCCACCACTCCCCGGTCGCTTGTCCCCCCAACGATCAGCGGTTTTCCCCGCAGGCTGTCGTTCTTCAAACATTCGACGGATACAAAGAAGGCATCCAGATCGAGATGGAGTATGGCCCGGTTGTATGGCATTGGAGGTTATGAGTTGTGGAGTGGAGGAGTTAAGGAGTGGAGAAGTTAAGGAGTGGAGGAGATGCCACTATCTACGATCGTTCCTTCCTTAGGGCTCCCCTCTCCTTGGTAAAGGAGAGGGGCCGGGGGTGAGGTTAACGAACGACGGTTGTAGCTGGTGCATTGGAGGTTATGAGTGGAGGAGTTAAGGAGTGGAGGAGGACAGGCATTGGGGGGTTTCTGATCGGGATGTGACAATACAAATACGCGTTGCCTCACGTCCGCCATCCATCGGGTGCCCGTACAGCTCCTTGTGGGGACTTGGGATTTAGAGTCATTCATCAAATTTAAAACATTTTGTGTTATTATCAATGCGGGCGGAAAGAAAATCCCGCCCTATTTTAGGCGGCTAATACCACCTCCATGCCCGACCGTCATTCGACCACCCGCCGTTCCGCCCTGTATATCCTCATCACGGTCTTCTTCTTCTGGGGTTTTGTGGCCGCCTCGAATACGGTTCTGATCCCCTTTTTCAAGGAAAACTTCACCCTGCTGCAGTGGCAATCACAACTGGTAGACCTGGCCTTTTATGCCGCTTACTTTATCGGTTCGCTGATCTACTTCCTGATCTCGGCAAGAATCGGTGATCCCCTGAATCGGATCGGGTACAAAAAAGGACTGGTGATCGGATTCCTCATTTCGGCCTGTGGTGCTGCCCTGTTCTATCCGGCGGCGAACATGGGTTCCTTTCCGATGTTATTACTGGCTCTGGCGGTAATCGGATTGGGCTTCACTCTCCAGCAGATTGTCGCCAACCCGTACATGATCGCCATTGGTGATCCGGCGACCGGTGCCCATCGGATCAACATGGCCCAGGGGATCAACTCCCTGGGCACCATGACAGGCCCACTGTTGATCAGTTGGGCCCTGTTCGGGAATATCCAGGCCGAAACCACCCAGGGCCTCGATGTCGTGCAGATGCCCTACCTGGTGCTGGCCGGATGCCTTATCCTCTTCGCACTTCTTCTGGGGCGTTCACGGCTGCCATCCATTACCACCACAGAAAAGATCCGTCATGACCTGGGTGCACTGCGCTTCCCCCAGCTGGTCTGGGGAATGGCGGCCATCTTCGTTTATGTCGGCGTGGAAGTCAGTATCCAAAGCAACCTGCCCGCACTGATGGCCGACCCAGCCATCCTGGGTTTGGATCACACCCGAACGGTGCACTATATCAGCCTCTACTGGGGCAGCCTGATGATCGGCCGCTGGACAGGGTCCATTGGCGTGTTCAATGTCTCCAAAAGCCTCAAACGAATCTTATGGGTGGTCGTCCCGCTGATCGCCTATGCAGTTATCCTGTTTGTTAACAGCCTGAAAGGAAGTCCGCTATCTGATCTCCTTGGCTATCTGCCGTTTATCTTCATTTGCATCCTGGGTTTCTTCATGGGCAATGACAAGCCTGCGCGGAGCCTGATCCTGTTCAGTATCCTCGGGATGATCATGATGATAACGGGCATCCTGCTGGATGGACAATGGGCCGTGTATGCCTTTGTCTCCGGCGGTCTGTTCTGCTCCATCATGTGGCCCTGCATCTTCAGTCTATCCATCGCTGGCCTTGGAAAGTATACCAACCAGGGCTCCTCCCTGCTGGTCATGATGATCCTGGGCGGCGCCTTCATTCCCCCGTTGCAGGGATATGTAGCCGACCTGACTGGCATCCATATGAGTTACTGGATCCCTGTGGCCTGTTTTGCCTTCCTCGCCCTGTACGCCTGGCGTGTTCGCCATATCCTGGCCCTACAGGGCATCAACTATGATCACCCCGAAGAAACACATCCAGAGCCTGTATGAAGTCCCCCTCCTATCCCAACCGCTCGTTCTGGCAGATCCTGATCTTGTTTGGTGTCCTTCAGGCCTTCTCCACCGTGCCGCTCAACGCTCAGGAGAATACGGCACCTGCCATCATCCCGGCTCCCCGGGACATGACCCTTTTTGACAAACGGTTCTACTGGGAGGATTTCCTGGATGTCGGCATTTCCAAATCAAGCTCGATCACAAAGGAATGGGTCCTGGAAAAAATCAAGCCCTATACAGGCCAGGGGGAGCACAAACGGTGCAGTGTGATGCTGATGATGATCGACAGCAGCTCGTTTGAACACCCGGAAGCCTATTCCCTGAATATCCAGGAAAACCTGATCATGATCAAATCAGGTACGGATGCCGGTCTTCGATTTGGACTGACCACTCTCCTGCAGACCATACGGATGGATTCATCCGCAAATACCCACTACTCTCCTCGCCTGGACATTCAGGACTTTCCCCGATTCCCCTATCGAGGAATGCACCTTGACGTCTGTCGGCATTTCTTTCCGGTGTCCTTTATCAAACGCTATATCGATTATCTGGCTATGTACAAGTTCAATACCTTCCACTGGCACCTCACCGAGGACCAGGGATGGCGTATTGAGATCAAGCGTTACCCGAAGCTGACAGAGACAGGCGCCTGGCGTTCAGAAACATTGATCGGGCGCGCCGGCAGGGAACCAGCCCGCTACGATGGGATACCCTATGGTGGCTTCTATACCCAGGAAGAGATCCGGGAAGTTGTCCGATATGCTGCGGAACAGGGTATTACCATTGTCCCGGAGATCGAACTTCCCGGTCATGCCCTGGCGGCATTATCCGCCTACCCGCAATTCTCTTGTACAGGCGGTCCGTTCGAACCTGCCACCACCTGGGGGGTATTTGATGATGTCTACTGCACAAAAGAAGAGACCATCACCTTTCTCAGGCAAGTGCTGGATGAGGTTATCGATCTCTTTCCCGGTCGCTACATCCACATCGGCGGGGATGAGTGCCCCAAAACCCGATGGAAGGCCTGTCCGAATTGTCAGGCCAATATCCGGGCAAATGGCCTGGCAGATGAACACGAGTTGCAAAGCTGGTTTATCAAGCAGATCGCCGCTCACCTGCATTCCAGAGATCGACGGCTGATCGGGTGGGATGAGATCCTGGAAGGGGGGCTTGCACCTGATGCGACGGTTATGTCCTGGAGGGGTGTATCCGGAGGCATGCAAGCTGCTGCAGAAGGCCACGAGGTCATCATGACCCCGGGGAACCCCTGCTATTTTGATCACTACCAATCCCGGCGGGATGACCAACCCCTGGCGATCGGTGGATACAACCCCCTGGAAGCCGTGTATGCCTGGGATCCGATCCCTGCAAACCTGGACCCCACCCTTCACCATTTCATTCGTGGCGGCCAGGGCAATGTCTGGACAGAGTATATGCCCGATGAAAAGCATGTCGAGTTTATGATCTTTCCCCGCATCACCGCCCTGGCAGAAACGCTGTGGTCTGATCCGAAAACGAAGGATTTCCCTCATTTCCTGGACCGGGTGGATGTGCACCAGAAACAATGGTTGCAGGCCAATATCCGATACTTCCCGTATTATCGTTGACGTTAAATACACCTACCCTATGTCTTCCCGCCGTTCCTTCCTGGAGAAAACCATCCTTTCTGCCGCCGGCCTGCTGACCACCTCCAGGCTGCCAGGACTGAAATGGAATCAGACCGCTCAAGCGGGAAGCAGCCTGGTCATCAGCACCTGGAATTTCGGTCTTCCGGCCAACAACGCCGCGATGAGCGTCCTGCAGCAGGGTGGTTCAGCGCTCGATGCGGTTGAAGCTGGCGTGAAGGTGGTGGAGGCAGACCCGATTTCCACATCAGTCGGGATCGGTGGATTTCCCGATGCAGAGGGTGATGTCACCCTGGATGCGTCGATCATGGACCACCGTGGACAATGCGGAGCGGTGGCCTGCCTGCAACACACCCTCC
>JAUIEA010000038.1 GCA_030429045.1 Bacteroidia bacterium | reverse complement strand
GGTCAGCGCGTTGGTGATCCCCCTGGTGATCGATCAATCCTGATCATAAATGCGCCCGGAACGATCGATCCTGGTAGCGCTCCCTTGCTGGGTGCCCATCATGATGATATCCTGGATATTCACGTGAGGTGGTTGGCTGATCATGAAATAGATCGCGTTGGCCACATCGGATGAGGTAAGCGGATTGAAATCTGTATAGATATTGGCTTTTTCCGCATCCCCGTGAAAACGTGTGATGGCGAATTCGGTCTCCTCCACATGGCCGGGGCTGATCTGCCCGACCCTGATGCCAAACGGATGGAGATCCTGTCGCATGGATCGCGTCAGGGCCTCTACGGCAAATTTTGTGGCGCAATAGACATTTCCGTTTGGATAGGTCTCCTTGCCGGCTGTGGAACAGATATTGATGATCTGGCCTCTTTTTCGCCTGACCATTCCCGGAGAAATCGATCGGGTCATATAGAGCAACCCTTTGATATTGGTATCGATCAGGCGGTCCCAAGCCTCAATGTCTCCTTCATGGATCGGTGCCAGGCCACTGGCCAGTCCCGCATTGTTGATGAGCACGTCCACATGTGTCCAGGATTCCGGCAGGGCCTTCATCATCTGGCGTGTGACCGCCTCCTGCCGAATGTCAAAAGAAAGTGGGAAGATATCCGCATGAAACTCCTTCTGCAATTCCTCATGGAGGGTATGCAGTCGTTCCTCGCGGCGGCCGGTCAGGATCAATCGATGTCCTGCCCGGGCCAGGACCCGGGCCGTGGCACGTCCTATCCCGGATGTCGCGCCCGTGATCAGGATGGTCAGGGTCTGTTGCTCAGGGTTGGATTTTATCGGAACATCTGGTCGCTGAACGGGTTCGGTGGTCGGAATGATCGGTTCATCCTCCAGGTCCAGGGCCAGGAGCTCTTCCGGCCAGCCGGTGTCATGTTGTTCCGGTTCCGATTCCTTGGGAAGACGATGCACCTGGACAGCCTTGATCCGATCTCCGATCTGATAGTACAGATCAGCCAGGGTAGACTTGATCGACTCATTCTCCGGATCCAGCTTCAGTAATTTCTTGAATGTTTTGGTGGCCTTTTTCAACTTACCGACGGAAACCAGCGCATTTCCGTAGAGCGTCAGGGCTTCAATATGATTGGGCAACAAAGATTTGGCATCTGATAAATGATCCAGGGCCCGGTCAATCTGGTTTGGATCGTGCAGCAGGATCCGGCCTAATCCCAGATGGGCCAGGCCATAGGTGGGATCCGACTCGAGGGCTTTTTCATAGTACCGGATCGCCAGTTTATCTTCCTTGTATTGTCCGCTCAACTGTCCGAGCAAGGCAAATGCGCGGGCATTTTTTGGATCCAATCGCAGGACCTCTTCCAGATGATTGGTAGTCTCATTGAAGTACTGGTCATCTTCTGCCAGCAAAGCGGCCAGGTCCAGTCGTGCCGGGATGTTTTCCGGATCGTGTTCCACCAGGCGTTTCAAATGGGTGAGGTTGCGCTGGGGCAGGGCAATGATGCTTCCTCCAGCCTCTTCACCAGCATCCTCCGGTTCGACGGCATCATGCGTTTCATGATGATCCTCCTCTTCATCCCAGTCGTCGTCCTCATCTTCTTCTTCAAAGGAGGGTTCTTCCTCTTCCAGGCCGTTCTTATAGGCGATCAGTTTCTTCAAGAGTTCATGTTCAGGATTGGCTGCACCGGAGGATGAATCTGCATGACCGTTTTCAGCCTGTTCACGAATCGGAATCTCTACTTTCAACTCCGGATCTTCTTCTTGTGGAAATTCCTCTTTCCTGACTTTTTCCATGGATTCCCGGATCCGATCTTCCAGGTGTTCATCTTCTTCCAGGAAAGGATGCTCTGCCTTGAAGTCCGGATGCAGACTGATATTGCCGCTTTTGCGGAAGAATAATTCGTAGTGATTGGCGGTGAGCGCTTCCCAGCTGTAGGTCTGTTGTTCACGCAGGAATTCGATCAGGTTTCCGATCTCGAAGGCGATCTTGCGTACCTGTTTGACCAGTGCTTCATGTTCAGGTTTATCCTCGATCTGATCAGGTCTGATCTTGCGAAGCCGGAGGTACTGATCCTGCCAGTAATTGATGTAATGCAGGATCTGACCAACGCGGTCCAGACGGGTAGGAACGGGCTCTGACGAGGCTTCCGGAAAGCCCTCTGTAAGCACGATGATCTGGATTTCGGAAGGATCGCGTTGCTGGAGGACCGGCAAGAGGTTGGCGACACAGGCTGAATCCTTCAGGAAGTTGTCGCTGACCATGAGCAACAAAGGACGCGTATCCCCGGCAATCCGGTTCGCCAGGGATTCGCCCGGTTTGAGCTCATCCTCACACACCAGTGCAAAGGTAAAGCCTCCCCGGACCAGATGACGTGTCATCTGGGCAGCCAGGGGATAATTCACCTGGTGAAACAGGACGACAAAATGTGGGTTGTTCATGGTATACAATTCCTTACGGGCTTAATGGGGTAGGCCGGCAAGTGGGTTTACAAAGTTATGGAAATCAGTGGCGAATTGCTTGTATTTCGAGGTCGCCGGGCCATCAAATCCGGTATGAACCCGTTGTATCCGATGTTCAGCATCCAGAAAGATCAGGGTTGGGTAGGCCTTGATGCCGTCCAGGAAGGGTAAAACAGTGGCAGCTTCTTCCTTTTGGGCATATCCGCCCCAGACCATTCGCCAGGGAATCTGCAATCGGTCGCGGTACCGCCGGAGCAATGGCAGGACCTTTTCACCATCCCGGTATTTCTCAAAGGCAATGCTGACAACAGGTACATCAAATTCAGGATGTTCAGCAATGTATTCCTGGAGGAACCTGGTCTCATCCAGACAGTTTGGACACCAGGTGCCCATCACCTGCAGGATCATCGGTTTGCCGATGTATGCCGGTTCTTCAGTAGAAAAGGGTTCTCCGTCTGCGTCGACCAGGGAAAGTGAAACGGGCATCGCCGGATCCAGGACACCGGTCAACTGATCCGGATCTGCAAGTCGGGCATCTCCGTTTCGCCGGGCTTCCCAATAGGCCTGGTAATGCGACCCGGAATGAAAGGATCCGATGATCGTCCCGTCTTCATTGATCTTGCCTTCAAACAGAAAAGCATGAGCCCCGTCAAAACAGGAGAGATAGAGCTTGTTGGCCTGGACGGTTCCTTCCAGAAACCGGTAATCTCCTGTTTCTGTGCGGAACGTACCGGTCAATCGGTTACCCGTCTGTTGAAATTCGGCAATTGCCGGGTAGGCATCCGGTGTATTCGGTTCGAATTGAACGGCCCATTGGCCGGTCAGGTCCAACGCCGGTTTTTTGGTCAACTGGGTAAATCGATATCCCTCCCCGTATTTGGCGACAAAAGGGATGCGGTAGTTCTCCTTGTAGCTGACTACCCAATGTCCCTGCATGACGCCTGATTCACAAACGGCTTCCAGGTAGGTATCATACAGGGGGAATTCAACCGTGAGGGTGTCCTTTGCTGTCCGCCGATCCAGACCAAAGAGGATATCCCTGGATACGATCCGCTCATCACCGTTGATGAGGACGATGTGAAAAGAATCCGGGGTATCATAGATGACCTCGAATGCAAAGGGGAGTTCTCCCTGGGTGACTTCCTCAAATTGGACCTCTCTTTCCTTTTGCTGGTCTGACCGGCCACCGATCACGGAGGATTGGGATGGATCGACCTGCAAGACGCCCCGCCACAGACCCGGAGCGAGCTTCGGATAGGGATTCTCGATGACCAGGCAACCCGACAATGTGGGTAAGGTGATCAGAAAAAGATAAATAATGGATGTGCGAAGATCTGGCATGGAGGAATTTTTCCCAAAATAACGTCGGTCAGCGGGAATGATCAGGACTTTTCGCCAACAAAGTGATCATCCTTGTATTTGAAAAGTATATTGAACGAGGTCAGGGATCCATAGATCCGGGTGATATATTGCTGGAGATTCACTTTCTCCTCGTCTGTCAGGTTGCTGCTATTGACTCTTTGCTCCATGACCCGGAGTCGATCCCGAACCATCACGATCTTGTGGAAGAAGGATTCAATAGGCATCTCCTTGGATTTCAGTCCATCTTCGCCGGGCTGCAGGATCAGCAGGCCATTTTCCCAGCGGTCACCCAATGGGACGATCTCGCTGATCTCGCCCCACGTGCGGAGCACCTTCATCAAGGATCGTTCTGCATCCGTGAAGGTGACGGCTTCTTCAGCCGGGATAGCTTCGATAATTTCCCACTTGTCATAGTCCTTCCCGACCAGCTTTATCCCGTACTGCATAAAGCAGACATCATAGGCGGCCATGTGCAGTTTGGTGATGGCACCTTCCCCGTAAGCCGGATGTTTGACCCGACTACCTACACCCAGTATGACTTTCTCTTCTTGCATGACATCATCATTTCCGTTACTTATCCAAAATTCGTTCCAAACATATTATGATAAATAATAATTTATTAATATTCATATAATAACATGCCGATCATGTCGCATCGCATCTGCAGTCAGGCAGGAATGCACCGGCAGAATGCCGATGAGCGATCCCACTGGAAATAATTCCAACTCCTGATCATTCAATGTAATAACGCCGTGTTCCTGGCTCAGACGGGTCACCACGGCCGTCGGAGAAAGTGGAGCCCAACCGTCGGAGGTCAGCAGTACAGCCATACCATAGATGGATGGCCTTCCAGGCAAGCTCAATCGATCCTTGGAAAGATGCACGGCACCCCCATGTACGACAATTTCATGCCGGTTCGGATAATGACCTATGACCGGCGCAGCCAGGCAGATTCCGATCTGGTCGAGGGAACAGTGCCCCGCTTGCCATTGCATCAGGTCGTAATAAACCAGATTGCCAGCGCGGATCTCATCCACATCAGAAAGATCCTCTACCTGACTGGCTGAGGGAGTATCACCGGCTGAGAGTTGGAAAGAAAGGGCCCGGTTGCCAAGGTCTTTTTTCAACGCTTGTACGGCGGTCAGGGATCGCTGCCATTCCGACTGCACAGCCCGGGGTGTCTGGTGGGCATATTGATGGCCATCATGCCAGAGAAACCCGTGACATTCCAGAAGGTCAGCCATATCCAGTCTGTCGAGGAGTTCGACGACCCGCTGGACATCGTTGACAGGCACACCTGTTCGGTTGGCACCCGTGTCCAATTCGATCCACACCCCCAAGGAGGCCTGGGATCGATCTAATGCCTTAATTACAAAGGGATTATCAAGGATCACTTGAAGTTTAACCTGACTGGAGAGATCTGCCAGACCCTGGATCTGGCGGGTATGACAGGGCAACGCAATCGTGATATCAGTCCATCCCAGCCGGGCATGCTCGATGGCCATGTCCAATGAAGAAACGGTGATCCGTTCTACGCCCGCCTCCCGGATCCAGCGCCCTACTTCCGGATGCTGATGGGTTTTCATATGCGGTCGGAATCGGATGCCCCGGGCCCTGGTTTTCGCCAGGATACGGGCAAGGTTGTCTTCCACAATTTGCTGATTGATCAGCAGTGTCGGTTCCTGGATAGTGGAAAAAGGATCATTCACGGGCAACTCCATGGACGGTTCTGCTGTTTAGTAGCGTGATTCGGACTAAATTTGCAGTAAGTTAGCCAATGAGTAAAAAAGGACGTGTACTTGTCGCCATGAGTGGGGGAATAGACTCCACAGTCACTGCCATGATGCTTCATGAACAGGGATATGAGGTCGTAGGGATCACGATGAAGACCTGGGATTATGCCTCATCAGGGGGAAGCAAGAAGGAAACAGGGTGCTGCAGCCTGGATTCCATCAACGATGCCCGACAGGTTTCAGTCGACATGGGTTTCCATCATTTTATCGTGGATATCCGGGAAGAATTCGGTGACTATGTGATCGATAATTTTGTCGATGAATACATGGCCGGCCGTACGCCCAATCCGTGCGTCCTGTGCAATACCCATATCAAGTGGAATGCATTGCTGAAGCGGGCAGATGCCCTGGACTGTGAGTTTATCGCCACCGGGCATTATGCCAAAATCGTAGAAGAGAACGGTCGGAAATTCATCAGACAAGCTGTCGATGAGCGCAAGGATCAGAGCTATGTACTCTGGGGCTTGACCCAGGAATGTCTCTCCCGCAGTCAGTTTCCCCTGGGCCCCTACACCAAGCCGGAGGTTCGCCAGATGGCTGCCGATTGGGGGTATACCGATCTGTCGAAGAAGGGGGAGAGTTATGAAATCTGTTTTGTTCCAGACAACGATTATCGGGGATTCCTCAAGCGACGGGTACCTGGCTTGAGCGAGCAGGTTAAAGGTGGCAACTTCCTCAACCCGCAGGGAGAGGTGATCGGTCAGCATGATGGATATCCCTTTTATACCATTGGTCAACGCAAGGGCCTCGGCCAGGCATTTGGCAAACCTATGTTTGTCACGGAGATCCAACCCGAGACCAATACGGTCGTCCTCGGTGAAGTGGATGACCTGCTTCGCAATGGAGTCCTGATCAAGGGGGTGAATTTTATGAAATACCCGGATCTGCATACCGGCCGTGAGGCCATCACCCAGATCCGGTATAATGATCCAGGCACTTTGGGGGAGGTCAGGCAGATCGGCCCGGATGAGGTAGAAGTCGAGTTCTATGCCCATGTACGCGGTGTTGCTCCTGGCCAGTCGGCCGTCTTTTATGAAGGTCAGGATGTGATTGGCGGAGGCATTATTCACGGCAGCCGCCAATTCCGTTCAGATGAGTAAGGTTGGACGTTTATTCGGGTTCCTCCTGGGCATTTCCATTGTATTCTGGCACTGCACTGCAGATCCCCTCTTCCCACCCGTAGAGGCCGAATCGGCCGAGGACTATTTCCCGTTGTCACTGCATCGTTCCTGGACCTATCAGGTCGATTCAGTCATATATGATCCGCTGGGCAGTTTGAACGTTATTGATACTGTTCATGCCTACCTGCATGAGGTCATCACAGATACCTTTTCGATCCCTTCGGGGTTGACCTATGTCCTCAACCAGTTCACCCGTACCGATACATTGCTCCCCTGGACATTTGTGAAATCGATCGGGATCAGCCAGGAAAATGATCGGTTATTATGGCAGGAGGATGGACGGATCCTGATCAAGTTGATCTCTCTTCTTTATCAGGGTCTTTCCTGGAATGGAACGGCATTTTTTGATCCCCTGGTGTTCATTTCGATCTTTGGTGAACTGATGCAACCCTTCAAAAGCTGGTCATTCTCCATTTTGGGACAGCACGAACATCATCAAGTGGGTCCCTTCGATTGGGATCAGGTTTTGCGGGTACAACAGGCCGATAATGAAAACCTGATTGAACGAAGATTCAGTCAGGAATGGTACCAGAAGGACGTTGGACTCATTTTCAAACGGATGCTCATTCTGGACACACAATGTGGTGGGCAGCCTGCCAATTGTGCGGGGATACCCTGGGAAGAAAAGGCTGAAAAGGGATATATCCTGACACAAACCCTCATTCGGACAACCCTGTAACGAACATGGAAAAAAGTTTGATCGGCAAATTGGGCAAACCCCATGGCATTCAGGGCGAGTTGAGGGTCATGCTCTCGGATGAGTCATTTGAACCATTCCTCGAAGAAGCGAAATTTGTTTTCGTAAAGGGATTGCCCTACCGGATAACCGGTACGCGGCATGCCGGTGGTTTACTGCTGAAACTTGAAGGAATTCTGGACCGGACTGCGGCTGAGATCATCAAGGGCGCCAGCCTCGAGCTTCCGACCACACCAGAACTGGATGCAATTCTGGCTGGTGATCCGATCCAGGCCTGGATCGGATTTATGATCCACGATGTGGCCTCCGGAAAGAAATTGGGACCCATTGAGGAAATCATCGAGTTACCTACCCAATTGACAGCTGCTGTGGTGCTGAATCAGAAGGAGGTCCTGATCCCTCTTCATGAAGACCTGATCCTGTCAATTGATCTTGAAAATCAGATCGTGACAATGGATCTGCCGGAAGGATTGATCGATCTCTATCTGCAATAAAAAAAGGGCTCACCAGTTGGCGAGCCCTTCTTCATTTGGCAGGTTAAAGCCTAGTTGAATATCAACTTTCGTACGGCAGTACCCTGATCGAAACGGATCAGTGCGACGTATCTGCCAGGTTGGATTTGTCCACGCTCCAGGGTGTAGGTGGATTGTTGGATGCTTGAAACAACCTTGATCAAACGCCCCATTTCATCATAGAGCATGATCTCCTGCATGGGATGACTGGCATCAGAAGTCAGGACTACAAAGTCAGAAGCGGGATTCGGATAGGCATTGAGGCCCACCTCTGCTCCGGGCACAATATCCAGGCCTGTCAGCGTGGAGATGCAATCATCCAATCCGAGGACAAAGCAGGCTCGTGGCGCATAGAACCGCATGATGGTATCAATATAGATCCGGGATGATCCACCATTCATATTACATGGATCATCAGGTTTACCGGGAAAGCTGGTCCACTCCCAAGGGGCAACGGTAACTGGCACACCGGGGACAGTGTCTTTGTCCGGCATATTGAACGGATACAGTCCGATCGCTGGCTCCTGTACATCTGCAGGTGAAGCGGCAAAGGCGGCTTGCTGTTCGGCGGTGAGGTCGAAGGTGATGCCTGCATCAAGCATGGGGTCCTGGTTGCCAAAAGCCTCGTGTAGTTGCTGGATGACATAACTGCCCTGGGCCAGGATGACCTGCAGGTTCGTTCCGGGAACATTGACGATACCTTCTGCGTACGGAGCATAGTTGTCAGTAGGTACTGCAAAAGAGATCAAGGGCACCTGTCCCGGATCCACCCAGGAACTGTCAGCACTGGCACCCCCAAGATTGACACCCAGCGCATAATCGGAAGAAAACCCAACATGGTTTGGATAACAGAGGGTATCTCCATCTGCCGGATTGATGCCCACGGTTTCACCATAGATATCCCCGTTGATCTGGGGAATAATCATCGGGATCGGTGGGGTCATGGTATTGCCATCATGGTCATAGACAAACTTTCCGTTTGAAGCCAGTGGGATCTTCAGGTAGTTATCCAGTGTTCCCATGGTCAGGGAGAGGTATCCACCCGTTCCTTGTCCCCATACCACGATCTTGTCATCATCGATGCCGAAGGGATTGCCTTCATCTGCAACCGATTTCCGGAAGTATCGGATAGCCGTCCGGGCATCCTGGACACCACGATAGGCGGCATTGATGATGCCGAAGCGCCGTAAGACATCAGTTAATGCTATCGGATTCCAGCCAAGACGATAATCACAAGAAGCAACGACATAGCCCATTTTGGCCAGACGAGTACACATTTCCACGGCAGCTGAATCCGTCCGCTCACCACCACAAGAGCCATTATAACCACATATGGTAGGATCGTTCGGGTCGCAGAATGGCAGGAAGTTTCCAGTATGGAAATACAGGATAAGCGGGCGATCTGTTTCCGTATCTCCATCCGGTGTGTAAATATCCATCTTCAACGCTTCGGGTACAGCCTGACCAAACTTGGAGTAGTACAACACTGTGGCATTGACGCCATAGGTCACATTGGACTGTGTTGATACAGAAGGAAATACCTCATCGAGATACCGCGTCTGACCAACAGTCAACAGCGGAAGCAGGAGAAGTAAAAAGGCAAGGGGGTAGAGTTTTTTCATCATACATTTGTTTAGAGTACCAGTGATCAGAAATTATTTTGTGTCCAGCTCATAGAGGAGCGAAATATAAGCTAATCTTCCTATTCGCGGACCGCCATAGGTTTGAAAATTTCGGTTATCGAACATACGGGCCAGAGCGGATTTTCCTTCAGGATTGGGTTCATTGAGTGGTGTAAAACCAAAAAGGTTGGATGCCCCGACCTTGATGGTGGTTCCCCATACTGTATGTCGGATGTTCCATTGCACATCGACCATGTCATAGGTTGGAATTTCACCTGTAAACTGAGGTGATCCTTCAAAAAGGAAACCTTCCACCCACTTGTAATTCAGACTGAATCCAGTGCGTAAACGACGATTTATGGGTAGATCCCGCACCGAAAAACTCAGATTGAATTTGTGTTCCGGTGTGTTGAAGGCTGGAATGATCGGATCATCTTCATCCGTTTTCAGCAATTTGTTCCAGGAGTAGTTTCCACTAACCATATAATTGGAGTGGAGGTAATAGTTGATCCCGATATTGAAACCATGGGTCTGTACCTGATTGGTGGAATTGGCGGATACCCGATAGACTTGAATGTCTTGTAGATTTGCTTTATTATTTTTCACAGGAACCGTCAGTCCCAGATTATACCCGATGAAATCATCGTATATATTGAAATAATAACCGGCATCGACATAGATCTTCTTCAGGATCGTTGTCCGATATCCGATCTCAAAGGTCTTGACCTTTTCCGGGCGAATGGGAGGGGCATTGAAGTATACGAATGAATCTACAATTAGGTCTATAGAACTACTCCTAGCAGCCTCAAATGATTCTAAAGTAATCAGACTGTCAAAACCCATGAGATTACCCACCAAGAGTGCAGGGCCTACATTGAGGCGTAAATATTGTTCGGTTAAGGTAGGGTTTCGAATGGCCGAACTGAAAGAGAAGCGGAGAAAGTTGTCTGCAACCGGACTGTAAACTGCTGACAAGGCAGGGGTGAACAGCCAGTTGAAGTTTCTGTTCTTATCCACCCGAAGGGTGGCGGCTGTCATCAGCTTGTCAAAAAATCGCTTTTCAACACCTCCGTAGAATCCAAATTCTTCATTGGAGACCTCATTGTAGTAACTGTTGACCAGTTCGCCCTGATCATTGAACTCATTGACCAGCGTATCGACGAATATGGTGCCCTCAGAATTAGGACGATACAAACGATAGTTTCCACCGACTACGATCTTGTCAAACCAGTTCGGGTCAAATTGATATTGTCCGTGGATATGATAAAGGGCAGATTTGTCAAAGAACAGGGTTCCCCCCTGATCACCTGATTTTGTCGATCTGATCTGGTTAAATTTATCCTGAAACCTAATTGTACCAGGCACATAAAATGGTACAGATGAGACACCTGGTAATGTAGACTTTTGATTAGCATATGCTTGGGCTTGAGCATGCCAGATATTCATCGTGTCCGCATATTGGATAAACCAATCTTCAGCAGCCTCTGAATCAAAGGATTGAATGACCTGCATTGTAACAGGATCATACATTGAAATAAGCTTAGGATAGCCAAGTTCATTAACCATCCTTTGGGTGTATTTTGCAATACCATTCCAGTATTTCAGATAATCATCCCTAAATTCAGAATCAGATTTTGATGCCTCTTGGAGTTTCAATGCAGTAAAGTATGGATCATAAGAATCTCCGGCATCTTCGTTGGTGGCGTAGGCCCGGATAAAGTATTTGTCCTTTTTCTGAAGCTCGATCCTGTTCTGGAAGAAGAGGATGTTCTTCAGGCTGAACCGGTTGTCTCCCTGATAGACCGTGGTACCTGAGCCAAAACTGCTGGCCAGGATCAACTCCGGAGAGTCAAAGTCACGCTTGGGATCCAGTCGAATATGGACGGCGGCATTGGCTTTGATGTTCCGGGTGTTGTAGTCGACCAGATCGATCTCCTGGTACCCTTTCCTAAAAAATGTCTTTACAGGATAAGAAAGATTCCATTCTGATTCTCCTGTATAGTCCATGAATGGCTTGTATTCATCCCCATAGATATTGACCGCATCGTAGCCACCCGGATTCGACGCATCGTAGTCTGAATCATTGACCGGGTCGTAGTTGTCAGCTTCCCAGTCATATGCTTTGAGATAGAAGAAATTCAATTTGTAGGACCACAGGGGCTCGTCGTCCCGGTTGTTGAAGACCTGGGCCCAACGGATAGCCGTTTCGAACAATTGTCGTTCACCGGTCTTTACCTGAGCACTCAATCCCGGAAAGAAAAAGGGATTCTTGGTTTCCATGCTGATCACCCCGTTGAACGCATTGGGGCCATAAAATGGGCCACTGGCGCCGGCGACCAGTTCTACTTTGCGGACATCCAGTTCGCTGGAGCCCAGGAAATTACCGAGTGAAAAATTCAGTCCAGGTGCCTGATTGTCCACGCCATCAATGATCTGCAGGGATCGGACCGGGCTGGTGCTGTTGAAGCCACGCATGTTGACCACCTTGAATCCGAGACTTGCGGCAGTGAGGTCAACCCCTTTCAGGGATCCGAGGCCATCATAGAAATTATCGGACGGCGTTTCCTTAATGGCCAACAGGTCCAGTGCTTCCACTGTCAGAGGAGTCTCTTTCTGTTTATCTGAAATACGATGCCCTTGCACCTGAATGGATTCCAGGGTAATGCCGGCTTCCTCCATGGTGATCACCAGGTTGCCGGGTATCTTATCCAGGGTGAGGATCTGCTCCTCATACCCGATATAATTGACCACCAACCGGATCGGGAATGCGGGCACATCCAATCTGAAGTTTCCATCGAAATCGGTGACGGTGCCTGTTGTCGACCCTTCAATGAGGACACTGGCACCGATCAGGGGCTCGCCGTCCAGGCCGCTGTGGATATGTCCCTTGATTTCCTGGGCGTGCAGCGCGAAAATCGATATCAGAAAAAAGAATAGAAGGAGTATTGTTTGACGCATACCGGATATTGAGGGGTTGATGTATGAAAACATACACCACCTAAAATTACCATTCCGGTATCAAAATGCGAAAAAAACTTAATACGGTCGTTTTTTCAGACAAAGAACTCTTGAATGCAACCTGCAACTCTGCTTATTCACATCCCAGGTCAGCTTTGGCTAAGGGGTCATTCAGTGGGATACAATGACCTGAATGTACGCTGGTTGGCTCATATCGTTTGAGGTACGGGTCACGCAAACCGAAGGTCAGGAATGCAACCAGGTCATCGATCTGTTTGTCCGTCAGGTTTTGGGGTACAAATTCATCGGCGAGTGCCGACGCCAAGACATTCGGATTTTCCGGAATGGCCAGGTTCTTATACCGGACAACTTCGCGGATCGTCTTCATGCTGGCACCATGGCCATAATGCGGACTATCCTTGAGATTGTACAGCTGAGGGACCTTGAATTTGTACATGTCCTCTTGCTTCTTGGTAAACCCTCCTCTTCCGAGGTTTTCCGAACTGTTCTTGGACGATTTGAACGCACCCTGGTGGTAGAGATCCAGCATTCCCTGGCCATAAAAGGCCATGGTGTTCAAGGCTGGTCCGGTATGACACGCAGTGCAGTTTGCATCCCTGAAAAATACTATAGCTCCTCTTTTTTCCTTGTCGCTCATCACATTATGTTGGCCTTTCAGCCAATCCTGGAAAGGAGCTTCATTGGCGAGCAAGGTTCTTTCATATGCGGCAATGGCCAAACCCGCATAAACTTTGGTAAACAAGGTGTCGTCTGGCACACCCGGAAAAGCAGCATGAAAAAGATCCTTGTATTGGTATAGTGCGGCCCAGTTTTCATTGAGATCCATTCTATGGACGGTCAAGCCCGCAATGGCCTGAGTTTCAGTTCCTTCAAAACCGAGTTGGTTGGTTGCCTTTGGTGTCCCATATTCCCATTGCGTTTCTGTTCCAATATTAAGGTGGGTTCCTCCAAACTGGCCATTCCAGAGGATGTTGGGTTGGTAGGCAATATTGAGGGCTGAAGGTGTCCGCACAGGTTGTACATCCAGATCAGCCTCTTCGTACAATGGATCCTTTACGCGTGATTCGCCATTGATGCCAAAACCCATTCCACCCTCACTGATCCCCTGGGTCAGGCAGGCCTGGAAACCACCAGCGGCAAAGTGACAGGATGCACAGGAATAGGTGCCCGTTGCCTGGGGCTTGACGGGGTTGGTCGCCAGGGCAGATTCATGAAAAAGTAACTTGCCAAGGGCCACCTTTTCCGCAGTCAAGGGATTTTTCGGATCCTGAGGGATCTGGTCAAAATCATCACTGGCAGGGAGGAGGAAGAATTCCAGTCCTTTTCCCTGAGCCGCCGCTTCAATGGCAGCCTGAAGTTCAGAGTCGAGAATGTCCGAATGCGGGTCCTTCGCACAGGAGGAGAACAGGAATACCAGACAGATGAATGCACACAGCTTCTGTAACATATAATGATATTTTCAAATATGTAGATCCAAAAACCTTGCCGGATCTGACCGTTACTTCAAAGGTTCAGCAAATAATCAGCCTGATCAATGGATCAGAACTGCCCGTTGAGCCTGTTTACCCTGGTCGCTGAAGATCTGAAGGAAGTGGTAACCGGGTTGCAGTCCGGCGGTCGGTATATCAAAGATATGCCCGAAAGGAACACCAGTCAACTGCCCTTGCTGCACCACCGTACCCAGGGCATTGACCCATCGGTATTGGGTGGGTGCCCCTTGCGCCTGTGGCCAATCGACCCAGACAGGCCCGGTGGTCGGATTGGGGAAGACTTTAACCTGTTCGTTCAGATCTGGTTCATGCACACTGGTAGAGATGAATTGTCCACGAGCCATGGCATATTCACCCGGCAACAGGCCATCGATCAGGACCTCGCCCTTGCCATCGGTCAGACCCAGGGCGATCAGTTTGTAATCGGGATGCTCCTGCCAACCCTCAGTGGGTGAAGGTCTGTAGAGTAGAACCAGACTGTCTTCCTTGGGACTGGCGATATCCGCATCCAGGAAAGCATTACTTGCCGTTGCATTATAGCTCAGCCTGCCCTGGGCTTCAAAGCCATCCGGGAAAATGCCGGATACGACCCAGAAGTTGGTCGATGAGATCTTCAGTTCCGGTTGATCCAGGATGGGCTCGGGTGCTGTCCAATGATGATCTACGCGAACCAGGGCGCTGTCGGAAATGGATTGTACGACAACGCGGAACTTGGCAAAAGGCAGGATATAGTTTCCTGGGGACTTCAGCACCAGCTGATAATCCATCCGGGCCTGATTGAGTTGTCCATCTTCATTCAAGGAAATATGTACAGGATCAAAGGGGACGATCAGCGAATGTGAACTGACCGGGCCACCGGCAAGTACTGTTTGTTTGTGTATTTCCCAGTTCGGGCCATAACAGGTGACTTCCAGCGGCACCGCCTCATGGTATTCGGGAGCTGCGCGCAATCCCTGTTCCAGCACTAGGGTCACATTGAAATCATCTCCCACTGGTAGGGATTCCCGGGAGTAGATCTTGAACGAAGCAAAGCCCGGGTTGAATATCCAGGCGTCGAAGAACGGATTGGCGTCAATCCCGGATACCAGGGTGACATGGTCCCGGTATGTCTCTGCATCAATCGCATTGTAGGGGTAGGTGGTCAGGATGGATTGTTGGGTAGCCCGAAACAGGGAATCGCCCAGATAGCCTCGCAAATTGTGCATGACGGATGCCCCTTTCCAATAGGAATGACGGCCGTAGATATTCTTGAATGGAAGCCCGGAAAGCGGGAGGAAGTCACCATCCGCCTGATGTGCCTGAACCAGCACATTCAGGTGATTGCTTTTCACTGTATTGATAAAGGCGGCCCGATCCATGGTCCATTCATCGATCAGATGAGCGCAGTATTCTGCATTTCCCTCCTTGATCCACATGTCGGTAGGCTCGCGGAGTGTTGTGATGTTTCCCCACCAGTGATGGCCCAGTTCGTGGGTCATCAGGCGGACATCACCGGCTCCATTATTGAGTGCATTCTCCGGAAAAGCAACATTCGTGGGATGCTCCATCGCCCCCACGGTCGTCATTACATATCCGACCCTGGACCAGGGGTAGGGGCCATACCAGGATTCGATGACATCCAGGGCGTCACCGAGCTTGGAAAATCCGCTGATCATTTCGCTGATGTCGGCGGGTTTGGCCAGAAGTTCAATGGGAATCTTGCCGAAAAATCCGACGTGTGTATCCCGATGGGCGACGTAATTTGATACGGCGACATTGGTCAGATAGGTCGGGAGCAATTGTTCCATGCGGTAATGGCGCCAGAAACTGTCCTGGCCGGCAACGGTTTCGCTGATGAAGTCGCCGATGGCATATCCTCTTCTTCCAGAGGAGCTCAGCACGTGGATATCATAGGCCGCCCGTTCGACAAAATTGTCAAAACATGGGTACCACACCCGTCCAAAATTGGGCGGATTACTGGTGATCCCGATCCCCAGGTTGTAGGCGTACCCCCCTTCAAAGTAGAATCCGCCCCAGCTGGGGTCCTGATGAGGTGTACCCTGATAATAAAAGGTCAGGGAGATGGTATCGGTGAGATCCAGAACAGCGGGCATCTGTACCTGGACAAACGGGTCGGGATAGGTAAATGCCAGTGGTTGCCCGTTCAACAGGATGGAATCCAGGGTCAGGGTGGTTAGGTCAAAGGTCAGCATATCCTGATCCGGCAGCTTGGGTGTCAGGGTAACGGTCGTCTTCCCTTTCAGTGTGCCGCCAAATTGGGTCACATCCAGCCAGATCTCGTAGTGCAGAATATCGATCGAATCACTGCGCTCGACGGCGGCTCGCATTTTCGATCTGGAAACCGGGTCCGGCTCCTGAATCTGAAGATCATTTTGATGATAATGGCAACCTACTGGTTGAGCCAATAAGGTTGTCGACGCCACGATCAGAGACAATACGACAGACAGAGACAGGAGCTTCTTCATGATGGTCTGGACTATTCTTCTTCGGTTACATCTTCTATCGGGTTGATCATCGGTAATTCGATCCATTTGGCCTCGGCAGCACTGACGGAACCAAATCCAAGAAAACCACCACTGGAACGGGCAATATGCTTGGCAAATGACTTCAGAGAAGCATAGATGGCATGCCCCGTCCGGGGATCCAATTTTGCCAGAAGCGGATTTAATCGGGACAGATCGTTTTGGATCTGCTCATTGCGTTGAGACAGATCGTCTGGGTATGCCTTGGACATAGAGGCCAATTGCGCTGAAAAGACCTGGTCTGCGGCTTCGTAGAGTCCTTCGAGTTCAGGTGGATGGTTGTAACTGCGAATATGGGTCAGTTTTTCAGCCCACTCCTTCTCTTCTTCATCAAAATTACCATCGGAACCGGCGATCAAAATGGTGATGCGTGAAAGCGCTTCAACCAATTGATCGAATTCCTCCTGACTCAGCTGTTCTTGCAGTTTCTTTTTCATTAACCCCTATTTTTGCGGCTAAGATAAGGAACCTTACCTTTAGGATTCAGCTCAAATCTGTAGATCAATTGGCAAAGACGAAGACAACCGGAGGCAGATCCAAGGAAACACCACTGATGCAGCAGTATTTGCGTCTGAAAGGGAAATACAAGGATGCTGTTCTTTTATTCCGTGTCGGTGATTTTTATGAAACATTCGGAGAAGATGCTATCCGGACAGCCGCGATCACCGGAATTGTGCTGACCAAGAGGAATAATGGTGGTTCAGACATTGAACTGGCCGGATTTCCCTACCATGCCTTAGACCTTTATATGCCCAAATTGGTCAAGGCCGGACTGCGCGTAGCGATTTGTGAACAACTGGAAAAACCGTCCAAAGAGCGGAAGATCGTCCGACGCGGGGTCACCGAGGTCATCACCCCGGGTGTCACGACGGATGGGACCTTGCTGGATCACAAATCCAACAATTACCTGGCGGCCATCCAGGCCACGAAACGCGACCAGATGGGCGTGGCTTTCGTGGATATCTCCACCGGCGAATTTCTCCTGTCTCAGGGGAATGAAGCCTACCTCAGCAAGCTCATCCTCCACTACCAGCCCGCAGAGGTTCTGATCCCCAAGAGCCAGGATGCCTACTTCAGGCAATTGTTTGGCGACCAGATACCGGTCTACCATCTCGAGGAATGGATCTTTACAGACGAATACGGTCGGGAACGACTTCAGGATCATTTCGCCTTGCCCACGCTGAAGGGGTTCGGCATCGAACAACTGGACCAGGGACAAATTGCAGCCGGTGCCATCCTCCATTATCTGGCTTCTACTGAAAATGCCCGATTGGGCCATATTCGCACGATTTCCCGGATCGCCTCGGATGATTATGTCTGGCTGGATCAATTTACCGTCCGGAACCTGGAGCTGGTCAACACCCTGCAACCGCAGGGTCGAAGTCTGCTCGACGTCATCGACGATACGGTGACCCCGATGGGGGCCCGTTTGATGCGCCATTGGGTCCAACTCCCCCTGCTTCATCCGGAAGCGATCCGGCGCCGTCAATCGATCGTGACCTATCTGCTGCAACACGATGACATCAGTGACGAAACCACGACTAGACTGAAGGAGATCGGTGATCTTGAGCGACTGTTGGCGCGTGCCGTCGTCCGCAAGATCAACCCCAGGGAAATGCTGCAGCTGGCCAGGACCCTGGCAGTCATCAGCACACTCAAAAAACACATTGCCAACTGCACCTTGCCCGCCCTTTCCGACTGGGCGGGATCACTGGATCCATGCAGTGAACTCGCCGACAAGATCAGTTCGAGTATTGTTGATGAACCACCCGCAATCCTGCATAAAGGGGACGTGATCCAGGCCGGGGTAGATGCTGACCTGGATGAGCTTCGGACACTGATCCGGAACAGTAAGGAAATACTGGTCCAGGTCCAGTTGGAAGAATCTCAGCGAACCGGGATCGCCAATCTGAAGATCGGTTTCAACAATGTCTTTGGTTACTATCTCGAAGTCACCAACAAGTACAAAAATCAGGGATTGATCCCGGACAACTGGACGCGAAAGCAAACGACGTCCAACGGGGAACGCTATGTGACTGACCAATTGAAAAAACTGGAAGAGCGCATCCTCGGCGCTGAAGAAAAGATCAACCAGCGGGAGGCAGTCCTCTACGAAGCATTGATCGATGCCGTCCAGCCATTTGTCGATCAGATCCAGCGCAATGCCCGGCTCCTTGCCGAACTGGATGCCCTGCTCGGATTTTCGCGAATAGCCCGAAAGCGCCACTATACCTGTCCGGAAGTACATGACGGACTGGATATCGATATCATACAGGGTCGCCATCCGGTGATCGAAGTCCAGCTTCCCCTCGGTGAAAGCTATATTCCGAATGACGTCCATCTGGATCCCCGGGAGCAGCAGATCATGATGATCACCGGGCCGAACATGTCTGGTAAGTCAGCCATTCTTCGTCAAACGGCACTGATCTGCCTGATGGCCCAGATGGGCTGCTTTGTGCCTGCAGACAAGGCCCGACTGGGTATTATTGACAAGGTCTTCACCCGGGTAGGGGCATCAGATAATATCTCGTCAGGCGAATCCACCTTCATGGTTGAAATGAATGAGACCGCCTCGATCATGAACAATATCTCTGATAGAAGCCTGATCCTTCTGGATGAGATCGGTCGGGGTACGGCGACATATGACGGTATCTCGATCGCCTGGGCGATCGCTGAATACCTCCATGAAAATGGAAGCACCCGGCCTAAAACCCTTTTTGCAACACATTATCATGAACTGAACGATCTGCAGAAACAGTTCGATCGGATCCGGAATTATCACGTTGCGACGCAAGAATCCGGAACAAGAGTCCTCTTTCTGCGCAAATTGTTACCCGGCGGAAGCAACCACAGTTTTGGTATCCATGTGGCTCGCATGGCGGGCATGCCGATCGGTATACTGAAGCGGGCAGGGGAGGTGCTCAAATGGCTGGAAGAATCGCACTCCCGGGAAGAGAACACCCCGATCCCGGAATCATCGAACACGATGATGCAGTTGAACATGTTCGAGACGACAGATCCCGTAATGAAAAAGATCAAACAGCGATTGCTGGATATGGAACTCAATCAAATGACACCGATCGAATGCATGCTTCGACTGGAAGAGTTCAAAAAGACGCTGTTGGAAGATCCGGCCGGGTAATTAGCCCATCGGGAGTCCTCCCCGCATATTTTTAGCGCCACCCATCATGCGTTGCATATTGTTGCCCTTGCTCATGGTGTGCATGAACTTCCGCATTTCATCAAATTGCTTGATGAACTGGTTGACTTCATGGACCTTGATACCGCAACCGTTGGCGATCCGTTGTTTTCGACTCATGTTGAGCAACTCGGGATGTTCTCTTTCCTTGGGAGTCATGGAAAAGATAATGGCCTCTACCCGGTTGAATGCTGATTCATCGATGTCCAGGTTCTTGGTCATCTTTCCCATTCCAGGTATCATATTCATCAGGGACTTGAGGTCACCCATCTTGCGGATCTGGGCCAGTTGGCTGAGAAAATCATTGAAGTCGAATTTGTTCTTCTTGATCTTCTTTTCCAGTCGCTTGGCCTCAACCTCGTCAAACTGTTCCTGTGCTTTCTCGACAAAGGAGACTATGTCACCCATTCCCAGGATCCGCTGGGCCATCCGTTCGGGGTGGAAGACATCCAGGGTCTCCATCTGTTCCCCGGTACTGACAAATTTGATCGGCTTACCGACTGTGTATTTGATCGACAGGGCAGCTCCGCCTCGGGTATCTCCATCCAGCTTGGTCAGGACAACACCGTCATAGTTGATCCGTTCGTTGAAGGTCTGGGCCGTATTGACCGCATCCTGACCTGTCATGGAATCCACGACGAACAGGGTTTCGGAAGGAGAGATGGTCGATTTGATCCGCTCGATCTCATTCATCATCTCCTCATCAACAGCCAAACGTCCGGCCGTATCCACGATCACCACGTCATGACTGTGGGTCCTGGCGTGAGCAATGGCGCGCTTGGCAATGTCTGCAGGATCCTTGCTTTCGAGGTCGGAAAAGACCTGGACCCCAATTTGTTCTCCCAGGACAGTCAGCTGATTGATCGCCGCCGGCCGGTAGACATCACAGGCGACCAATAAGGGTCGTTTTGCTTTTTTCGTTTTGAGGAAGTGAGCCAGTTTGCCTGAAAATGTCGTTTTACCACTTCCCTGGAGACCGGCGATCAGAAATACTGCCGGTGTATCTTTCAGATTGATCCCCGCCGTCTGGCCGCCCATCAGATCCACCAGACCGTCCATGACGATCTTGACCATCAACTCGCCGGGCTTGACCGATTTCAGGACGTTCTGTGTCCCCAGGGCCTCTGTCTTTACCTTGTCGGTAAACTCCTTGGCGATCTTATAATTGACATCTGCGCCAACCAATGCACGCCGGATCTCCTTGATGGATTCGGCAATATTGATCTCGGTCAGCGTCCCTTCTCCCTTCAGGCCCTTAAAGGCCAATTCCAGCCGATCGGATAAATTCTCAAACATATCAACGATGATTATGGCTACGAGCCAGATTTGAAGTGCCAAAAGTACAAAACCTCTCTCACCAACAGGAAGCAGGATAACTTTGAAGAGGAAAGAACTGCAATTCAGAAAACCTTGTTCCCTGACTTGTGTTCATTAGATCGATCAACCCTAGTCGCATATGCCCCCGTCACCCCACCTCCAAACACTTGGCGAACTGAAGAGTTCAGGCTATCAGCCCCGATCATTGAAAGATGAGATGCGCGATAATCTCATCCGTGCGATCCGGGCAAAAGAGACGGTATTTAAAGGGATCTGGGGATTTGATCAAACCGTCATCCCCGATCTGGAACGCGCCATCCTGTCCAGGCATCACGTGCTGCTCCTCGGGTTGCGGGGGCAGGCCAAGACCCGATTGGCCCGAATGTTGACCCAGCTGCTGGATGAATGGGTGCCCTTTATAGCCGGTACAGAGCTCCAGGATGACCCCATGGCACCGATCAGCCGACAAGGGCATGATCTCCTGAAAGCACACGGGGATCACACCCCGATCCAATGGTTGCATCGGGATGATCGGTATGTCGAAAAACTGGCCACTCCGGATGTCAGTATTGCAGACCTTATCGGGGATCTGGACCCGATCAAAGCGGCCAATGAGAAACTTTCCTTTTCGGATGAACGTGTGATCCATTATGGCCTCATCCCCCGAGCCCACCGCAGTATTTTTGTGATCAATGAGCTGCCCGACCTCCAACCCCGGATCCAGGTGGCGCTCTTCAACATCTTGCAGGAGGGTGACATCCAGATCAGGGGATTCAAAAAGCGCCTGGACCTGGACATCCATTTTGTATTTACAGCCAATCCAGAAGATTATACCAATCGTGGCAGTATCATCACCCCGCTGAAAGACCGGATCGATTCGCAGATCCTGACGCACTACCCTGAAGATCCGGCAATCAGCAAGCGGATCACTTTGCAGGAATCACGGATAGACGCATTGGTCGCCGACATGATCATTGTTCCGGAGATCGTGCATGATGTCCTGGAACAAATTGCCTTTGAAGCCAGGGAAAGTGAATATGTGGACGACAAAAGCGGTGTCTCTGCCCGGCTGACCATTTCGGCGTACGAAAACCTGGTCAGTGCGGTGGAAAGACGCATCCTGATGAACGGAGAACCAGCAGGCACCGCACGGATCAATGATTTCTGGGCTGTTGTGCCCGCGATCACGGGAAAGGTGGAACTGGTCTACGAAGGAGAGCAGGAGGGGCCCTACCAAGTGGCTCTGCATTTTATGCACCAGGCGATCCGGAAGCTCTTTCTGCAACATTTCCCCAATCCGGAAAAATTGTCAAAAGGCCGGGAAAAAGACCCCTATGGTACGATTCTGGCCTGGTTCAGCTCCGGGAATGAACTGAACCTATTGCACACCGACACCGAGGATGATTTCAAATCCAAATTGCATCGCGTCGCAGGCCTGGCCGATCTTGTCCACCAGCAGGGGATCTCAGGCGATCAGGAATTGGCGTATATGGAGCTGGTCCTGCATGGTTTGTCCGAATTTCAACATATCGGAAAGGACCTGATCGGTAATGACATGTATTTCAAAGATGACCTGGCTGGTGCCCTGCTGGATCTGGGAGATGAGGACGATGATCTCGATTAGTTTGCCATCTGGCGGTCATTCTGGTCGTTCTTCCCCAATTCCCTGAGCAAGTGCGTCGGGATTTTGCGAGATTTGCAGCCGAATCTGAGTTTACTGAAAGCAGAGTTATGAGAAATTGGGTGTCCTTTTGGGTTTTGATGTTGATTTGTGCCACCGGTGTTCTAGCCCAGGATGGCGTGATCCGGGGTTCGGTGATCGATGACAGCAATGGAGACCCTATATCTTTTGCCACCATCCAGATCCAGGGAACAGACATCGGGGTCAATTCTGATATAGATGGATTTTTCTCCATCAATGGCCTGGCGGAAGGAACATATATCCTGGTGGTCAATTATCTGGGTTATGATTCCGTCGCCCTGGAAGTCCCCCTCAAAGCAAACGAACTCCGTTCCGTGCGTTTCCTGATGAAAGAGTCCGTTTTGCAATTGGAAACCGTCAATGTTTCAGCAGCGCGAGAAGCCGCCAAAACGCAGGTTCAGGTTTCCAAAATACTGGTTTCCCCCAAACAGATCAAATCACTGCCATCTACAGGTGGTGCTGCAGATATCGCCCAATACCTCCCCGTCCTTCCCGGAATTATCTTCACGGGCGACCAGGGAGGACAATTGTACATCCGGGGAGGGTCGCCCATTCAAAACCGCATCCTCCTGGATGGTATGACCATTTATAACCCCTTTCATTCGATCGGTTTTTTCAGTGTCTTCGAAACGGAGACCATCCGGAATATCGATGTGATGACCGGCGGGTTCTCTGCTGAGTATGGGGGGCGAGTCAGTGCCATCGTGGACATCAACACCCGTGAAGGCAATATGAAGCGCTTTGGCGGGATGGTTGGTTTAAATCCCTTTCAAACGAACATCCTCCTGGAAGGCCCGCTGAAACCCCTGACAGAAGAAGAATCCACCAGTTCTTCCTTCCTGCTGACCGGAAAGAAAGGCTACCTCGATGCAACGGGCTCGGCACTCTACCCGCATGCGGCAAACGATTCACTGGGATTGCCATTCAGTTATACCGATCTGTATGGTAAACTCTCATTCATGGCAGGCAGCAGCAGCCGGATCAGCCTTTTCGGTTTCAATTTTGAAGATGCGGTCGATTACGGGGCCATCGCCAAACTGG
Source organism: Bacteroidia bacterium (assembly GCA_030429045.1). Lineage (GTDB taxonomy): Bacteria > Bacteroidota > Bacteroidia > Chitinophagales > Saprospiraceae > JAGNXB01. Next base: position 6,214 of record JAUIEA010000038.1, on the reverse strand, counting down.
GCTGGAAAAACCGCGGTGCGGGGATGCGACTGTCGGTCGTTCCCGGAAACTCCAATGCGGTCATCGGTGCCCTGGTCGCCTTCTCCGATTATAAGATCAATCTGAACCAGCAGGATAACCGGCCCCGGGATAGCCGCATTTCCGGTTTTAATGTGGGACTGGATTTTACCTTTTTCAACCTGGATAGTGAGTTCAAGTACGGATTTGACATCCATGGATTTAATACCGAGTTCGGATTCACCAATTTCCTGGATATCAATATTCGTCAGGAAAATTTCAATACCGAGATCGCCGGGTTCTTCAAGTACAAGCAAAAATGGGGCGACCTGATCATCGAACCTTCCGCCAGGTTGATCTATTATTCATCCCTGAGCGATCTGGTCCTGGAGCCACGTCTGGGTATGAAATATAATATCACAGACTACCTGCGCCTCAAACTGGCCGGTGGGTTGTATTCCCAAAACCTGATCAGTACAGTGAATGAACTGGATGTCGTGAACCTGTTCGTCGGATTCCTCTCCGCACCTCAAAGCAAGATCTATGAGCCGGGTACCTTGAAAGAAACCGATCACCGGTTGCAAAAGGCGATCCATGCGATCAGCGGACTCGAAATAGACCTGAACAGGAATACGATGCTCAATATCGAGCCTTATTTCAAGCGATTCACCCAATTGATCGCCCTGAACCGGAACAAACAAAAGAATACGGATCCCGATTTTCAAACAGAAAATGGCGACGCTTATGGGATCGACCTCTCCATGCGTTATGAATCCGGGCCCCTGTATATCTGGACCACCTATTCCCTGGCCAAGGTGACCCGAAATGACGGCTATCAGGAATATCCGCCGATCTTTGACCGTCGTCACAATATCAATGCACTGGTCACCTACAGTTTTGGAGCGAATAAATCCTGGGAGGCGGCACTGCGCTGGAATTTCGGGACGGGTTTTCCGTTTACACAGACCCAGGGTTTCTATACCAATTATACCCTCCAGGATGGGATCGGATCGGATATCCTGACCCAGAACGGAGACCTGGGCATCATATATGATGAACAACGCAATAGCGGGCGATTACCCAGTTACCACCGCCTGGATGCTTCATTGAAGAAGTCCTGGAACTTCACCAAACATTCCAGTCTTGAAGCAGTGGTAAGCGTGACCAATGCATATGATCGCAGTAATATTTTCTATTTTGACCGTGTGAACTACACCCGTGTCAACCAACTGCCCATCTTGCCCAGTGTCGGGTTGACCTTCAAATTCTAATCTTTCCAGCCATGCGTATTCCTGCTTTCCTGATCCTGTTGTGCCTGCACTTCGCCTTGTTCGCGCAGAACACCCGGGACCCCTTGCCACGTCATCTTTCTCAGGGTGAGCTGGAGCAGGTTGAAGACTATATACGCCCCATCCCTGCGGGAACCATTTCCTTGTCCTCGCTGGGTGGAACGGAGGGATTCCGCTCCATGGCAGAATGGGAAGAATTGCAGGCAGTGGTGATCACCTGGACCAGTTTTTCAGCCATTCTGGCTGAAATTGTCCGGGCTGTCAGAACGGAATGTGAAGTGATCATCGTCTGTAACAACAAGGTCTCTGTCCAGAATTACCTGAATGGAAAAGGAGTAGACTGGTCGACGAATGTCCGTTTTCTGGAAGGGCCATACAATTCGATCTGGGTGCGGGATTACGGGCCCAATAGTGTCTACCGCAATGATGTAGATTCCCTTTATCTCGTGGATTGGATCTACAATCGTCCCCGGCCAAAGGATGATGTAGTCCCTTCTCTGGTGGGGAGTTTCCTCAACCTGCCAGTGTTGGGCACAACGACAGCACCGGAAGACCTGGTCCATACGGGAGGTAACTTCATGAGTGATGGACTGGGAACCGCATTTTCATCCAATCTGGTCCTGCAGGAAAATGGTCCCAATAACAATTACGGGTTCAGCAATCACAGTGAAGCCGAAGTCGATGAGATCATGTTCAATTATATGGGCATCGATCCATACATCAAGATGACCAATCTGCCCTATGATGCCATCCATCATATTGACATGCACATGAAGCTGATCGATGAAGAAACACTGATTGTTGGCGAATACCCAGCCGGGATAGCGGATGGTCCTCAGATCGAGGCAAACCTGCAGTATGTCCTGAACAATTTTACCACCAAATGGGGGACACCCTTCCGTGTGATCCGGGTGCCTATGCCGCCAGACAACAGTAACAAGTATCCACATCAGGGAGGCGATTACTGGACCTATGCCAATGCCCTGATCGCCAATCGTACAGTGATCGTCCCGACCTACGCCCTGAAATACGACACAACCGCCTTGCGGATCTGGCGTGAAGCCATGCCGGGATACACCGTTACCGGCATCAATTGTGAAAGCATTATCCCCTTGAGCGGGGCTTTGCACTGCATTACCAAGGAGGTCGGTGTGAACGACCCCTTGAGGATCGTCCACCAACGCATTGATGGGTTCCAGTCGACACCGGATGGATATGAGATCGATGCCATTGTACAACATCGCTCTGGTATTCAGTCCAGCACCCTGTACTACTCAACGGATACACTTTCTGGTTACACGGCCGTCCCGATGACAGCTTCGATGGAAGAGGGCCATTACATCGGTTATATCCCCGTTTTTACGGAAGGAACTGAAGTTTTCTATTACGTAGCCGGAGAGGCGGTCAGCGGAAAGACACAGGTCCGACCTATGACCGCTCCGCATGGGTACTGGTCCTTCACGGTCCCTGAATCGACGGCCATTGATGCCCGATCGATGAGTGGATTGACTTTGCAGCCGGCCTATCCCAATCCGGCTCGGGCCATCACCTGTATTCCGATTAAAATCCAGGAAGGAGGACCGTTGCAGGTTTCACTGGTGGATGTGATGGGACGACAGGTCAATGTTTTTGATGGCTATGCCACCCAGGGCGAGCAGAACGTATTTTTCGATGCGTCAAGATTCGCGCCTGGCACCTATCAGATCGTGGCATCGACACAGGGAAAAATGCGAGTACACCAGACCCTGATCATCCAATCCCGGTAATTCAACACTTCGTGTCTTTGCCAGGATACCATTCTCCGGATCCGATCATGGAGCCGACTTGACAGAATGGACTCGCCAACTGGTGATCAGCAGACGGGTGATCTGCAAACGTGATAACAGGTAAAGTTTGGATTCCAGGCCTGCGTAGAATGCATCAGGTGGATAGGAGGTTTCATGAGAACCTGCAGGATCCGGATCCCGATGATCCGTACAACTAGATCATTGATTGTTCATATCCCGGGCCAGAGCGGCAGCAGCTGCTGTTTCAAACCAATGACTGAGTTCCCGGCGCTGTTCATCCGTCAATCGGGCATCTGCGTGCATCCAGGTATAGGATTTCATGGGCATGAAACCTTCGGTGACCGCTTCCGCACACTCATTCAGTTTCTTGACCTTTTTCACGGTCGGATAATCCAGTAGAACGGAGAAATTCAGGTGCTTCCGGCCTTCCAGAATGTGATTGCGCACAAAAATGCCTACGGGGTTGACATGGGCATACCACGGCAAGGTCGACTCATTCGAGTGGCAGTCATAACATGCTCCACGCAAGTATGACGGAGCTCCGGGAATGGTTTGGAGCAGATCGGATGTTTCTGTGCCGGTTTTTCGGGGCGTAATATCAGGACGATAGAACTGGATCAACACCAGCAGAACGGCAAGTATGTACAATACCCACTTCAGTCGTTTCATCTCGAAAATTGTTTTAGTAAGAATGAAGAAGGAGACCGTTGATCTCCCTCTTCAAAATTGAGTTCTATCGGACAAGGGTCACATCTCCTCGGATGGTTTTGGTGCTTCCATCCCCGAATCGAAGGACCATCTTGTATCCATATACTTCGGATGGCATGTCCTTGCCATCATGTGTGCCATCCCAACCCTGGGTAGGTTCTTCATTATCATACACCAGGTTACCCCATCTGGAATACACCTTGCATTCAATGATCTCGATCCCATCATCCATATACGGGAAAAAGTAATCATTGGTATTATCCCGGTTTGGGGTGAACAGGTTCGGAATATCATATTGAGGAATCCGGACAAACCAGCTACCAAATACTTCATAGATACAACCAGCCGGTGTGGTCAACTGTACCAGAACATTGAAGGGTGGGGCAGGTGTGGTGATCGACAACTCCGGACCCGTCTCCCCCTGGATCTCTTTACCGTCCAGGAACCAGGTGTAGAAGGAACCTGCCGGAGGGGTGATCGACGGCGTTACCGAGAGCTGCACAGTTTCACCGAGTAAGAAGGTATCCTTCATTGGATCCGTTTCCAGGGTCAGCGTGATAACGGGATCCACCGTGATCACTGCGGATGCTTGATCATCAAAACAATCCAGAACAGTCGTATAAGTCACCGTATACGCAGATGAGACCGGAGGTGCTACTGTGATGGTGGGATTGGTTTGGTTGCCGGGTGACCAGAGATAGGTACCACCAACAGGCGTACCTGTAGCAGTCAGAGTTACACTTTCGCCGGCACAAATGGAAGAATCACTTACCTGGAGGGTCACCACAGGCTCCGTGATCACAGCGACATTGAGTTCACCTGTACGTTCACAACCCTGGAAGGTGGCTGTGACATAATAGGTGGCATTGGACAATGGCGTAATCGACGGATTGGCGTCATTGGAAGTACCGAACGTCGGATCGGTACTGGTCCAGAAGTAACTGGTTCCACCCCCAGCATTTGGATTCAGATTAGTGGTTTCGCCCAGGCATACGATCAGTTCGGATGGCAGATCCAGCACTGGCACGGGTACGTTGACATTCAACTTACCCTGCTTGTTACAGCCTTTTTCTTCGCCGGTAATTTCATAGAACCCGGTGGATTGACCCGTGACGATCGGATTCAGACAGGTGGAACAACTCAGACCAGCTGGTGGTGTCCACATGATATTCTCCAGGCTGTCATTGAGGATAAAGACCTGCATGGTATCTCCCGGACAAAGGGTGATGTCCGTGGCAGAAAGCATCAGTCCCACCGGAATCACCTCAATACTGACCGTTTGATTCTCAGCACAGGCATTGTTGATGGTTTGACGGGTGTAGGTAAAGGATTCCTTGGCGGTCAGGACCATGTTCAGGTTGCTGTCCGCAGAAAGAAAGGCCCCATTGCCGGGCGTCCACAAATGCTGAATATCCGGGTAATCCTTGTTCAGATAGGTGGGAGACAGGAAGGTGATGATCTCGCCTTCACAGTAGAAGGGTCGGTCGATGAATTTTGTGATGGCGAGTTCAGGCAGTGAATCCACTCGGATAAATACTGAGTCGATAACCGTACAGGGCCCGACCGTCATTGAGGCATAAGCCATAAAGGATTTGGTCGGCTTGGTCAAGGCCGAATTGCCAACCTGGGTGATCAACGTGGTATCGGAGGGCAGCCATGTGATGACCCCACCCGGTGTAAAGTTCGCATTGAGTTCTATGGAATCGCCCAGGCAGAGGTAGACAATATCCGAAGCCAGGATATCCACTGCAGCGGGTACAACGGTGATGGTCACTGAGGCTGAATCCACGCAAATGCCTGACTGGCTCTCCGCAACGACGGTATAGGTGGTCGTGACAAGTGGAGAAGCGACCGGACCGGCGATTGAACCGTCATCCAGGGTTTCATCAGGTGTCCACTCATAGGACGTGGACGGGAAGAAGATCTCCGGCGCCAGTTGAATGGAATTTCCTTCACAGAGACTTTGATCTGGTATCAGGTTCGGAAACTGGAACGGATCGACCACAAAGGTGATGGTATCACTGGCCGTACAGCCTGTCAATTCAGCGGTGAGAATGTAGGATTGGCTGAAATTCGGGAAGATCTCTGTCACCAGTCCTTTGGGGTTGGAGACGCCAAATGCCGGGGTCCAGCTGATACTGCCTTGTCCGTTCAGGTTGCTGTTGGCGACCACGATCACGGATTCGCCCTGGCACAAACTATCCGGAGAGGGATTGACGATATTGACCTGCGGGTTCACTTCGAACAGGTAGATCGAATCGACATCCGAGCAAACACCCAGTGTACCGGTAACTGTTACCCACATGCTATTCGGTGGGGTAGCGAGTGTCGTCCCGGCGGTAGGGTCATTGAAGATATTGACCGGTGTCCAGAAGAAATCCTGGGCGCCTTTTGCTGTCAGGGAAACACTGTTCCCCGGACAGAAATAGGCCG
>JAUIEA010000037.1 GCA_030429045.1 Bacteroidia bacterium | reverse complement strand
CGCGATCTCCGACCGCGCCGCCGCCCTCGCGGGCGCCGATTTCGTCTTCCGCGTCCGCAAACCCGCTCCCGCGGAGATCGCCGCGCTCACAGAGCTTCCAAACCAATCATCCATAGACCTGTTGGCCCATGATCTGGAGGTAGCCAAGCTGCTGGATCAGGAGGAGGGCTATGAGGCGCTGCATCAGATGGCCCGCAATGCGATCACAGGCGGATCCGTAGATCGCGCTGCCGGATTGCTGATGCTGGCGGATTCACTGTATACTCAATAGTCGAAGGTCCTCCAGGAACGGCCGGAATCCCGGCGCTTCTTTTTCCGACGATAGGTCACGAACTGGTAGGCATGGGGGTTTTTTTCATCAGCAGGATGAGGCTCCCGGGATTCCTCCTCCCAGTCGATCTCCCGCCACTCCGGGAAAAAAGCATCTCCGTCAACTGCAATATCGACTTCTGTCAGGACCATCTTATCCACCAGATTCATAGTGGCCTGGTAGATCTGTGCTCCGCCGATAATAAAGGCTTCCGTCTCATTCTGCCGAAAGACCCACTCCAGAGCCAGTTCCAGACTCTTGAAGACCACTACCCCCTGGGGCACCTCAATGGCCGATCGGCTGATGATCACATTCACCCGGTTGGGCAGTGGTCCGTTTGGGAGGGCCTGCCAGGTTTTCCGGCCCATGATCACATGATGTCCTGTGGTCAGTTTTCGAAAAAACTTCAGATCAGCCGGGAGATGCCACGGCAATTTATTGTTCTTTCCGATCACCCGGTTAGGGGCAATGGCTGCGATCGACGTGACTATCATAGTGTTTGATTATCTGTATTCAGTGCAAGTAATGGCATTTCAACTCCTGGTTGAACATCTGGATCCTACCAGATCCTGACCCGGGTTTCTTCATTTCGATACAAGGTGTTCTTTTCCGTCACCTCAAAAGCTTCGTAGAATTCAGGCATATTGACCAAGGGGCCAATGGCGCGGTACTGACCCGGGGAATGTGGATCCGTGGCAATTTGCGTTTTGAGTGCCTCATCCCGCGTCTTCGTTCTCCAGATGGTTCCCCAGGACAGAAAGAAGCGCTGCTCACCTGTAAACCCGTCAATCGGCTCCGGGCGACCATGCTTTTCATAGTACTTCTGCAGTCCGGAGAAGGCGACATTGACCCCTCCCAGGTCCCCGATATTTTCACCCAGGGTAAACTCACCGTTCACATGGAGCCCGGGTAGCGGTTCATAGGCATTGAACTGGTCGATCAACTTTCGGTTGCGGGCGACAAATCGTTCTCGGTCCCCATCCGTCCACCAGTTGTTCAGGTTTCCTACCTCATCAAATTGACTGCCCTGATCGTCGAATCCATGACTGATCTCATGACCGATCACTGCACCAATACCGCCGAAATTGACGGCCGCATCCGCCTGATAATGATAGAATGGGGGCTGCAAGATGGCTGCCGGGAACACGATCTCATTGTACAACGGGTTGTAATAGGCGTTGACCACCTGCGGGCTCATAAACCATTCAGACCGATCTACTTCCTTGTCCAGCTTATTCAGATCGTCTTCAAAATTCCAGCGGGTGGCCTCGACAATATTCTGAAAATAGGACCCCCCATCCGCAAAGCTCTTCACCTGGAGATCCGAATAGTCCTTCCACTTGTCCGGGTATCCGATTTTTACCGTAAACGTGGCCAGTTTCCGGATCGCTTTCTCCTTGGTAGTATCTGACATCCAATCCAGGGCCCGGATCCGGTCTTCAAAGGCCTCCAGGATATTCTGTACCATATCCACCGCCTTTTCCTTGGCTTCCGCTGGGAAATAGGCATCCACGTAGAGTTTTCCGAGCGCCTCTCCCAACGTACCATTGACCATCTTCAGGACGCGTTCATGGCGCGGCTTCATGGTTTGCAGTCCCCGAAGGGTTTTTCCGTAGAATTCAAATTTGGCTTCCTCCACCTCCGTACCCAGGAAATCCGCTGCTCCGACCAGAATGGTCCATCGGATATAGTCTTTCCAGCTTTCCACCTGGTTTTCCTGCAGGAGCACTTCCAGGCGGGCCAGGTAGTCGGGCTGGCTCACCACCACCATCTCCCGGTCCGCCAGGCCAAAGGGTTGGAAATAGGCCTTCCAGTCAAAGGAAGGGACCAGAGCGATAAGCTCCTCCATCGTCATCGGATGGTATCGACTGTAGGGATTTCGTCGTTCTTCCTTAGTCATCAGGCTCTCCGCCATGCGGGTTTCCAGGTCGAGAATGCGCCTGGCTGCTGCCCGGGCACGATCCGGATCCTGGCCGATCATCTCCAGCATGGTGGCCACATGCTTCTGGTATGCCTCACGCAGGGCAATGGATGCCGAATCCTGCTTGAGGTAATAATCACGCTCCGGCAGTCCCAGGTCACCCGTACCGATGTAGATGGAATACACCTGGCTGTTCTTCAGGTCCGGACTGACACCAAAGTCAACCAACGGGCCTGATCCGGCCCATTTCAGCTCGACCAGGACAGATCGCAGATCCGCTATGGTACGGATACCATCAACCTGGTCCAGATAGGGCTGGATGGGTTGGATGCCTTTTGCATTGATCTGGTCTACATCCATGCCGGTCTGATAGAACAGCGCTGCTTTCCCCTGGTCGGTGTCAACGCCATATTTTCCGGAGGCAATGGCACTTTCCAGCACCCGGAGGGTGTTGGCATCCGTGTTCATGCGCAGTTCGTCAAAACTGCCCCACCGTTCCCGGTCTGCCGGGATCTCCACCTGGTCGATCCAACGGCCATTGACATATCGGAAGAAGTCATCCGCCGGGTCAACGGAAGAATCCATCAGGGAAAGGTCCAGTGCAGGTTTGGTTGCCATAGTCGCTTCAGTTTGTGAAAATGCGGTGATCGCGATCGCGATGAACAGGCACAGCGTGAGAAAAGATCGCATGATTTTGCTTTAGTGGTCGCAAATTTACTCTCTCTCGGGCCAACTAAGGGTATACCTCCCTAAATTCACAAGTCACATTGGAAATGATGAAGGTCACTTCAAAAACATGACCAAATGCTACCCGGAAAAAAAGAGAATTTCTACTTTTGATCTCTTATTTGTATTTAGTCTAAATAAAATAATATGCTCGGTCGCTTCCTGTTTATCCTGGGTGTCTTCTGGCCCCTCCTTGTTTCAGCACAGGCCCTTCAGGTCAACCCGGATTCCATTCCCGGCGAAGTGACCGTGGCCCCGATCACGGTGATCGGACAGGCAGACGGTCTTTTCGGCAACACCCCGGGCTCTGCCCAACAGATCAACAGAGCGACCTTGCACAGTATTGCACCCATCAGTGGCAACGAGGTTTTCCGGACCATCCCCGGTTTTCACGTCGTAGACGAGGAAGGAGCCGGATTGCGGATGAACCTGGGCGTACGTGGACTGGACCCGGATCGCAGCCGCAATGTGTTGGTCCTGGAAGATGGCATTCCCGTTGCCCTGGGCCCTTACAGTGAGCCAGAATTGTATTACACCCCTTCCATTGAACGCATGTCCGGAGTGGAGGTCCTCAAAGGCAGTGGCCAGGTCCTGTACGGGCCTCAAACCATTGGCGGGGTCATCAACTATCAATCCATGGACCCTCCAGCACTAGGGAGCCGTGGTGATATCCGCTTGCGCATCGGCGAGAATGGACTGTTTCACACCCAGCTCAATTATGGAGCGGCACAAAAGGAAACCAGCTATCTCCTGCACGTGATGCGCAAGCAGGCCGATCGCCTGGGTTATGCCGGCTATCGGATCAATGACCTGACCGGGAAGTTCAATATGACCCTCCACGCCCATAGCAGACTCAGCCTGAAGCTGTCCGTTTATGACGAATGGTCGGATGCCACCTATATCGGGCTGACCCAGTCCATGTATGACCGGGGCGATCAGGATTTTGTAGCCATGGCTCCGGATGATCAATTACAGATCCGGCGATATGCCGGTAGTCTGCATCATACCTGGCAGCTGCATGAGAAAGCCTATTTGAAAACGACCCTGTTTGGCTACACCACCACACGCAACTGGCAGCGCCAGGATTTCAGCTCCAATCCCAATGCCGCCAACAGCACCGGTGTCGTCTGGGGAGATCCCTCCATCCCGCAGGGTTCGGTGACCATGCTGGAAGGAACAGGTCATCGCAATCGGCAATTTGAAGTGGCCGGACTGGAGAGCCGCTACCATGTGGATCACCAGCTGTTCGGGATAGAACAGGAACTTGATGCGGGGGCCCGGATCCTGCACGAGCAGGCATTCGAACAACGCGTAAACGGTACCCGAAAAGATGCCGAATCAGGAGCTTTGATCCAGGACGAGGTCCGCACGGGTCTCGCCGGCAGCGTATTTGCCCAGAATCGATGGATCGTCCATCCCAGTCTCTCACTGACCACCGGTCTGCGCGGGGAATTCTATTCCTATGAACGTGAGATCCTGCGCAATGTCTTTGCAGGTGAGGTGCGGGATACGCATATCCTGGGCGAGAACCACATCACAGAATTCATCCCCGGACTGGGGCTGAATTATGCCATTGCGCCGGACTGGACCCTCTTTGCCGGTATCCACCGCGGCTTTGCTCCGCCCCGGATCAAGGATGCTATCACCTCCACCGGACAGGCCCTGACTCTGGATGCGGAAACCAGCTGGAACACCGAGCTCGGGATCCGGCACAAGGCCACCTCCTGGTGGGCTGCAGAAGCCACCTTGTTCTACATGGACTTTGCCAACCAGATCATCCCGGTTTCCGAGTCCTCCGGCGGGACGGGCACGGGCCTGGTCAATGGTGGATCTACCATTCACTACGGTGTGGAACTCGGATCGACCATCCAGTTGAACGATCATCTGGCTGCAGGTCATCAACTGCAACTCCAGGCATCTGCAACAATTCTCAAGGCCACATTTGATGCGGACCGATATATCCAGGAGGGTTCGGATGTCATCAATATCCGGGGAAATGAAACCCCTTACACCCCTTCCTTGGCAGGTACGGGAAGTGTGCGGTACGGATGGCGCGGTCAGTTGGGTGTCCAATGGACCAGCCGGTATACCGGTAGCCAGTTCACCGATGAACTGAATACTGTAATTCCTTCTGCAAATGGAAGAGTCGGTCAGATGGATGCCTTCTGGGTACATGATCTCAGTGCCTGGTGGCTAATTCCGGGCACTCGGTTGGAAGTCGGTGCTACCCTGAAGAACCTGACAGACGAACGGTATATCGTCTCCCGCCGGCCCCAGGGTATCCGGGTAGGCCTGCCCCGATATCTCAGCGGGTCCCTGCATTATCGATTTTAAAAGAGACTTCCGGTTTTCGTGATCCATTTCCGTTGTGGGGTGTTGTCTTTTCAAGCATCTTGCTTGAAGATTATCTACCTTTGCACCCTCACAAAAAGAAGCTCCCCATGGTGTTTGATCTCGATATGATCCGGTCTGTATACCAGGCCATGCCCGGTAAAATTGATGCTGCCCGCAAGATGCTGGGCCGTCCAATGACCCTCGCTGAAAAGATTCTCTACAGCCACCTGCATGCAGATTCGCCGTTGCAGAAATATTCCAGGGGAAAGGACTACGTCTTCTTTGCACCGGACCGTGTGGCCATGCAGGATGCGACCGCCCAGATGGCCCTCCTTCAATTCATGATGTGTGGCCGAGATCAGACGGCAGTGCCCTCCACCGTGCATTGCGATCACCTGATCCAGGCAGAAACAGGAGCGGCTGAGGATCTGAAAAAATCCCTGGATGTCAACAAGGAGGTCTTTGATTTTCTGTCCACCGTTTCGAATAAGTACGGGATCGGATTCTGGAAGCCGGGGGCTGGGATCATCCACCAGATCGTGTTGGAGAATTATGCCTTCCCGGGAGGAATGATGATCGGTACCGACAGCCACACGCCGAACGCGGGTGGACTGGGGACAGTGGCCATCGGTGTTGGCGGAGCAGATGCAAATGATGTGATGTCCGGCATGCCCTGGGAGTTGAAAATGCCCAAACTGATCGGGATCAAACTGACGGGCCAGTTGAATGGCTGGACCTCTTCCAAGGATGTCATCCTGAAGGTTGCCGGTATTCTGACCGTAAAAGGCGGCACCGGAGCGATCGTCGAATACTTTGGCCCGGGTGCACAGTCTCTGTCCTGCACAGGGAAAGGCACCATCTGCAATATGGGTGCGGAGATCGGTGCCACGACGTCCACTTTTGGATATGATGAAGCGATGAGTCGCTATCTCCGGCATACCGGCCGCGCCGAAGTGGCCGATCTGGCCGATCAGATCGCTGAACACCTCACCGGCGATGCCGAATGCTATGCTGATCCGGCAAGCTATTTTGACCAGGTGATCGAGATCGATCTCTCTACCCTGGAACCGCATATTAATGGCCCGTATACCCCTGATCTGGCCTGGCCGATCAGCGAGTTTGCCGCAGCTGTCAAGGAACACAACTATCCCCCGAAAATGGAAGTTGGACTGATCGGCTCCTGTACCAACTCCTCCTATGAGGATCTGGATCGAGCTGCCTCCATTGCGCGTCAGGCTGTTGAAAAACATCTGAAAGTCAAAGCCGAATTTACGGTAACGCCGGGATCGGAAGTGATCCGCTATACGGTCAATCGCGACGGACAGCTCAAATCCTTCGAAGAAATGGGCGGTGTGGTCCTGGCAAATGCCTGTGGGCCCTGTATCGGGCAGTGGGCTCGTCATACGGACGACCCCAGCCGGGCGAATTCCATTATCACCTCATTCAATCGCAACTTCTCGAAGCGGAATGACGGCAATCCCCAGACTCGTTCGTTTGTCGCATCACCAGAGATCGTCACGGCTATGGCGATCGCGGGGGATATGACCTTCAATCCCCTGACCGATACCCTGATCAATGAAAAGGGAGAATCCGTCCGACTGGATCCACCCAAAGGGGTCGAATTGCCGCCTAAAGGTTTTGACGTAGAAGATCCCGGATTCCAGGCTCCGGCAGCTGACGGCTCGAAGATATCAGTGGTGGTAGCTCCTGATTCCAACCGCCTGCAACTGCTCACGCCCTTCACGCCCATCCAGGCTTCCGAGATCACGGATATGCGGATCCTGATCAAAGCCAAGGGCAAATGCACCACGGACCATATCTCCATGGCAGGCCCCTGGTTGAAGTTCCGCGGACATCTGGAAAACATCTCCAACAACTCCTTTATCGGTGCCATCAATGCATTCTCTGAAGAAGTGAATAATGTGGCCAATTTTGCAAACTCTGCGACCAGCCCTGAATTTATGCCCGTACCGGACTCTGGAAGGGTGTACAAGGCAGCAGGCATTGGCACAGTGGTCTTTGGCGAAGAGAACTATGGAGAGGGATCCAGCCGGGAACACGCGGCCATGCAGCCCCGTTTCCTGGGCGTCAAGGCGGTCGTAGTCAAGTCCTTCGCCCGGATCCACGAGACGAACCTGAAAAAACAGGGGATGCTGGCGTTGACCTTTGCTGATCCGGCCGACTACGACAAGATCCGGCAGGATGATCTGATCGATATCCTCGGCTATGAAAGCATGACCCCGGGCAAGCCCCTGACGATCGCACTGAAACATGCCGATGGTACTTCAGACCAGATCACCGTCAATCACACCTATAACCAGGCCCAGATCGAATGGCTGAAGGAAGGATCGGCGTTGAACAAGATCCGCCAGGATTTCGGACAGTCCTGATCTGCACAAAGTGAAATTTGATCAACCCCCGTCAGAACTGGCGGGGGTTTTTTTATATTCGTTCATTCCTCATCACAAAACAGAACCAACCATGTGGAAAGAATTCAAGGCCTTCATCATGAGGGGCAACGTACTGGAACTGGCCGTGGCTGTCATCGTTGCCGGTGCATTCGGGGCCATCGTAGCCTCCTTTACCAATGATATCATCTTACCTCCTTTGGGCATGCTCCTCGGCGGGGTTGATTTTTCAGAGTTGTCCTTGCAGCTGGCTGCAGCTGAAGCCGGACAGAATGGTGAGATCACCAAGGAAGCCATTACCATCAATTATGGCAATTTCATTCAGCAGATCATCAATTTCCTGATCATTGCCTTTGCGATTTTCATGATCCTGAAGGCTGCCGAAGCGGCGAAGAAAAAGGAAGAAGAAGCGCCTGCAGCACCTGCGGGTCCGACGACCGACGAACTGCTGACCCAAATCCGGGATCTGCTGAAGAAGTAAGGGCAGTATTGATCCAGAAAAGAAAAAGAGCCGGGCATCCACCCGGCTCTTTCTGTTTCGATCTGCACTCAAAGGGAATATCGGATCCCCATATACACCCGGGTTCCAATGACGGGAGCATAGACCCGAGAGGCATCAAAATGCTCGCTATCCGGTTGCTGCCAGTCGACGATCGGAAAGGCCTGAGTTCGGTTCGTCAGGTTTTCCCCACCCAGATAGATATCCAGGTCGCCTCGGGTCCAGGAGACCTGACTGTTCACCAGCAGGTATGCTGGTGAATTCTGGGGAGAATTGGCGATCACATCGGGTGGAAAACCATCATGGCTGGGCAGGCGCATGGACCCCACTCCCTGGCCGGTCAGGTTGAACCGCCAGGCCTTGTCGGGGGTGACATAGTCCAGGGTGGCCAGGAGACGGTGCAGGGGCACCATAGGCAGGGACTTCAGTTTGCCCTGATACGTCGTTTTGACCTCATTGTATTTCCAGGCTACCTTCAGCTCCAGCCCCCGGGCAACCTCCATATTGACCATGGCCAGCAGGCTGTTGCTGTAGGATCGGCCATCCAGATTATACAATTGGATCAGGGTATGCTGCGACTCCATATCCATGACCACCTGGTTGGTAAACCTCGTGTGAAACGCATCAAAGACCAGACTCCAGATCCTGGAACCCACCAGGATACTTTTGGTCACATTCGTTCCAAATACCCAGGCATCTTCCGGCAACAGTTTTTCATTGACCTGAAGCGACCAATTGTTGAAGAGCATGGACTGCCAGTCGGGTGGAAAATTGGGATTTCGCCAGCCCCTGCCTGCTGAAACACGAATGACGGTTTGTGCGTCGAGATTGAGTCGGGCATTCAGTCGAGGGGTAATGTACCAGCCAAATCGCTGGTGATAGTCTGCCCGAACACCCAGGATGATCCCAGCTCGTTTCCGCCACGCAAACCCGGTGCCATCATCCAGTTGGTCCCGCCCGAAACTGTACTGGGTAAATACCCCGGTCACCTGATCCTTCCGGTCGAAAGACACACCGAAAAGGTCCTCGCGGATATCATCTGTCTGGTGACTGATACCGGCTGAAAAGGTGTGGTCCGGGGAGTTGCCTTCCAGATTATACAAGAGGTTCAGATACGCGCCCTGTTGATCACCGGTATGTGACCGGGCGCCGTACTGTCCACGGTAGGCATGGGTATACGCATTGTAGATAAATCCGATACTCTGATAGCGCTCTCCGTCAAAGACATAGCCGTTCTTACCAAAAACTTCCAAGCGGTCATTGTCCTGTTTGAGGCGCCAGGCATCTTCTACCGAACTGAGTTGTCCACCCTCCTGGCGATGTTGAATGCCATGTACATTGAATTGGCCTTCGATCTGTCCCAATTGGTAGAACATCCGGTACATCCCGTTCAATTGAAGGCGTTTCGGCTGGTCCAGAAACTGATCGCCATTCTGGTCAAACTCTCTTTGCTGGCCACTGGCATGAAGGAGGAGTCCGGTACTCAGGCTGGGCTTCCAGGCGCGGTTGAGGTGCATGTTGGCCTCCACTCGTCCAAGCGAGTTACCGAAGAGGTTGATAAAAAACGGGCGATCGGTAGCAGGTTTGACCAGCTCGGTATTGATCTGCCCGGTGATGCTTTGAGGCCCGTTGGCTACTGAGCTGGCCCCCTTGGAGATCTGGATGGATTCCACCCAGGTGCCGGGGATATAGTCCAGGGCAAAGGGCTGGGCCAGTCCATTGAATGCGGTTCGGTTTTCCACCAGTAATTGGGTATAGATCCCACGCAATCCCAGCATCTGCACTTCTGAGCCGCCCGTGACGGCATTGGTCATCCCGACATCAACGGATGCATTGGTTTCAAAACTTTCTGCCAGATTACAGCAGGCGGCTTTTTTCAATTCATTCGACGAGATCGTTTCGACATAGCGGGTGCCCAGCGTTGAGATATAGTTCCCTTTTTCTTCTTCAGTCACCTCAATGGTCTGGAGGGTGGCTACTCCGGACAGGGTGATATACAGGTCCTGATCTTCTGGAGTCACCTCCAGGTTGAAGGGTTCATATCCGACATATTGGATGACCAGGGTGGTCACCCCGGGAATCCGTGCGATCGAAAAGGCCCCATTGAGATCGGTTAAGACACCGTTGGTGGTTCCCTTCCAGGAAACCGTTGCTCCGATCAGGAGCTCATCTTCTTCATTCGCCACATAGCCCTGCAGATCCGAAGACTGCGCCAGGACGAGTGTTGTCATGAGAAGCGTGATAAAACTGAAAATCCATTTCATGTTATTCATTGTCTGGTTCATGATTCATTCCTTACTCCATGTGTGGAGTACAGCAACAGATCAGAACCTAACATCGGATCTGGCATCCCCAACGAAAGAGGGGTGGGCCAGATGAATGCAATGGAAGATACGAGGGTGGAAGGACATGGACTGGTTGAAATCCAGGTAAACGCAGGGAGTGCCAGGTTCCAATCCCCGGGTAGTACTCCTGGGTACTTTCGGAAGTCTGAATGGTTTTATCTGCCAGGAATTGTACTTCCATTCGGGCCAGTGTGGTTTCCTGGTCCTGGCAGTTTCTTTGGCTGGTGCCATTCTTCGCGGAACAACATGACGATCGAGCCGGTATCTCCGCCTGATGGCAACATCCCATCTCTGCCACACTGAACCAGCTGATCACCTGCTCCCCTTTGCACAAACAGATCATCTTGTGCACGGGTATGCCCGTGGTGCTCACGAAGAGCAGTGCCGTTAGAAAATACGCTGTTCGTTGTCTCAGCCAGTGTGACATCATCGCCCAAAGATACGTGGAAATCGCCTGAACATCAATCAAGTAGAGCGATCAGGGCGTTAAGATGCCGTTAATCACCCTGCCGATAGAGGAGGGCTTTCTGATACACATTCACCTTGTATCCCTTCACTGTCGGGGTTGCCTCCAGAGGGCTTTCACCTTCCCGGGCACCGCCCGTCTCCGTTGTTTCCATACCTCCGGCCAGTATTTCAAAGCGGATCCTGTCCTCCTCCAATCCATACCGGGCCAGTAAGAGCTGCCCTCCGACCTCAAACCTGGACACGAATACGGGTCCGAGAACCTGCCCGTTCAAGACGATCCCATTCTGCTCATCGATCAGCCACTCTCCCTTTTCCGGTTTCCCGGGCAAGAGTCGATAAGGTCTGATGTCTTCAACATCATTGGCCTGATATACCAGCGTCCAGGACCAGGAAAGCGAATCGACCGGGAGGATCTCCAGTCGCATAGGAACCTCTCTGGGTGCCACCCCGGGAAAAAAGATCTGCAGGGTTCCGGTCCAGACCCCTTCCCAGGGCACAGGAAACGCACTGGTGTCCCTTTGGATGGAATTCCAAACCTGGGCATGGCCACTTTCACCAACCCCCATGATCAGAACCACAAGGAACAGACCTTTAATGATCATCTTGCATTGCCTCATGAATGTCTACTTTTAGCCAAGCGAATCGACTCATGAAATTACGACTTTCCATCTGCATCATTCTGCTGATCCTGTTATCTGTCAACCGGCTGACTGCTCAGATCCCCGATCGGCCCGCATCCCAGAAATTTGATATCCAGGCCCACCTGGACGCAGATGATCGTCTGCTGGATGTCGAGTATACACTCCGCTATACCAACACGTCCCCGGACACCCTTTCTTCTCTTGTATTTCATTTGTGGGCCGAGGCTTTTTCAGATCCGCTCTCCGCGTACGGACGCCAGCAATTGCAATTTGGACATCCTGAGTTCTATTTTCTCGCTCCTGAAGATCGGATCGGATATCACTTCCTCCAGTTTTCTCATGGAATGGATTTCCTCCGGGCAGAGCAGGTTGGTCATCACCCGGATATTGTTCGGTTACACCTGTTGACAGACCTGTACCCCGGAGAGGAGGTAACAATCCATGCCGACTACCAATTGGCTTTGCCAGGTTTTCATTCTCGCCTGGGGACGGATGGTGAGATCTGGCAACTCGCCCATTGGTTTCCCAAGCCTGCCCGTTACGTGGATCATGACTGGCAGATGATCCCCTATCTGGATATGGGCGAGTTTACCCAGGACTTTGCCCATTATCATGTCTCCCTGACCTTGCCGGACAGTTTTGTGGTGGTCTCCACCGGTGCGCCGGCCAATGAACAGACCATCGCCCATCGGAAGAACGCCCTCGAGCAAACCGGATCAGGTCAGCCCGGCATGTC
This sequence comes from Bacteroidia bacterium, assembly GCA_030429045.1. Taxonomy (GTDB): domain Bacteria; phylum Bacteroidota; class Bacteroidia; order Chitinophagales; family Saprospiraceae; genus JAGNXB01. Next base: position 17,787 of record JAUIEA010000037.1, on the reverse strand, counting down.
GGATGTCAGGGGCATCCCGCGGACCTGGTCGTTTTCTGCAGACTGGGTACCCGATTTCGCCATGGCCTTTTCAGCGCAATACTTCCTGAAAGAGAATGTCTTTACCCTCCAGAATGGTACTACGGTCGTGGGGCAAAGTGCCTTTACACCTGCCCGACAGAAAGGATGGGAGAAGAGCCTGGAGTATGTTTGCGCAGCGACCCGTTATTATGATGAACATGTGGGCCCCTACCCCTGGCCTTATGTTTCTGCCATCCAGGCGGTAAAGGGGTTTTCCGGCGGGATGGAATATCCCATGATCACCTATATCCAGCCCGGCCTCCCGGGTGCCGCCCTGGATGAGATCATTGCCCATGAGGTAGGTCACAACTGGTTTTTCGGGGTCCTGTCCACCCATGAGCGATTGTATCCCTGGATGGATGAGGGGTTGAATTCCTATTATGATCACCGGTATGCAGTATCAAAAAGACCACCTTCCCGCTTGACCCTGGGACTGGATACGGAAGACTGGTTGTTGCGAGGCGAAGCCGGAAAACATCTTCTTCCAATTCCGGCAGAGGGGATCAAACACTTGTATTCCGAAATGGATTACCTGGTCGGCGCCTATACCATTCCGGAACGTGCATTTCAAACACTGGAGCAGCTTGTCGGGCAGGAGCAGATCGACCAGGCCTTCCAGCACTATTACGAGACCTGGAAGTTTGACCACCCGCTGCCGGCTGATGTACAATCTTCCTTTGAACACGCACTGGATGCTGACCTCGACTGGCTCTTTGATGCAGCATTGTCCAGGCCCTTCGTCCGGGATCTGTTTATCCATCGAGTCTCCATATCTGATGGCCAACATCGAGTCACCGTCCAGCAAAGAGGATTGTCCAATTTGCCCTGGTCTCTTCGCCAGATGAATGGTGACAGCGCCCTGCAGGTCGAATGGTGGCCGGGTTTTTACGGACCGGATACCACGGTTGCCACCACCATCCTGCCAGGTACCCGATCCCTTTCTGTCCGTGACGGGATCGTTCCTGATCTCCATCCAGCCAATGACCAATATCGCCTGGCCGGACCCTTCCATCGGAAAACCGGTTGGGGTCTCGGTTTTGGAGCCGGCCTGATCCATGCACATCGGCTGCGCACCTATGTCCTGCCCATTCTGGGAGGAAATGCCTATGATGGTTTCCAGGCGGGGATCGCCCTGCACAATCAGAAGATCTATTATCAGCCTTCGGGGTACTTCCTGGGTGGATTGTACGGGTTTGATTCAGGACGCCTTGGATATACAGCTGCAGTATACTATGATCTCTATCCGGATGATGGACCGGAGTTGTTCCGCCTGGGGTTCCGGGCCAGATCGAACAGTTTTTACACCTTTCTGGATCAGGATCTCTATTTCCATCGATTCAATCCCTCGATCGAATGGCAGAATCGAGCGGAGATCCGATCCGGTGAAACACATTGGCAAATGGGCCTGTATGGCTGGTTAATCGGCAGGCAGGACTTCCAGTATGATTTCGAGTATCCCACTATTGCCGAGGATCTGACCTGGGATCGTATCCTGGCTTTCCGTTCTACCATCACACGTGAGGGGGCCCTGCAGTCCTGGTCGATCGGCTTGGATGCGGAATACCAACCGTATCGGGATGCATTCGGCAAACAACAAGCCTATTTGAAAACCGGTATCGACCTGCGAATGGCCAGCCAGTTCTTACCCAAACGCTTTTTCCACTTGCGAACATTCATCGGCGGCTTCCCCCACAATACCCGTCGGGAAGCAGGAAATGTGTCCAGTCCATCCACCAGGGGAAGTTATGCCCTCGCTTTTCAGGGGATCAATGACTACCGGTTTGAAGAAGTCTTTTATGGTCGGTCGGAATATTCCGGTTTCAGCAGTCGGCAGGTCCAGATCCGGGAGGGAGGATTTAAAACTGCATTGGGACCCGCCTTCGGTGATGGTCAGAGCAATCATTTTATTGCCGCCATCAATTTGCGCAGTGACCTTCCGTTGCCTTTCCGGCTGCCGATCCAGGTCTATTCCGATCTGGGTTATTGGTCCGACCGGACGTTTTTCGGTCGCAACAAAACCGTCCTCGATCAGCTCTGGTGGGATCTGGGTCTGCAACTCAGCCTCCTCGATGATCGCATGCAGGTCTTTTTCCCGCTGGTCCAGAATACAACGTTAGACCAATTGCTCCGGCAACGCGACACCTCGTACTGGAGTCGGGTCACCTGGTCGATCGATCTGGAACTGTTCCACCTGCCCTGGGATTTTCCTTCCATCCTGTAGTCCAGGCCAGGTAAAATATTGTGGCTAGATTTGTCCTGGTCATGGACGAATTTCTACAAATTGTAATCCTGAAGATCGGGACCTATAGCCTGACGGTCATCGAAGTGGCGTATGCTCTTCTGGTCCTGTTTATTGCCTGGTTGACGAGTTTTGTCATCACCTCTCTTGTCCGTCGTTATTTCCGACGCAAGAAGCTGGATATCGGACGCTTTTACTCTGTGAGCCGATTGATCAGTTATGTCATTTATGTCATTGCTGTTCTCATCGCGTTCCAGGCCCTGGGCATCCACCTCAGTGTGATCTGGGCTGGTGCTGCAGCGCTGCTGGTGGGTCTTGGTTTTGGATTGCAGCATATTTTCAATGATCTCGTGTCCGGGATCGTCCTGCTGATCGAAGGCACTGTCGCGGTCAATGATGTGGTGATCGTAGAAGGCATTGTCGGCATTGTTCGTGCGATCGGGCTGCGCACCTCCAAGGTGGAAACCCGCGATAAGGTGGTCATCATCATCCCCAATTCCAAACTGGTGTCCGAGAATGTCACCAACTGGTCTCACAATGATGCCCTGACCCGATTCCAGGTGAAGGTCGGAGTGGCGTATTCTTCGGATATCGATCTAGTCGAACGCCTGATGCTCCAGGCAGGAGAAGAGCATCCACAGGTCCAGCATTTCCCTGCTCCCAAAGTGGCCTTCGAGGAATTTGCCGATTCATCTCTGATCTTTACGTTATACTTTTTTTCGGAGGAATTCCTGGCCATTGAATTTGTCAAAAGTGACCTGCGATTTGCCATCACTCGGTTATTCAAAGAGCACGGCATTGTCATCCCATTCCCACAGCGTGACCTCTGGTTGCGAAATCCCGAATCCTTCATCCGAGAATCCTGACTGACCTATGCACCCCATTGTCCTGCTCAAAAAGGGGCGCGAGGTTCCGCTTCGTCGTCGCCATCCATGGATCTTTTCCGGGGCCATTCTTCGACTCGAAGGTGACCCCCATGATGGTGATCGCGTATCGATCTGCGATCATCAGGAACAACCCCTGGGTTGGGGACATTTTCATGATGGATCCATTCTGGTAAAACTCATTTCTTTTGGTCCGGAAGCCCCGTCAGATGAACCCATCCGGGAAGCCCTTCGCCATGCCTGGGCCCTGCGGCAGCGACTGGGATATGGGCCGGCTGCTCAAACCACCGGGTTTCGATTGGTGCATGGTGAAGGAGATCATCTCCCCGGGTTGATCATTGACATCTACGAGGGCACTGCCGTTTTTCAGGCTCATTCCATCGGCATGTACCGGGAACGTGAATTGATCGTTCGTTCTCTCCTCGCCCTGGAAGGATTGAATATTCAACATGTTTTCGATAAATCCCGCTCTACCCTTCCACCTGAATTTGCGAAAACCATTCGGGACGGATATCTCCATGGCGGAGAAACCGAAACGCGTTTTTCGGAGCATGGGATTCCCTTTCTGGCACAATGGGATGGCGGGCAAAAAACGGGCTTCTTTCTCGACCAGCGTGAAAACCGATTATTACTCCAGCGATATGCCCGGGAGAAAACTGTGTTAAATGCCTTCTCCTACAGTGGTGGTTTTAGTGTTTACGCTTTATTAGGACAGGCGACTCATGTCACATCGGTGGATGTCTCCGGTAAAGCATTGACCCTCCTGGAAGAAAATCTGGAGATCTCCGGTGCCCCCAGAGATCGGCACACAACGGTGCAGGCAGATGTACTCCACTATTTACGCGACCATGAAACACTTTGGGATATTGTCATCCTTGATCCGCCGGCATTTGCAAAAAGCAAGAACAAACGCCATCAGGCTGTCCAGGGCTATAAGCGCCTGAATGCAATGGGCATGAATCGGGTCAAGCCCGGAGGATTACTGTTCACCTTCAGTTGCAGTCAGGTGGTGGACAGCCAACTCTTCAGGGATACGATCACCGCTGCGGCATTGGATGCAGGCCGACAAGCCAAGATTCTTCATGTCCTTTCACAGGGACCGGACCACCCGGTCAACCTGGTACTTCCGGAAACCAGCTATCTCAAAGGTTTGGTATTGGAAATTCGCTAAGCCGCAATGAAACAGGTTCGAATAACGGTAGTCGGTAAAGTGCAAGGTGTCTGGTTTCGCAAGTATACCCGCGATCAGGCCCTGAAGCTTCACCTCACCGGGTGGGTTCGAAATGAATCGGATGGATCTGTGACCATTGTTGCCTGCGGAACAGAGCATCAGCTAAGCTCGTTTGTCGAATGGGCTCATCAGGGGTCGCCATTATCCAAAGTGGAACGGGTCAACTGCAACTTTGAATCTCCGGAATCCCATCAGGGTTTCGATATCCGATAGCCCACCTCCACAGGGCGGTCTGCATCTGTTTGTGTAGTTTTGCAGCCTAAATCTTCACATTATGAATCGAATACTACTGGGATTGAATATCCTGCTACTTCTTGCTGTCGGCTATTTGTTCCTGGATAAATTCAGTACTTCAGAACCAGAATCCACGGATGCTGCTGTGGAACTTCCAGAGGATAACAGATTGAATATCGTCTATGTGAATACAGATACGCTCCTGAATCAGTACACCTTGTTTATCGATCAGCAGAAAGCGATCAGCAATCGTGAAAAAACTGCGGATGCCAAACTGAAGGCACAAGCCAGATCTCTGGAACGGGAGATCATGATGTTGAATGAAAAAGCGAGCAAGGGGACAATGACCCCAAAAGACCTGCAAGCTGAAGAACAGCGTCTGACCATGAAGCAGCAGCAGCTCATGGCTGATCAGGAAAGTATCACCAGGGAATTGATGGAGGAATCCAGTCGGATCAATGATGAATTGCAGCGCGAGATCTCAGCTACGCTGCGGGTCATCCAGGCTCAGTATAATTATGATTATGTACTGAGTTATGGCGGAGGTTCACCTGTTCTGGCGGTGAATGACAGTTTTGATATTACCCGGGAAGTCATTCAGCGATTGAACAAACCGAAAGACTAGTCCATCGTGGAAGGACAACAATAGAACAACTCTGTTATTACCTTCCGTAACACCTGACCTGATAAAGAAAAGGCTGCCCCGAGGATTCGGAGCAGCCTTTTTCTTTTGGCGTGAAAATAAGCTTACGCTTTTTTCTTTCGTGTGGTAGTCGTCTTTTTGGTTGAACCAGCTGGACGGCCACGGCGCTTTGCAGCTGGCTTGGCAGCGGCCGTTGTCGGTGTGCTTGCCTCTGCTGCAGTTGTCTTTGCTTTTGCTGGACGACCGCGACGCTTGGGCGCAGCTTTTGTTGCTGTAGTGGTACTGGCAGCTTTTGCCGGACGACCACGACGCTTGGCTGCTGGCTTGGCAGCTGCCGTTGTCGTCGTTGTTGTACTTGCCTCGGCAGCCGTTGTCTTTGCTTTTGCCGGACGACCGCGACGCTTGGGTGCAGCCTTCGTTGCTGTAGTGGTGCTGGCAGCTTTTGCCGGACGACCGCGACGCTTGGGCGCAGCAGCAGTTCCTTCAGCAGTTGTAGCAGCAGTGCTTGCAGCCTTCGCTGGGCGACCACGACGTTTTGCCGGAGTTGCTTTCGCCTTGGCTTTTGCAGCTTTGGCTTTTGCCTTTTCTTTGGCCAGCGCCTTTTTTGCTCTTTCCTTTTCTTTTTTCGCAGCTGCACGAGCTTTGGCTTTTTCTGCTGCCAGACGCTCACGCTTTTCCTTGGCCAAAGCAGTACGAAGCTGCTTTTCCAGATCTGCGACTAATTTGTTGGTTGTACCAGCCTGAAAAGCCAATTTTTTCAGCTCTGACTGATAGGATTCTAACAAGTCTTGTAATTCTTGTGTACTCAAACGAGTGGTTGCCATTGTTCCTGTTTTAATGAAAACTCCGCAAATATAAGATAAGATAGGTTTGTGTAAAACGAATTCCCAGCCAATTGTTTCAAATAATGACTGTTTTTGACACTTTTTCATTAAAAAAGTTCGTCAAGTGTCAAAAAGCCATCCTAAGTGGCTTCACCGGCAGGAAAGAAAACCGGATGCTGCATGTGTGCTCCTGCTTCCGGGGCTGGCCTGAACGACCAGGTCTTCTCCCATCGATTGTAATTGTATCCCAGCTAATTCATTCACCTTGCCAAAAGCATCGGGGAGCCTGAACTGGATATAATTGTCGGTAAAGCCTCCGACGTATCCCGAAATTTTGTCCTGTTCGAACAAGGCAGGTCGGATGGTACCCAGATGTTCCTGATAAAAAGCAGCTTTCTTTTTGTCGGATAAAAATCGCAAAATGGCATTGCGTTCCTTTCGCACAGCCATGGGGACCACCTCCTTCATGGATGCAGCCGGTGTATTGGGGCGCTCCGAATACGTAAATACATGGAGGTAACTCACCGGTAATGATTCAATAAATCGGACGGTTTCCCTGAAGTCTTCGTCAGTTTCGCCTGGAAAACCCACAATGATATCTACACCGATACACGCATGTGGCATCATATCTTTGATCCAGGATACCCGTTCTTCATAGAGTTCCCGGGTATATCGACGTCGCATCTCACGCAATTGCCGATTATTCCCCGATTGAAGCGGCATGTGGAGATGGGGCATAAACCGGGACGATCCGGCCACAAATTCCAGGATCTCGTGTGTACAGAGATTGGGTTCGATGGATGAAATACGAAAGCGTGGAATTTCTTCTACACCATCCAGTGCCCGGATCAGATCAATAAAAAGCGCTTCTTTTTTTACCCGTTCGCCCTCGATCACTGCAGTGCCATTTCCAAAATCACCGATATTCACACCGGTGAGGACAATCTCTTTTACACCCTGGCTGGCCAGTAGCCTGGCATTCTGTACGACTTTTTCTACCTCATCACTTCGGCTGGCTCCCCGGGCGAGGGGAATCGTACAAAAAGTACATTTATAATCACATCCATCCTGGACCTTCAAAAAGGACCTTGTCCGGTCACCAAAAGAAAAAGAAGAGGCAAATGTGTTCGCCTGCTGAATATCTCCCGCATGAATCTTCACACCTGCATCGCCCATGAGGAACGGTTCAAGGTAGTCGAGGATACGAAATTTCTCCGCCGCCCCAAGCACCAGGTCCACCCCGGGAATATCCGCTATTTCCTGAGGCTTCAACTGCGCATAACACCCGGTCACCACCACATTTGCCTGGGGGTTGCGGCGCAATGCCTGCCGAACTGTTTGCCGGCATTTTTGATCTGCAAAGTCAGTGACCGAACAGGTGTTGATGACATAAATATCTGCAGCCGAAGTAAATGGACCAACGGTATAGCCATCGTCCTCAAACATCCTGCTTAATGCAGATGTTTCCGAATAATTGAGTTTACAGCCCAATGTGTGAAATGCAACCGTCCGCGGTGTAGCCATAGGCCGCAAAAATACATGATTTAAAGACTTCAGGCCACCCTGGTCAACTCCGCTCAATAGCCAATCAGGTTCCAACCCCAAGTTGATTGCCGAAAACCGCCGGGATATCCCGATCACCTCGCCTTGTTCCACTCTTTCTCTTGATGGATTACAACACATTGGAAATACTTACCGGCATGCCTGTTTCTCTATGGTTTCCGTAGCCAAGCATTGTCTTGCAGTTCAAGAGAGGCAGTCAATCATGAAAAAGGCCCCGGTGTGACCGGGGCCTATCGGCAAACTCAGAACAATGGGTTTCGTTTAGGGTCGGGTGAACAGAAAGTTCCCATCTCCATCAAAGACCACGACTCGTCGTCCATCCAGGGTCAGGATGCCCACCACAATAAACTTGTCATGCTTTCTGCACGCCGCCTTGATCTCGGCATCCGGATAATTGATACTCAGGTAATCTGTAATGACCGATGGAAGATCTGTTACAGGTACCAACTTGCAAAATTTGGGACAATGATGGAACCCTGCCGTCTCCTTGATAAAGCTACCATCCAGATCAAAGACCAGAATGATCTTGGAATCCAGAAGCACGAGAATAACATCATTTTTCTCCTTTCCCAGTTTGATCGTAGCATTGGGATAATTCGCCGCGACATAGTCCAGGATTTCCTGAGACAGGTCCCCTACTTTGATCCAGGAACCTTTGCCACCACACGGGCCAAATTTATTCAGGAGGAAATGGCGTCTTGCTGAATGGAGTCGGCGTCCGGCTTCGGAGAAATAAATCGTCTCCTCGTCACCCATGACGACTTCATATCCGGCATTCGTCACATAGTTCACAGTCTCGACATACGAGTCGAAATTGTAGTGTGCTACTTCATCCTGTATGTCCACAGGCAGGGATGCTGTGCTGATCACTTCTTTGTCGGTAGAGGTGGCAATCTGCTCGACCAGTGCTTCATCATCCAGGATGGCTTCCTTATTACAGGAAACGGCTGCGATTAAAAATAAACTGCTGAGAAAAAACAAGATCTTTTTCATGATAAACTGTTTTTGGTTCTTTCCCCTATGGTGAGACAATTGAATATTCGGTTGCCTTCAATTTAATTTTAAGATTTTATTAATGATCATTATCAAATTTCTCCAAGGGAACCTGTTGAGCCAATCCCCATTTTGCACTGTCCGAAATGGCGAACGGGATACAAATCAATCGGGCTAGAGCAATCAACTGCAATTCCAGTTTTGAAATAAAACAGGGTCAATTGAAAAATACCCTTTACCCGTCAATTGGCATGGGACGGGTAAGGGTATTGGAAAAAAAGGGGGGAATTAAAACGTACGTCGGAGCGCAACCTGTGCACCCGATCCATTTGTCCTGGTCGATACATTGGGGCGGTCGACAACAGATTGGAGGGAATACCATTGTTCATATCCAATACTGGCACTCCACCTGCCTGAAAACCGATATCCGGCATATACCCCTCCCTGTGCATCCCAAATAGTGGAACGCAAATGGTTGATTTGTTTGGAGGATTCAGATTCTCTGATCTTGATCTTACCTCTTGCGTCCAGTATTTCAGTGATACCGGATTTACTGGCCAGAAACACCTGCATGCCTGCGCCGGCTCTGATCTCAGCAAACCATTTCCCCCAATCGTAGTGATAGCCTGCGTATAGGGGTACTCTCAGCCATTTCAGGGAATGGTCGACCGTCAGGCGGAAAGAAACACTTTCTCCTTCCTGATAATCCGTGGGCTGACTGTTTTCTTCAATATCCACGCGCAAGGTCGTAGTCGTGGTACCAAATCCGCTGTTAATGACCAGGGGGATATTCTGCTGGTACACATCTGTCCCGATCTGGGTGGCATTCTTTTTTGTATAGGTCCAGGATTTTTCCTTGACCACCTGCTCATGAAAATCCTGATATTCCAGTCCTGACCCCGCAAAAAATCCGCTTTTATGCTGCCACTCATAACCTGCGCCAATTCTGTACTGCCAATTCTGATGGCCAAATTCAGGGTCAAATAAATTGATCTTGGATTTGCGTTTGATCTGTCGATCAGCTCCTGGCCCCTGCCCATAAACAAGCAAGCGATGACTATTCTGTTTGAGATCTTTATCTCTGGATAATATGGTATCAGGAATTGAGGCCCAACGCTCCAACACAATTTCATCCTCCAATCCTGAAGACTGAACCTCCAGGAAAGGCAACTTCAGGGCTGCAAATAACTGCACTTTGGAATTTACATCTGGAGCAGATAGATCCGCACGCAATTCTTCTTCAGCTGAATTATCCTGTATAGGGAAAATAATTTCTTTTTCTTTTTCAGAATGCGACCTTATTCCTGATGAAGGAGCAAGAATCGGATCCTCTTGTTCTCTTTTTTGAGTCTTGTCTACTTGAGAGTTGACACTTTTTTCCAACCCGGAGTTCAGCGTCCCGGATTGAATCTGACTTGAGGTGATCCCAGGATTGTTCTGTACAGTGCCCTGTGGATTGGCGTGCGGAGCATCCATCGGCCTTTCCGAGACAATTTGTTCCGTAGTTGCCGGATCACCAGGAGATAGGGAGGCCCTTTTATCCTTCTCATTTTCCGGATCGGAATACAGTTGTTGGCTGATCAACAGGATCAGGGCCAGAACGGTCAATCCGCCCAACCACCACCAGAAGAAGCCACGTCTCTTTTGGGGAGGCAGTGATGCCTCAATTCCTTCCCAGACCTGTTCACCGGGTTGTGCCCATGCGGCATCTCCTTCCAGTGGTCCCTGGAGAATGTGTCGCATCTCGTCGTCCTTTTTATTGATATGGTCGAGATTCTCCATCAAGGGTTGATTTTACTGAGATGAACCGGCATGCGTGCCTGCATCCAGTGTCGTGCTTTATACAATTGGGTCTTCGAGGTACTGGACGTGATCCCCAGCATATCGGAGATCTCTTCATGACCGTACCCGTCGACTACATACAAGTTGAATACTGTGCGGTATCCGGGAGGCATTTGCTGGATCAGCCGGGTCAGCCGTTCAGCATCCATCTGGGCTCCCACATCAGTATGATGTCCGTTCTCAGTGAGAGCCGGTATTCCGTCCAGGTCTACAAATGTCATTTTCTTCTTTCTCAATTGCTGTAAAGATGCTCTTACCATGACCATGCGAATCCAACCTCCGAGGGGACCATCGCCTCGAAATTGCTTCAGGTCCCGAAATACAGTAATGAACCCCTCCTGCAGGTAATCCTCGGCATCTTCCCGATTGGCCGCATAACGCAGACAGACCCGGAACATATCCGACCGAAAGCGCTCATAGAGCGCTCGTTGAGCCGCACGATCCCCATTGAGGCATGCATTGATCAGGTGTTGGTCTCGTTCCTGCACAGAAGCTGGTTCATTAGACTAGGTACCGGGCAGCCCGAAAAGGTTGCCTGGAGAGGACGATCTTTTGATAGAATGGATACGTAAAGGTTTAATACCGGGTTGCCCTGCTCACTCCTTTAAAGTTAAGGGGTTTTGGTGGATGATCAACGAACTCTACTTCCGGAGGGATGCAACTCGATGGAGAAAGTGGGTCTCCAAGTCATTGTAAACATCGCTCGTTTATTCGGTTATGGGTTTATTCGTTTGTCCCTGACGCCGAAGAGGCCACTCCAATCAGGAACCTGCCCCGAGTTTCGGGGGAGTAAACGAAGGAACCAGGAATTCTCTGCCTCTCCCGGTTTGGTGCCTCTCGAAGCCTTCTTCATGTTTTCCCGCCGTCGCCAAACCACCCCCTCATGATGCCAATTTTCTCCGGGCTCAGGATTCGTGTGGAAAGGGGACATCACCGACTCCTTTCCACGTTAAACCTTGAACGGCAGAGCGCCAGCTCTGACCTTGAACCTTGAACAGCCAAACAATCCTGCCTCACTCTCCAATCCAGAGGCAACCAGGAACGCAGGAACAAGGAATTTTCTGCCTCCCCCGGTTTGGCGCCTCTAGAAGTCTACTTCATGTTTTCCCGCCGTCGCCAAACCACCCCCTCATGACGGCAGAAATCTCCGGACTCAGGATTCGTGTGGGAGGGGGACATCAAGCACTCCTTTCCACGTTAAACCTTGAACGGCAGAGCGCCAGCTCTGACCTTGAACCTTGAACGGCCAAACAATCCTGCCTCACTCTCCAATCCAGAGGCAACCAGGAACACCATTTCTCCCAAAAAACCCCGATGTTTGACCATGGCGTCAGCTTTTACACATGCATTCTCCGCCCTGGCGCTGGGATCCGTCTTACAATCAGGTAAACTTGGCAAAGGCCTTCTTCTCACAGGTATGGCCTCTGCAGCAATGCCCGACCTGGATGTCATGGCCTTCTGGCTGGATATCCCCTACGAACACCCTCTGGGCCATCGCGGATTCACTCACTCCATATTGTTTGCGGCCCTCTGGGCATTGGGTCTTGGGTATCTGTTCTGGCGAAAGTCATCCAGGGAGTTATTAACCCGCTGGCGAATCTGGTTATTCCTCTTTCTCTGTACAGCATCCCATGGCGTATTGGATGCCATGACCACTGGAGGCCGGGGTGTCGGATTTTTCATTCCCCTGAATAATGACCGCTACTTTCTTCCCTGGCGATTTATCCGGGTGAGCCCCATCCGGGCATCTGCCTTCTTTTCTGAATATGGCCTGAAGGTCATGGCGAATGAGATCATCACCGTCTGGGTTCCCTGCATGATCGTCATGATCATCGCCTGGATATTCAGGCAGGTGAGACAGGCGTAGTGGGTGAATAGTAGAGGGTTCCCAATAAAAATTGTAACAATGTAGCGGCTGCTTTAGCTGCCGTCCTCCCGGAACTTCAAATCAACTAAACAGAAGGATTTGATATCAAGCCTTATTGGAAGTCTATTCAATAATCATCCTGAATTGGAAAGTCGTGCATTTTGCCACAAAGGCACCAGGAACACAATGGACCACAAAGAGATATTCAATGAATTCACTCTGTGAAACTCTCTGCCCTCTGTGGTGAATCCGCATTATGGATCGTTTATTCGTTTATGGGTTTATTCGTTTATCTGTCGAAAAAGAGAACGGTCAACACCAATGAGGCATAGACAATAGACAAATTTGGAACTTGGAACTTGGAACTTGGAACTTGGAACAAGGAACGCAGGAACAAGGAACGCAGGAACAAGGAATTTTCTGCCTCCCCCTTTATCCCCCTCATGAAGGCGGCCCTCACCGGACCAAGAATTCGAATGGGAGGGGGACATGTACTCATTGCCACGTTAAACTTTGAACGGCAGAGCGCCAGCTCTGACATTGAACCTTGATCAGCCAAACAATCCTGCCTCACTCTCCAATCCAGAGGCAACCACGAACGCAGGAACAAGAAACAAGGAACTCTCTGCCTCCCCCGGTTTGGCGCCTCTCGAAGCCTGCTTCATGTTTACTCGCCGTCGCCAAACCACCCCCTCATGACGGCAGAAATCTCCCAGCTCAGGATTCGTCTGGGAGGGGGACACAGACCTCCTTCCACATTAAACCTTGAACGGCAGAGCGCCAGCTCTGACATTGAACCTTGAACAGCCGAACGTTCCTGCCAGATTGTCCAATCTCTAGGTAATCAGGAATCCGCCAGCTGGCGGGAACGCAGGAATCAGGAATTTTCCAATTTCCGACTTGGATCTAATCCACCACCATCGTCGCCTTGTTCAGCTCCTGCTGCTCCAGCGTCTCGGGTAGATCGCGATAGTTGTACTGCTGGTCGCGCAACTGGGGGCGATAACCCGCATCACGGATAGCCTGCTGAATCCCATTGGCAGTAAAGCGGAACGGGGCACCCGCCGCACTGACCACGTTCTCTTCGATCATGATGCTACCAAAATCGTTGGCCCCGGAATGGAGGCAGACCTGCGCCACCTGCTTGCCCACTGTCAGCCAGGAGGCCTGGACATTGACGATATTGGGCAGCATGATCCGACTCATGGCAATCATGCGGATGTATTCGTCTCCCGTGCAGGTATTCCGGGCACGTTTCATGTTCTTGAGCATGGTGTCCTCATCCTGGAACGGCCAGGGGATGAAGGCCAGGAAGCCTTTGGCATCTGTGGGTTTTTTATCCTGCACCTCTCGCAGGCGGACGAAGTGTTCCATGCGCTCGAGGTTGGTTTCGATATGCCCGAACATCATGGTCGCCGAGGTGGTCAGTCGCAACTGATGCGCCGCTTCCATCACGGCCAGCCATTCGTCACCATTGCACTTGCCTTTGGAGATCAGGCGACGTACCCGATCATCCAGGATCTCGGCGCCCGCGCCGGGCAGGGAGTCCAGTCCGGCATCCATCAGGGCCTGGAGGACTTCTGTATGGGTGCTTTGCTCCAGTTTGGTGATATGGGCGATCTCGGGCGGCCCCAGGGCGTGCAGTTTGAGATTGGGATAAAGGGACTTCAGCTCCTTGAATAGCTTGACATAATAGTCCAGACCCAGATCGGGATGATGGCCGCCCTGCAGGAGGAGTTGTTCTCCGCCGAGGCGAAAGGTCTCTTCGATCTTCTGTTTGTATTCTTCGATGGTGGTGATATAGGCCTCTTCATGGCCGGGCCGGCGGTAGAAGTTGCAGAACTTGCAATTGGCCACACAGACATTGGTCGTATTGGAGTTGCGGTCGATGATCCAGGTGACCACGTTATTGGGCACATGGTGCATCCGCAACCGGTGACCCACATACATCAATTCTGCCGTAGAGGCCTGCTCGAAGAGGTAGACACCCTCTTCTGCGGTCAGATGGTCGCGTTGGAGTCCCCGCTGGAGGAGATCTTGTACATGCATAGCAACTGTTTTGTGGGTCGGGCAAAGGTACAACCTAAAACAGCGGAGAAGGTTGGGACAGATAACCAATATCCGTTTGTACCACGGCTTGCGCTACTCCCCCTTGAACGCCGGTTTCCGTTTTTCCAGAAATGCGGCCACCCCTTCCTTGTAATCATGGGTTTCTCCGGCCATGGTCTGCAGGCGATCTTCCAGGCCGAGCTGGCTGTCCAGATCGTGATGCATGGACATGTTGAGAGCCTGCTTGGTGAGGGCCAGACCCCGGGTGGGCATGGCGGCCATCTGCCGGGCCAGGGCAGCCACTTCCATCGGGAAGGACTCCTGGTTGTACACCTTGTATAACATCCCCCAGGCAAGCGCATCGGCTGCGGACACCTTGTCGCCCGTCATCATCACCGCTGAGGCCCGTTGGAAGCCGATCAGACGAGGCAGAAAAAATGTGCCCCCACTGTCCGGGATCAGGCCAATCTTGCTAAAGGCCTGGATGAAGGAAGCCACCTCCGAGGCCACCACGATATCACAGGCCAGGGCAATGTTTGCACCGGCACCGGCGGCCACGCCATTTACGGCAGCAATGACCGGCTTCTCGATCTTACGGATGCGTTGGATGATCGGATTATAATGCTCTTGCAAGATAGTCGGCAAAGAAGGGCCATTGGGATCAGTCACTTCCTGCAGGTCCTGACCGGCACAGAATGCCCGGCCATTCCCCGTGATCACGACACAACGTACTTCCGGATCCGCAGCACAGTCGTCCAGGTGCTGCTGCAGGGACAGGGCCATCACCCGGTTGAAGCTGTTGAAGACGTCGGGGCGATTGAGGGTAAGCGTGGTGACGCCTGCTTCAGCAGATTTCAGGATCAGGGACATGGTTTGTGATTTTACTCAAAAGTACGGCTCTGTCCGGGAATCATAGGATAACCTGCCTCACGAATGTAAAGGCCTCAAATTCATCGTCATGTATATGAGTCTAATTTATACTGGATGGCCATCGATCCGATTCACGTATGGTCTTGTTTCATTTATGCTTTTTTCTCCCTAATTTTCAAGGTTGCTTATCTACAAAGCCATGAAACATATCATCACCCTTCTACTTGTTTTCAGTTTATTACCCTCCATGGTTTTCGCCCAATCCTCACCCATGATTCTTCAAATGGATGTTGAGGAAGTCAATGGTACTGATGAGATCATCGCACATCTCAGAGTCATTCAATGTGACAGTGTTTTAGGTTTTCATATGGGTCTCATATGGGACACGAATAAAGCTGCCTTTCTTCAAATTGAAGACGAAGGGCCTAAAATGGGAGCTGACAAACAGACGTTTTCAACTCTATATGCCGATCAGGGATTTGTCCAAAGTCTTTGGGTTTCTTTCCCCTTGGAATGTGTCAGTCTGGATAGCGGCGTCATCCTCTATGCTTTACGGTATAAACAACTAGAAGCGGATGTTGAATTTACATTGTTGGCAGATACAAGCGTTTATATCGTAAATAACACTATCAAACCGCATTTTGAAACTGTCGGTTGTGATTATGAATTAAAGGATGTCATTTATATCAGCAATCAAAATGACACCTTATATGTCCAGAATGGTAGTATCGTTGCCCAGGAATTGGCCTCAGAATGGAATTGGTTGGACATCTACCCTAATCCTGCTTTTGACATCATCAACATTGATGGCCTTGAAGACATGAAGGGCAAATGGTTGTTGAATGACCTGTATGGTCGGCCCATTAAATCAGGCCAATTCAATCATTCTCCAATGCAAATTCAAGTCAACAATCTATCCGAAGGATGGTATTTTCTTCAATTGCAAGGGGACCAGGGTCAGTTCACTACAAAGCCCGTTCTTATTCAGAGAAATTTTTAGCGCGAGCCCACCCTTGACAAATTTGCAGTATTCCACTCTTTGTGTTCAAGTAGAGAACCTTATCAACTGGATCTTTTGCCTGGCTCGCCTCCAGCCGGTGGGGCTGTTACTTTTTGTCGCGGCAAAAAGTAACCAATCCCGAGTTCTCGGGACTGTAAAATGCGGGGCATTTTACAGAAGCTTGTCGCTAAAATGGGCCTTTTTTCACTTGTAGAGTCCTCTCAAACTTGCCAAGGACTAAAAACGCGTCTACATCATGACCCGGACCCCCGAGCAATCGGGGCGTCCGGGCCCTCGTTTGGCGACGATTCTTACCACGGGTTAGGGAAATAAAATTGTGATTCGGGACTGCCCGTTTATATAAAACGAACATTTATTGGACAGGTGTGATTCAGGATAAGAAACCATTAAAATGGTTTCATGCAATCATCTCCAATACATACCCAGGGTTAAAACCCTGGGCTACATTGATCATGCTCAATGAGTAAGTAAACTATTTTTTCGATTTTATGAATGCTTTCATCTCTTCAAATTGGATAAGAACAACATGGATTACCCAATGATTGGAATTTGAGATTTGGGATGTGGGATTTGAACTTTGGTGCAACCCCTCAATACTCAGAGTTATCCTCCTACGGCTGATGAAACCTCCCACGACGGTCAAGAAACCCTGAGCTACATCCACATTACTCAATTAGACCCTAAATCACCCCTTTTTTATTAATGCATCAATCTATTCATATTGAATTGGTCCAATATGGTTTAAGCAAATTTTGGAGTTTGAGATTTGGTTATTATTTGGGATTTGAAGATTGGTGCTTCCCCGTAATAACCAGGGTTATCCTCCTACGGCGGTCAAGAAACCCTGGGATGCATTGGCTCAAATAGATGATTTTATAACCAATATTATCCTCTAATTAAGTGTGTTGATCCATTCAAATAATACCAGACCAGCACGGTTTTATGTCTTTTGAATTTGTCGTTTAGGATTTGTTTTTGCCTGGCCACCAGTGGGCGGGTTTGAGAATTGAGATTTGGGATTTATTTGGGATTTGATTTTTGGAAATTGGTGCTTCTCATTCAATGGCACTTGAAATGATCAAACGGCTCCTTACACTCCTGGCATTGCCAGAGGGATTTGCAGGCCGTTGATCCGAATTGGGAAAGCAGTTGGGTGGAGGGAGATCTACATTGTGGACAGTTGGGGACTTCCTGGTTTTTTCGAGGAGGTGCGATGCCAAATTTCTCCAGTTTGGCCATACCTTCTTCCGTGATCCAGTCGGTGGTCCAGGCCGGACTGAGCACCGTACTGATCCTGACATCGTCAAAACCGGCCTCCTTCAGAGCAGCCATGATCTGCACCTCGATCATATGCATGGCCGGGCAACCGGAATAGGTGGGCGTGATCACCACCTCTACACCGTCATCGGTCAATTGAACATCCCGAATGATGCCCAGATCGGCTACGGTCAACACCGGGATCTCCGG
>JAUIEA010000199.1 GCA_030429045.1 Bacteroidia bacterium | reverse complement strand
TATATCACTTTCTAATATTAAATCAAATACAATTTGTAAAAAAGTTTAACAAAAATCAGATGTGTTTTTGAGCTTTAAATCAATGTCTTATATGGCAGTGGATTATGTATTGGAATTCTAACCCATGTTAAGTATTGACATGGGTGCTATACATATACATGTTGACGGGGAGCGATGTGTTCAGGGGGTTAACACCGTAGCCACAACCTGTAGATAGTGCTCAAATCCGAGGACTTCCGGAAGGTTGTGATGTCGGCCTTCCGGAACCCGAAGCGCTGTCGAACGGACGCCTTTGTAGGCCTGATAGACGGGTTCTCCATGGGTCCGGATGGCGGTGGTCTCATCTTTCTCGCCATGGATCCAGAGAAAGGGTTGGCTGATGGAGGCCATACTGGCAATATTGTCGAAATCAAGGTCCAGGAGATAGCTTGCGGGAAGGGAGAGGGTAGAGCCGTCCTGCACCAGCGTCTCACTGCTTGCCATGGGCGCTTCGAGGATGAGGCCGCCCCGTCCGGAAAGCGCAGATGACCCGGCCAGTGCCACAGCGGGGATGGACCCCATCGAAAAGCCGTATACGATGATCCTGTCAGGTGTCACCCCCTGCATCATCAGCCAGTCGAGTGCAGCTGTGGCGTCCCGGATCAGTCCTTCCTGGCTGGGCGTACCTTCTGAGAGCCCATATCCCTGGTAGTCCAGTGCCATGACACCATACCGGTGACCGGGCCGTGTATGGGCCAATAACTGGATACGGGGCCAGTAGAAATCCAGGTGATCGCGATTGCCATGACAATAGAGGATGATGGTATCCATATCCAGGCGGGTCAGCTCACCCACATAGAGGCCCTGGATATTGACTGCCTGACCGTTTGCGGAGCTGATCAGGGGCACCCAGTGGATCAGACTGTCGGCAATATGATAGGTGGCGGGCAGTTTGAAGTCGACCTCGCCGGTATAGTCATCCAGGTAGTAGGCATCGATGGCTTGTGGTTCAAACAGGTAGTCATCGAGTCGAAGACAACCGGCCGTCAGCATCAGGATCAGAGCGAGCGTGAGGTACTGGTACTGCCTCATAGGAATCGGTATTGAACGGTGAGGTAGACCCCCAGGGCACCCCGGTGGGAAGGGGCCTGGTAATCAATGGCGTTGAAGCGATTGTCGATACCGGGAGCCAGCCATTTCGATTCCAGGCTGAAATCCCAGTCGTTTCGCCGGTATTGATATCCGAGATAAAAGGCGGGACGCCAGAGTTTGTAGGTAGAACGCTCTCTGGCCTGTTCCCGGTGTGGATCAAACCAATGACTCATGCCGATATAGCCGAGGTGTCTGTTGGCTGGAGCACTCCACCACAGGTGGAGGTCGGCCTGGGGATAGAAGCGCCATCTGGTGAGGGATAGATCCGTCAGGGTATTCAGGCGAAGACCGGTATTGAGTCCGGGACGGATGCCATCAGGGAAGGCCCATGTTTTTTGTGCGCCGGGATCCAGATACAGTGATTGGTATACCAGTGCAGTGGTATGGATGCCCAGGTCGGCCATCCAGCCATGGGCAAATCCTCGGGCGGCATATAATGAAGAAAGGGGAATGGGCAGGATGGCATCGCCCAGCTGGATCAGAGGCCCGCCTGCCTGTGCCCCGATGGCGGATTCACCCTCCACCAGGGGATAGATCTGCCGTTGTCCAACGCAGGAAGAGAGCAGTAAGACTGCGCAGATGAATCGCCAATTCCACATGGGTTCAAGATAGGGCAAAACCGGGGTAAAAAAAGAAGCCACCCGCCGGATGGCGAGTGGCTTCACTATATATTCAACGGAATATGGTCAGCTTATCTGCCGCCGCGGTATCCGCCGCCGCCACGATTTCCACCGCGATCACCACCGCGGTTTCCGCCGCGATCACCGCCGCGATCACCGCCGCGATCACCGCCACGGTGACCACCTCCGCCTCCGCCTTCACGGCGAGGAGGACGATCATTTTCCGGCATGCCTTCCGGGCGGGGAAGAAGCACTTTCCGGCTGAGTCTGAACTTGCCGGTGCGCTCGTCGATATCGATCAGTTTCACCTGCACAGAATCGCCTTCATTCAGGGCATCCTCTACGCGATCCAGACGCTCCCAGGTGATCTCGGAAATATGCAACAGGCCACTCTTGCCTTGGAATTCCACAAAGCAACCATAGGGCTGGAGCGAAACGACCGTGGCATCATAGACGTCACCGATCTCGGGGACATGGGTGATCATCTTGATCCGTCCTACAGCATTGTCGATATCATCCTTGTTACTGGAAGAGATCTGCACATACCCTTTGCCATCACGCTCTTCGATATTGATCGTCGTCTTGGTGATCTCCTGCATTTCCTGGATGATCTTCCCACCAGGTCCGATCACAGCCCCGATAAAGGACTTGTCGATGACCAACTCCACGATACGTGGAGCATGTGGTTTGAGATCCGGGTTGGGTGCTGGCAATGTCTTGGCCATTTCCTTCAGGATATGCAGGCGTCCCTGACGGGCTTGCTCGAGTGCTTTCTCCAACTGTTCGTAGGGAAGTCCGTCGATCTTGATATCCATCTGGCAGGCACAAATGCCTTTTTCCGTTCCTGTGACCTTGAAGTCCATGTCGCCCAGGGCATCCTCATCGCCAAGGATATCCGACAGGATCGCAACCTGGTTGCCTTCGGCGATCATCCCCATGGCGATGCCGGAAACGGCACTGCGGATGGGCACACCACCGTCCATCATCGCCAGGGCACCGGCACAAACCGTGGCCATGGAAGATGAACCATTGGATTCCAGGATATCCGATACGATCCGCACCGTGTACGGGAAGTCTTCGGGCATGACCTGCTTCAGTGAACGGGCAGCCAGATTGGCGTGGCCAACCTCACGGCGACCCGGTCCACGCTGGGGCTTGACCTCTCCGACTGAAAACCCGGGGAAGTTGTAGTGCAGCAGGAAATTGGAGAATCCGAATTCCTGAGCAGTGTCCACCATGGCCGCATCCGTTTTGGTTCCAAGGGTCAGACTGGTCAGTGCCTGTGTTTCACCACGGGTGAAGATGGCTGAACCATGGGTGGTCGGCAGATAATCGACCTCTGTCCAGATGTCCCGAATCTCATCCAGTCGACGACCATCCAGACGGACAGAGGTATCCAGGACCATTTTACGGATGACATTCTTTTTGAGCTTGTCGAAATAAGTGGCCATCAGCTCACCCTTCTCTTCGATATACTCTTCGCCTTTTTCAGCGGTGATCTTCTCCTTGTATTCCTCGTAGATCGCCTTGAAGCGGTCCTTGCGGGTACCTTTATCCAGGGCGCCAGCGGCGACCTCATAGATCTTGTCCCTGGCAAATGCGGCCACGGAGGCTTCGATCTCAGGATCGGTCTCCTTCTCCGGCTGAACTCTCTTGACGGTCGCTTTTTCGCCAACGAGCTGAGCCAGGGCATGTTGAGCGGCGATCTGGGTTTTGATCGCTTCATGACCGGCACGTATCGCATCGATCAGTTCCTGCTCGGAGCATTCCTTCATTTCACCCTCGACCATCATCACGTCTGCTTCGGTAGCAGCGACAATAATGTCCATGGTGGCATCGACAAGGGCAGATTTGTTCGGGTTGATCTGGTAGGTCCCGTTGATCTTGGCAACGCGGACTTCGGAGATAGGGCCGGCCCATGGAATGTCAGAAACCCACAATGCAGCAGAGGCAGCCAGGGCGGCAAATGCTTCAGGTGGTACATCCAGGTCAGTCGAGATCAGATTGAGAATGACCTGTGTATCATTCATATAACCATCCGGGAATAGTGGCCGGATAGCTCGGTCGATCAGACGGCAGATCAGGACCTCGTGGTCGTTCAATCGGGTTTCCCGACGAAAGAAGTTGCCCGGGATTCGTCCCGCAGCGGCAAACCGCTCCTGATAGTCAACAGAAAGTGGAAAAAAAGGTGCTCCGGGACGTGGCTCCTTGGCGGAGACGACAGTCGCGAGGATCATGGTGTTTCCACAACGAACGACGACGGAACCATCAGCCTGTGCGGCCAGTTTTCCGGTCTCCAGAATAACCTCCCGACCATCTGGAAGATGGAATGAGGTGGTGGTTGGAATTTGCTTCCCCATGTGAATGGCGTTTGAATGTCAGCAATAAAAAGGCAATGTCCCTGAAGCGAATGGAACAGCACGGCAGATACCGGGGATTTGCGTTGCTGGGGAGCCGTTGTTGAAGAAAGAACTTGGGCTGCTATGCAGAACGGTCGCTTCGAAAGGGAGTATAAAAAAAAGTGTCCTCCAATGAGGACACTTTATAAGGTACGCTTAGCGACGTATACCCAACTCGTCACAGATGTTCCGGTAACGTGTGATATCCTTCTTCATCATGTAGGATAACATCCGCTTCCGCTGTCCAACGAGGTGTAACAAGGCACGCCGGCAAGAATGATCTTTGTTATTGGTTTTGAGATGCTCCGAAAGGCTGGCGATCCGATAGGTGAACAGGGCAACCTGGCCCTCGAGAGAACCGGTATTCTCTGCACTTCCGCCATACT
>JAUIEA010000198.1 GCA_030429045.1 Bacteroidia bacterium | reverse complement strand
ATAGAGGATCGGGAAGCTGTCGATTTGTGACTGTGTGGAAAAGACTGTGGTTCCGGGAAGGCAATCCTGAGCCGGTAGATGGCATATCCAATAAAATGTCAACAGGAAAAGGGCTACATGTTTCATTCTGGTTGATTGATGGATCCGGGATTCAACACGATTCTATATTCAATGCAATATAAAAAAAAGAGTAATCAACAGACCGAATCCGGGTCCAGTATCCCAAGGTGATGAATCCTTCAGATGATGTAGATTACCGGGCATGATTTTTTTGACAACTCAAGCACTCCTGGATTTCCTTCATTCCACCAGCACAAACCCCGCCCAGGAATACGGTTTGGCAGTCGGTCCCCGGTTTGCAGGTCACGGCATCGAAATCCAGCCCATCCGGCTGGTCCCGATTGTCCAGTCCTGGCCATTATTCTGGGTACTGGCCAGAGTACCACCGGTACCCACTGCCCAGCCATTGCCGCTGTCATCCACGTGGATATCTCGGAAATTCGTCGCAAAATCAAAAGGTGACAATACCTCGACCGAGGCCATTTGGGCGTGAAGGGTGTATAGCGAGAAAAGGACAATGAAGAAGGCGTAAATACGGCACATCAGGATGGGAATTCTAGGTGAAAAAATCGGTTGCAAATTGATGTTGCTAAAACTAGCGAGAATCTGACGATTTATTCAAAAACACAAGGAAGAAAGTATGTGATTCATTGCCGGAAAAATGAATGAATCCGCCAGATTAGGCGCTATAGCCTGGACGTAATTCAGGCATAAATTCTCTGTTTTTTGCCCATTTTCCAGGAAAGATTCCTGATCTGATTGTGAAAAAAGCAAACTGTTCCGCGATAGCCCCTGCACCCCATCCTGACGCTTCCCTTGGAATAATGCTGGTGGAAAAACCATGTAAATGGTTTTATCTGTTTATCAAAAAGAGAAAACCCGGGGATAATCTCTTCAGGCGATTAAAAAACCCCGGGTTACGTTTTTCTGGAAAATTAGTCATGTCTGTAGCGAGGTATTGGTTTGTGCCAATTTTAGGAATGGTTCTCAACCAATTATTTCTAAGGGCCCAGCACATGTTGCCCTGTGTACCCTCATCACCTCCAAACTCATAGCCTCCTACTGCTGCACCACGATCCGATGATACAAGGCCTGCCCGTCATGCCCTACAAACTGCACGATATACATGCCGTTCTGGACGGAGGGCAATTGCACGATGTCGCCGCGCCACCCCAGGTTAGCCACCAACCTTCCGTCTGTTGCAAGGAGGTTGACCTCTTGCAGGTGACCGGTAGTCGGGCCCATATCTACCCGGAAGTGATCCTGTACCGGCATCGGGTAGATGGAAATGACCCGGCCATCACTGGCATCCGTTGTGGCATTCAGTATGAATGTTTCCGTCGTCATGCATCCGTTCATGTCGGTGACCGTGACCACGATGGCATTGCCGAGGCTATCGATCACCACCTGGTAGGGCGGCGTCCCCCCGGTGACGACAACATTCTGGTCGACCAGCTCAAGGATGATGGGTGACGATTCCTCCACCGTGAAGGTGGTTGCGGATGCGCACCCATTGTCATCCACGGTGGACAGGGTAATGGTTCCCCCTTCCACGACCAGTACGATCGAGTCGGTCCCGATGGCCTGCCCATTTTGCTCCCACAACCAGGAATCGACCTGCCCGACCGTGGACAGCCAGGCTGAATCCCCCGCACAGAGGACCGATTCGCCCAGGATGGTGGGCTCCACGGTTTCGTGGACAGTCACATGGAGCTGGACATCCTCGGCACAAGCCGTCAACTCGGGAGAGAAGGTCAGGACAAACTCGCCACTTGTATCGGTATTGAATGCTTCCGGCTGCCAGGTGCCCGAGACACCATTGTCCGACAGGTCGGGCAAGCCGGCGAATGGTTCACCGGTACAATAGCTTTCCTGCAGGTTGAATGCAGGTACCGAAAAGGTATCCACCTCGCAGCAATCGGTGCCGTAGTAAAGGATGATCAGGTCGCTGAGGTGCTGGGTGATCTTGGCAGCGGTGGTGTCATCATAGTATTCGGCTGTGGCTTTGTACCACCCTTCGCCGTAGTCAAACTGGGTACCCGAATAATTCAGGAAATTGGGATACATCTCCTGGCCATGGGCGATAAACTCGTCCTTGTTGAGGGGAATCAGCTTCTTGTAGTGGTGCAGCTTCTTCTTGATGTTCATGGGCAGGGCGAGGTCGTTGTCCGCCATCAACTGGGCCAGGCCAGCCGGGTCCTTCGGGTGTAATCCCCAGAAGTGGAACAGGGGCCGCATGTCGGCTCCGGCAGCGATGGACATCCGGAGGATGCGATCATCCTGGTCCTGGTCGTTGACGGGAAAGGGATTGCCGGCATCGGCCGCGTCGCCCTCGGCCTTCCAGAATGTCTCCAGAGCATCATAGCCGAACAATTCCACGATGTCGACATAGTGGGCGTATCCCCGGTGCTGGTAGCGCACCTCATTCTTGGTGCAGTTGCAGATATTCCGGGACATGCCCTCCTGAAAGGAATCCGAAACCAATCGCGTCTTGACGATATTGTCTTTGGTGGTGTAGAAATTATAGGAAGGACCGAAGGAGAGGGCAAAGGCCTCGTCAAGGGACACGCCAAAGCAACGATTCAGCACGGGCACGTAAAGGAAGTTGACCAGGGCCTCCGTCTCGCCGGGGAATTTGGAGATGGCCACCTCATGGCCCAGTTCATGGAAATGGATGTCCTGCTGGTACTGGGGTCCCTTCAGGATATTGTGGGATGGGGTGCCATTGGTAGCGCTGTTGGGATTATAGGGGGTGTTGGACATCGGATAGCCCGGGTGGTAGGCCGAGCCTCGGATGATCACGTCGAATTGCAGGTAGTTCTTGTGCCGGTCGGTGATGCGTGGCCGACCCAGGAGGTCGGAAACGGCATCCATGGATTTGTCCCAGTCCTGCATCAGGGTCTCGGGATCATCAAAATTGTAGATCCAGCTGGTGGGCACCTGCATCATGAACTTGTCCGACTCGAAGTCGGCCCAGGGGGCAGGGTGCAGACGCTCGGTGGATTGCCATTCTTCCAGGGAAGTCGTGTCAAAGGTCTTCATGGAAAAGAACGGGGCGCGAACCACGTTCTTCAGAGAGATGTCGGCAAGGCCTTCGTCCACACCCAGGGGCAGTTCGATGTAGATCCCGCCACCGATGGGGTGGGCGATGCGGGTGGTGGTGGAATCGATGGGATAGACAATGGTGACCCGGTCCATCCGCTTGTAGTTCGACTTGCCGGACAGGTCCCAGAAGTGGGCGCCCACCCGGATACGGATGCCTTTCCCGACCAGGTTTTCCGGCACAGTCACCTCGGCGATGCTGCCGGGTGCGAGGTAGCAGCCGGTCGGCCGCACGGTATGGTCGTTGCCGATCTCATTCCAGGGTTGGGTTCCCGGGGCCAGGAGGTAGGAGCATTTGACGGTGGTGTGTTCTTCCTGGTCAGGATTGGCCGGGGGTTGGACTGCGCCGGGGAAGTAGGTGGAGGTCTTAAAGAAACGGCCATCCAGGAGGCCGGGATTGTCTGCCAGGATGGTGGAGGTATAGGTCTGGTCGAGCAGGCCTTGCTGGATGAGCATGATGTTCCGGTGCAGGTTCAGCCCGTCGGTTCCAGTGGCCCGGTTGAATCCGTTCTTGGTCTGCTGGGTGGTGAACAGGGCCCCGACCGTCGCTTCGAACAGGTCGACCACCTGGAATGATTTGACAATGGCGTCTTCGTCGTCGGCCAGCACGGTGATGTTGTCCTGGATGGTGGTCTGGAGGGCTTCCAATTGGGCATCACTGAGGAGGGTGACCTGGTTGATATGGTCTTCCAGGGCGGTGAGGGCCTCCAGGTATTCCGGAGGGCCGGCTTGGGCTTTGGGGGTGAAGGCAAGACCCAGGATGGCCAGGGAGCAGATCAGGCGAAGAAGGGGTAAGCGCATGGATAGTGGTTGTGAATCGACAGAAACAGTTTGTTCAGGTAGAATGGGGCCTGCCGACGGTCAATGGGCAGGCCTGTGACGAATATAGGACAGATTCGTCAAGTGAGTGGCTTGGCTTCAGGTTGAATCTGGCTGTCGTTCATGGTCTGAACTGTGATTCTTTTGATTTTGTGATGACCGTGATTGGATGGCTTGAATCCAGGAGGCTGTGCGAGATGAATCTGGCTTCGGTCATTTGTCTGAAGTTTGATTTTATTTGATTTCAGGATTGCCCTGATTCGCTTGTTTGAATTGTTTGTTCTGAACACACTTGAATTGCAAGCTTTTTGCTCCGAAATTAATCAGTAGTCCAATTTCCAGGTCATAAGCCTCCAGGTAGTTGATCGCTTGTGCCAGGTGAACGTCCTCCAATTTTATCATGGCTTTGAGTTCAACAGCAATGATATTTTCCACGAGAAAATCCACCCGCCTGGTGCCAATTTTCCGGTTCTTGTAATAAATGGACATTTCTTGTTCGCGGCTGAAAAAAATGCCCTGTTCGGCCATTTCTATTTCAAGGGCTCTTTGATATATCACCTCTTGAAAACCATTACCCAGTGCTGAAT
>JAUIEA010000197.1 GCA_030429045.1 Bacteroidia bacterium | reverse complement strand
CCTCCATAGGTAGCCCGGACCATACTGGTACCCCACTCCACAGCGGCCTGGGCCTGCCGGGTGTAGGATCGAAATTCACCCAGGGTGATCTGCTGGCTGGTATCCATTTTCAAGTTGCCGGCCAAAGCTTCCCATTCCCACAATTCAAGAAATCCGGTGGCAGCAGCTACCTGACTCAGACAGCGGACCTTGTTGAATCGATCTTGCAATGAACCGGGATGCCACCCTGTCGCAGCCTGGAGGAAGGCCTCCTCCAATTTGAGGCTGAGATCCAGGCAGGCCAATCGCGACTTTGCACCCGGAACTTCCAGCATATGACTGCGCAAGGCCATGAGCAGGTCAGCCAGCAACAGACTCTGTCGCCTGGCGGATGTCTCCTTCGGAAAGGAGACGAGGAATCGCTCCAGGTCCTCACGCAATCGTGAATCTTTGGGAAATCGGGTCTTATATCCTGAGAGATCTGCAACGGTCAGGGGCCTGTAGCGCACTTCCAGATCTGCGATCAGCTGATCGAACAAGTCCGTGACATACGGGATCATCTTGCTCTTGTTCCGGCTGTAGAATGTCCGTGTCTTACCCAGATCGGAGGCATCCGGTTGTCCGTGGATCTTGACACGCAGATCCATAAACGAAGGAAACGTATCGGCAATGCTCTTGGATGCCGCTCGTATCCGCCGCGCGACATTATCATCGGATGCATGGGGGATATCCCGTGCAGACTGGCGGAGAAGAAAGAACTGGTTCCGGACGGCAGCATCGTCCCTGAACAACCAGTGGTAAAAGGTGATCCCCCAGCTGGACTCATCCTCTTCCTGGATGGCCCCGCGATAAAACTTTGCACGACGCAGGATCCAGCCATTGTCGGCCTCCTTCAGAAATTGAGCCAGCTGGTACTGTTTGATCCGGGAATTCCCCTGATCGGCGTCCCAGAAGGTGGCATGATCGGATCCTGCCAGGATCTGGATCGGGTAAACCTGGTTGGTCTTTCCGAGGCTGATGATCTCATCGCGGTACCGGGCATGCTGAACACCATTTTTTTCCGGGCACGGGTCGCGTGCAGCCCGGGTGGAGCCATCCGGACAAAACCAGCGGATATCCTTGAACGGCCCCCTGGGTTCCTTTTTATACGTCTGGATCATGGCCTGGATCTCCGCGGGTGATTTGGCCCTGGTCTGAGCCATGATGGCTGTACTCGAACAGAATAGCAGCAGGAATAAAAACGGGCGAAGGAAGACCATAAACAGAGGGGAATTAACAGGGAACAGGTGTGCTATAACACCAGGAATTAAAACAATGACCCTGGTGGTCAAGTTCAATTGAAGGTACGGAATCCCGATCGGGATCACCTTGTTCTCTTCCTCAGGCCGTTTTCATCCCGGCCGCTTGAACGACTTCACGGATGCCTTTTACCGGGTCGGTCGCTCCCCATCCGAATGCTGCTTCAAATTTGCTGCTGTCGAACACATAATCCCGCTCATATTGGTAGTTCATCTCCTTGACTTCCCGAAGCATGGGCGAGAACAGTCCGGCCAGTGCAAGCACAAAACCGGGAATGGTCATGGATCTAGGCGGCACATTCAATGCTTCTGCGATCAGGCGGAGCCAATCTTGCCCGGTCAGCCGTTCCCGGGTGGTTGGCAGATGCCAGGTCTGATTGTATGCGGATGGTGTATTTCCCAACTGGGCTGTGGCCCGCGCTGCATCCGGTGTATAGGTATAGGTATGGACATACCTTGGGGAGGCCAGGAACTGTGCTCTTTTTCCATTTTTCAGAGGCTTCAGCACAGTCTCCTGTAAGACACTGTTCCCCACTCCGGGTCCGTAAAAGTCGGCACATCGGGCGATGATGACGTCTACTTCCCCATTCCGGACAGCTTCATCGATCATATGGATCAATTGGGCCCTGACGAATCCCTTTTTACTGGAGGGCCGAATGGGGGATTCTTCGGTCAGATGACCGATATGATCCCGATCGATCATATAGATATTGTCGAAGAAAACCAGCCTGGCCTTGTGTCGTTGGCAGGCGGTCAGCACATGATCCATCACACGCGGCCATTGGTCGGCCCATACCCGATAATCATATTGCAGTCCTGCCACGAGATACACGACCGATGAACCTGCAACGGCTCGGTCAGTATCTTCCAGTGAAAGCAGGTCAGCAGAGACGACCTCGTCCGAGTCGTTTACTTTTTCGGGATGCCGGCTTACCAGCCGAATGTCTTTTGTGTAGGTTGTCAGGGCCCGGGCCAGGTCCGTTCCGATGGCTCCGCCGGCTCCTAGAATGGTTTGCATGTCGTGGATTTGTCACAATGTAGAAGGAAGTGCTCTATTCAGCATGCCCTTTCGATGAATGGTCCAAACTTGAGGATAAACGGACTGATGCCACAGGAACAGATCAGGTCGATTATCTTGGCGCCCTATGGAGAACACACATGATCAATGGATCGCCCAAACCCGATCCTGGATACGGGAGGTGGTCATCGGCTTGCAGTTTTGCCCCTTTGCCGCACAACCCTTCCAGCAAGACCGGATCCGTTATGTGGTCCTGGATCCGGCTCCTCTCCAGGCTGTCCTGGAAGCGGTGATCAAAGAAGCCTATCATCTGGACCAGGAGCCGGAGACCGAGACGACCCTGCTGATCCTGCCGGAAGGGTATGCCGACTTTATGGATTATCTGGATATGCTGGATCTCTGTGAACAATTGCTGGTCGATCAGGGGTATGAGGGAATCTATCAGGTGGCCAGTTTCCACCCCCGTTACCAGTTTGCCGATACGGACCAGGATGACCCTGCCAATTACACCAACCGATCCCCGCATGCCATGCTCCACATGATCCGGGAAGACAGCATTACCCGGGTGCTGGAGCATTATCCTGATCCGGAAAACATTCCCGAACGCAATCGGGAGGTCGCCCGCGCAAAAGGACTGGTGGCGATGATGGCACTCCGTGAGGCCTGCCTGTCCAGTTGACGAGGATGGAGGATTCCGTTTGCATCCAGCTTTTGTCAGGATACCGGACGTCCATCATGGGGGCGGCTAGCCCCCATCCAGAGGAGGGCCGTACAAAGGGGCCTTTTTACTGATCGTCTCACCGGTTCCGAGAATGCGAATTTCCACTCGACGATTGAGTGCCTGCTGTTTTTCGTTGCGGGCATAGGGAAAACGCATTTCCTGATTCCCATACCCGTTGTAGGCCAGTCGGAACGGGGGCACACCCTGATCGATCAAATATTCATAGACCATTCTGGCTCGAGCCATGGACAATCCAAAGGAAAAACTCGAGGAGTCAACAGGCGGGCTGAAGGGGACATTGACATGACCGGCGATTTCGACAATGATCGTCGGATTCACTTGCATGAATTGCATTAAAATGGGGAGTTCCGGCTCCGATCGGGGTAGTAACACGGCCTGGTTGCCATAGAAATAAAGATTCTGGATATCCGCCCTGGCACCGGGCACAATGGGTTGAATTCGGATCTCTAAAGGTGCCAGTCCCGGCATGGCACGTAACATCTGGGAGTGAAAAAAATGTCCCGGTCGCCGGATATCAACCCGGACCACCTCTCCCGCAGGGAGCTCATAGCTGAATTTGCCCTCCTGATCGCTGAAGGTCGAATCCCGCCAGTCTTTTGCCAGAATATGGACGGTTGCTTCGAGCACAACGCCCGTACTGTCGTCCAGGATCTGCCCCTGGATTCGGGTCAGTTTTCGACGTTTCAGGAGCGTGACGGTCGCTCGGCGATTGGCCTGCCTGCCTTCTTCGGTTTCATTGGTACTTGCTGGATCGCGTTCGCCAACGGCAGTTTTGCGGATCTGGTCTGTTGGCCAATCCTGTTGGAGCAGGAATGCTGCAATAGATCTGGCCCGGCGTTGCGCCAGGGCATGATTGGCCCGATCGGATCCAATGGAATCCGTGTGTGCGACGATGTCTATCCATCGACCGGAGGTGGGGTCTTCGCCCTGGATCAATGCCTGGATGGAATCCTTGGCCGTCCCGGACAGGAGGTCCTTGCCAAAATCAAAAAAGACTGTGATGGTCCGGGTGGCGATCAGGGTATCATAAGGTACCTGTGCCGGCAACTGGATCGCTAAAAATAAGCCGATCATTACCCCAAACCCCCATAATCGCATAGCCTGCCTGTTTAAGAGGTAACGTGAATCCCAGCGGATGTAGTATACAATGGGGGGGAGCAGAGGGAGGCCGGAGTTTCCTCCCTCTGCTACAGGATTCAATTGATCCGGGAAGCGACCCAACCGATCACACCGCCAGTCAGTGCCCCCGTCACGAGGTTACCGATGATATCATAAGCGGACAGCTCCATGGTCATAAAGGGGAATGTAGCCCACATCCAGGCATCATACCAGATCACGATGAACAGGGTGATCCAGGCACCGGCAACCATACCTGCCATGAAACCGGTTTTCCCCAATCGAATAATCAGAATGGCCAGCAAAGGCACGTTCTAGTTTATGTACAATAGATGTCATACACACAATAAGCATATGATCGCCGGACTCAATAATCGTATCATCATCTGGAATGATAATGTGGCCATTGCGTACTA
>JAUIEA010000036.1 GCA_030429045.1 Bacteroidia bacterium | reverse complement strand
CAACACCAAGCAGGTTCAAGACTTGTTTGTGATGACACTCGGTATAAAGTTGTAAAGGGGGGAATTTTTGGGCAGGCGGGTTAAGTCCCGCTTGTCCCTTTTTAGGTCCTATGGTACTGCGTCAACTTTTCCTGACCGGCCTGATCGGCCTCTTCCTTTTCCCCGCCCCCGGAGGGGCTCAATCCACTATCTGCCCGTATTCCAAAGTAACCTCTGCCCATCTGGTGGAAACGTGGTGGCAATATCGTCATACGGTCCATACTGCCTCCAATACCATCATCCATCAGGGCCTCGAGGATTATCCCTCCTACCTTCATTTCAGGTTCGATCAGACGGTTGAGGACTGGACGAATGAAGTCTATTCTGAACATGTCTGGAAGATCAGGCAAGGCCAGCTGATCCTGCCCTATCGGGGAGATACCACGTTTTGCATCCAACAACCCCAGGCGGATCGTTTGACCCTGGGGTTTTATGCGGGAGAAAGTCGGGTTCCCTATACCTATGTCTTCCAGAAGGTTGAATCAGAAGCTACCCCGTTTGTACGTCCCTGGTATGAATTGCCCACCATCCTGGTCAAACGGGACAGATCTGCATCCGGAAAGAGAACGGGAAAAAGTCCCTGGTGGGCCTTCTGGCGGAAATGGCAGAAGCGTTCTGGTCCTCCCGCTCCTCCTCTCCGGATCCAGATCGAAGTATCCGGAGGTGGATATTACGGTGGGATCAATCCAGTCTACCGCCAATATGTTAAGATCAATTCGGAAGGTCGCCTGATCCGGGAAGTGCAGACGGCCCGGGAAGGATTGATGGTGACCCGGAAGAATATCGACAGGAGTGAACTGGAAGATCTGACTGTATGGATCCGCGAGCAGGGATTTTTTGACCTGGAACGGGAATATGATTGTACGGATCCCATGTGCCATCGCCGCAAGGGGGAAAAACCCAAGCCCCTGCCCTTGCAAGTGAGGGTGACCATGGGACAACGGACCAAGGTCGTGTCCATCCCCATCTGGGGAGAAGACAGTCAGCATGTGCAGTATATCCACTATCCACCCCTCATCGATCTGATCGTGAAAACCGTGTATCAGATGGCCGACCGGCTGGAACGGAAGTGAGATGGAGAGAAATGAGTAAGGCGGAAAGCGGAAGGCGGAAGGCGGAAGTGTAAATCTGGGAAAGTGTGACCGTGAGACTCTGAGACCGTGAGACTTTGTGACTTTGGGACGGAGAGAAATGCGAAAAGCGGAAGGCGGAAAGCGGAAGGCGGAAGTGTGAATCTGGGAAAGTGTGACCGTGAGACTCTGAGACCGTGAGACTTTGGGACGGAGAGAAATGAGAAAGGCGGAAAGCGGAAAGCGGAAAGCGGAAATGTGAAGTGGGGATCTGGGAAAGTGTGACAGTGAAATTCTGAGACCGTGAGACTCTGTGACTATGGGACGGAGAGAAATGAGAAAGGCGGAAGGCGGAAGGCGGAAATGTGAAGTGAGGATCTTGGAAAGTGTGACAGTGAGACTCTGAAAACATGAGACTGTGGGACGGAGAGGAATGAGAAATAAGGAATGAGAAAGGCGGAAAGCGGAAATGTGAAGTGGGGATCTGTGACTGTGGGACAAATGAGGAATCAGAAATCAGGAACAAAGGAATGAGGATTCAGAAAGGAGGATTACTCACAGTGTGCTTGTTTGAAGTTTATTGCAAGCCCTGAAGGGGCGGCATAGACTAGCGTTGGGCAGCGCCCAACGAAATGACGGATCTGGGAAAAAGCCCTGAAGGGGCGCAATCAAAACCAGTGAGACCATGGGACGAAGAGACAAGGTGGAAAGCGGAAGTGTGAAGGCGCAAAAAAACAGAGAAGAGAGGAAAAGTACAGGATAACGCAATCGGGATATATCGATAATACGGCATCTTGAAAAACAGGAATCAGGAGCGATGCCCCACACTGGCGAATAGAAATGCTGTGCAGCTCTGAAGCCTTTTTTAAGTCGGAAATTGGGATTGCATCCTACAGCCCCGTTGATTCGTCGAGTAACATTTTATTGATCTTGACAATGGGGCCCGGGCAGACCTCCTGGTGGCAGGCTACACAAGTTTTAACCATGCCCTGATAGGATTGGCGGTACGCCTCGGGGGAAGCATCTTCCATGGCTTTGGCGGCCTCCAGAAAAGCCTGCGCATAGGCTTTAAACTCCGGAGTGGCTACCTTCTCAGGTTGGGTGGCATGGGCCGTAAACATGGCATCCGCATCCCAATCGGGGATCGGGCGCTTGCCCGACTCAACCGCCTCTTTGACCCGCATCCCCTCGTCAAACATATCCCGCATGAGCAGGGCCAGTTCGCTATCTCCATTCGGATTGTAGATTTTCTTTTTGGCCGGCGCTTCGCAGGATTCCTCCTGTTGAGAGCAACCTGTCATACTCAGGCTGAACAGGATCAGGGTGAACAGAAAAAGAGACCACTTCATGGAACAGAGATTTTTACAAAGATGCTGGAATTTCTGTGGATGACCAGACTTCGGCATTCAGAACATGCCTCATATAGATCATTCTTGAATTTAGCAAATAATATATGTACTAGTGGCATATTTCGCCACGGGTGCGATCCAGAAAATACAGACTTTTACCTATTCACCCTAATCAACCCTACCATGCTAAGAATTACACAACTCACCACCTTGATCCTCCTGACCATTCTTTCCACTGCATTGGCCCAGCCACAGAAAGGAGATATCGTCGCAGGTGCTTTTTCTCAAGTTACGCCTGCATTTATTCCGGTATCCGGACTGGAAATCACACCCAACCGACTCGGATTCGGGTATTATACCCAAAAGTCTTCCTATACCAGTCCGTGGGGAAATGGCACTTCCGAATATGATGTTTTGGGATTCAATATCTCACCCGATATCGGGTATTTCATTACCAGCCAGTTGGTGATCGGTCTTCACGGTACGTTCCTGTATTCCAAAACAACTGACAAGGAAGACGAATCAACTTCTACACTGACGATCACCCAGATCGGACCCATGGTCCGCTATTATATCCCGACTTCCGGACCATTTCAGTTCTCGATCGGAGGGGCATACAGTTATGGAGACTTTGCAACCAGATACGAGGAAGATGGCAATGAGGACAAAGAAAACAACATCCTGACCGGTTTCAATCTGGGTGTCGGAGGTGACTATTTCGTCTCTCCGGATGTGTCACTGGGCGTTCGACTGGAATACCAGCGCAGTCAAATGAAGAACGATGACGGGGATGTGAAAGCAGAAGATACTGTTGGTGGCATCGGATTCCGGGTAGGCATCCAGACGTTTCTGGGCCGAAAACAAGGTTCCGAATAACGGATAGCGTCGAATCTTCAACACCGGTCATGCCCTGGGTCATACAGACTTCAACCAGCCTGTCAGGCTCATTCGCGGGCGAAGGGTGGGCAGTACTTCGTGTTCGACCACATCACTTTTAAAAAAGGTCATGCGCCCTCCCTCCGGGAAGAAGACGACCTCACCTTCATTCTCGGGGTACAATACCAGTGCTCCCCCATCGATCGGCAGCCAATCCTCATTGAGGTAGGTTACCATGGAAAACCGACGACCAGAGTCTGATCGAAACTGATCCTTGTGTCGCTTGTAAAACGAACCCGGGCCATAGATCGCATAGTGGAATTCCATAGCGTTCAGACCGGTGTAACACGTTCTGTTGAGGTAGTCTGAAAATTGCAGGACGGTGGCCAGGAACTCCTGTTCAAAGGGGTTTTCAGGCTGGTCATCCAGCCAGCTGATCAGATCGCCCCGGACACTGGCATCTGTCTGGTGTCCGATCGCCCGGCCAATACCTGCCGGATGCATCTGACCATTTTGTAGTCGGGTCTGAAGGTTTTCCCGCAGACCAGCCACTAATGCCGGAGGAAGAAAGTCCGGGACACTGGTGAACTGATGTTCGAGAACGCCATCGATCAACGATTCAAAAAGTGCTTCCATTCCTGGTGCTCGAGCGATGGTTCCGGTGCGGGTCGTTCGAGAGTACGAAGCTACTTCTGATTTCTGATCTTCTCCTGCAAAAGTTCACATTGTGATCAGCTGTCGATCCGCTTAATCTGAGCACCCAGGGCTTGCAAGCGGGTATCGATCTGTTCGTAGCCTCTGTCGATCTGATTGACATTGTGGATGATACTTCGGCCTTCTGCGGATAGCGCAGCGATCAACAGGGCGACTCCTGCCCGGATATCCGGAGAGGACATAACTATCCCGCGGAGTGGATATTTCCGGCCCAGACCAATCACGGTGGCCCGATGGGGATCACAAAGAATGATCTGCGCGCCCATATCGATCAGCTTGTCGACAAAGAACAACCGGCTTTCAAACATCTTTTGATGGATGAGGACACTGCCGTTGGCCTGGGTGGCCAGCACGACCAGAATGCTCATCAGATCAGGGGTAAATCCGGGCCAGGGTGAATCATAGACCGTGAGGATGGAACCATCGATGAAGTTCTGGATATCGTAATGCTCCTGTGCCGGGATATGGATGTCGTCTCCCTGGAATTCCATCTGGACGCCAAATTTGGCAAAGGTGGCCGGGATGACCCCGAGTTGGTCAATCCGACAGTTCTCAATGGTCAATTCCGATTGCGTCATCGCTGCCAGTCCGATGAACGAGCCGATCTCGATCATATCCGGCAGGAGTGTGTGGACTGTGCCGCCCAGGGCTTCGACCCCCTCGATGATCAGCATGTTCGATCCGATGCCAGAGATCCGGGCCCCCATGGCATTGAGCATGCGGCACAATTGCTGAAGATAGGGCTCACAAGCGGCGTTATAGATCGTCGTGGTGCCTCTGGCCCGGACTGCGGCCATCACCAGATTGGCGGTACCGGTCACGGATATCTCATCCATCAGGACATAACTGCCCTGGAGCTGATCTGTTTCGATCCAGTACTGGTTATTCACATCATCGTAGCGGAAACGCGCTCCGAGCTTTTCGAATGCCAGGAAGTGGGTATCCAGTCGGCGGCGGCCGATCTTGTCGCCTCCCGGCTTGGGCAGTCGCGCCTTGCCAAACCGGGCCAGCAGAGGGCCGATCAGCATCACCGAGCCCCGAATGCGGCCCGCTTTCAGGGCAAACGTCTCATCCTGTAAAAAGGAGGTATCGATATTGTTGGCCGTGAAGGTCCACTGATGGTCGCCGGATTCTTCGACGCTTACACCCAGACCCTTGAGCAGATCGATCAGGGCCATCACATCCCGGATCGCCGGCACATTTCGAATGGTCACCGTTTCTTCGGTCAACAATACGGCACAAAGAATCTGAAGTGCCTCATTCTTGGCACCCTGAGGGGTAATTCGACCATGAAGGCGATTGCCTCCGATCACTTCAAAGCTATCGGCGATCATCCTGGGGGTTTTGGTGCGAAAATAGGTGCCCCGAGCCAGAACCACTAATTGAACGGAAAATAGGTGCCTAACTTATCGACGGCGGCGGTTCTTATTATAACTGCCTCCGGAGCGCCCCCGGCCGGAAGAACGCCCTCCGTATTTGCCCCGACGGGTGTTGGTATTGATCTGCTGGCTATATGAAACCTGGGCCAAAGCGGTATCAAACTGTACACCATCCGGAAGGGTCATGGTATGCCCTGACAGGGCCTCCAGGTCGCCTTTGATGATCTCATCACTGACATAGTGCTCTCTGTTCCAGGTCTTGTAGGCCAGTTTCATATAGGAGCCGATGATATTGACCAGTTCGTCCCTTTTTTCTCCGGGCTCCATAGCCTGTGCCTTCTTGACGAGCAACTGGATATTATGGCCGTAGTGGCGATACTTCACTTCCTGCACGGGATAGTGCAGCTCGCGAACGATCTCCTTGGGGTTCGGCTTTTCAGGTGTTTCCCCGGTCGGGGTCTTGACATCGATCTGATAATCGGCGATCCGGAAAAAGTGTTGCCAGAGTTTGTCGGTGGTATCCTCGTTGGCATTCTTCTGCGGATTGACGATGCGCATGATCTCCACCACATTTTCAGCAGCGATCTGCCGGGCCTGGGGATCCTCAATGGTCTTGCACCAGTTGATCAGTTCCTGGACGTAGCGTCCATATTCAGAAATAACCAGAATATCTTTCTGGGAATTATATTCAGATTCAATGACGTTGGTCATAGCGGGGGTTATTCAACAGTAACAGATTTGGCCAGATTCCGGGGCTGATCGACATTACAGCCTCTTCCGACCGCAATATAGTAAGACAGCAACTGGAGGGGGATCACAGAGAGCAGTGGGGCCAGGGGATCTTCCGTTTCCGGGATCTCAATGGTGTAGTCTGCCATTTCCGAGATCGCCTTTTCACCTTCACTGACGATAGCGATCACCTTCCCTTTCCTGGCTTTGACTTCCTGGATATTGGAGACGATCTTGTCGTAGGCATTCCGGTTGGTTGCGGTCACGATGACCGGCATGTTCTCGTCGATCAACGCGATCGGGCCGTGTTTCATTTCTGCAGCGGGATATCCCTCTGCGTGTATATAGGAGATCTCCTTGAGCTTGAGCGCCCCTTCCAGTGCCACCGGGAAGTTGAACCCGCGGCCGAGATAAAGCGCATTGTGGGAATCCTGGATCTCCTGGGCGATATACTGGATCTGAGGTTCACATTCCAGCACCCGGGCGACCTTATGGGGGATATTCTCCAATTCGGTCAGCAAACGCTGATAGTAGGACTCAGAAATAGTGCCCCGACTGTGCGCCAGCTGGAGGGCCATCATCGTCAGGAGGGTCACCTGACCGGTAAAGGCTTTTGTCGAGGCCACTCCGATCTCCGGTCCGGCATGGATATAGCTGCCGGCATCGGTCAGGCGTGAGATCGATGATCCGACTACGTTGACGACGCCATAAACCAGCGCGCCCTTTTCCCGGGCCAGCTCTATGGCAGCCAGGGTATCCGCGGTTTCTCCGGATTGCGAGAGGGCAATGATGACATCCGACTCGCGGATGATCGGATTGCGGTAGCGAAATTCTGAGGCGTATTCCACTTCAACGGGAATGCGGGCCAGATCTTCAAAAAGGTATTCTGCGACCAGACCGGCATGCCAGGAGGTCCCGCAACCGATGATGATCATCCGTTCGGCCTTCATGAACCGGTTCTGGAACTCTTCTACACCACCCAGGCGGATCCATCCTTCGGTGGCATTGAGTCGGCCACGCATGCAGTCGGCAATGGTGGTGGTCTGCTCATGAATCTCCTTGAGCATGAAGTGATCGTATCCGCCTTTTTCAAGGCGTTCGATCTCCAGGGTCAATTCCTGGATGTAGGGTGTCTGAACCTCGTTGCCGATGGTCTTGATCTGCATGTAGCCATCCTTGCTCAAGACGGCGATCTCCTCGTCATTGAGATAGACCACCCGTTTGGTATGTTCAATGATGGGTGTGGCATCAGAGGCCACCAGAAACTCGTCATCCCCGATCCCGAGAACCAGGGGGCTCCCCTTTCTGGCTGCGACCAGTTTGCCCGGTTCCCGCTCATCGATCACCACAATGGCATAAGCGCCAATGACCCGACTGAGGGCTACCCGGACAGCTTCTTCCAGTGTTAGCGAATCCCGGGACTGCAATTCTTCGATCAAGTGAACCAGCACTTCGGTGTCGGTCTCACTTTCAAAGGTGTGACCCAGCTTTTCCAGGGCCTTCTTCAGGAGTGAATAGTTTTCAATGATGCCGTTGTGGACCAGGTTGAGGTGGCCGTTCCCCGAGCAGTGCGGGTGGGCATTGATGTGATTGGGTTGACCATGGGTGGCCCAGCGGGTATGTCCAATACCGACCTGTCCCGTTTTGTCTTTTCCTTCGGTGTAGGCGATGAGGTCACTCACCTTGCCCTGTCGCTTGTAGATGTGCATGCCTCCGTTCAAAAGGGCCACTCCTGCACTATCGTAGCCGCGATATTCGAGACGTTGCAGTCCCTTGATCAGGATCGGATAGGCTTCACGTTGACCGATGTAGGCGACAATACCACACATAGCTTACGGGTTTAACCGGGAATAAGTGATCGTCAGCTTGGGTGCACCATCCGGTGAGGATGCCCCGCAAATAAACGACTGGGTTGGATAGGACTCGCGTTGGCGAACGCGCACATACAGGGTAGGGCTGGCCTCGCCGAGGATGATCTTCTGGACTTGTGCAGAAAGGTTGAACCGGTAGGTTGTCCGTTGATTATCCAGGGTCAGGGGCACCCCTCCAAAGTAGTTTTCGAGGCCAAAGACGCCGGATCCAAGGGCGAAGACCACGTCGTCGACCAGGATGAGGCGATCATCCTCGTAGGTGTAGATCTCCAGTTGGGCAGGTGGCCCGAACGGATTGCTGGTGGCCCCATCGAGATAACAAACAGTCAGTTCGAGCATGGCCAGGTTGACCAGGACAGGTTCCTGTTGTGGCAAATGGGGGAAGTTCACTTCCAGGTCGAACCCGTTCACTCCCTGGATCACATGTACAGAATCCGCTGCGGTATTATTGGCCAGCAAGTCGGGATAAGTGACTCCGGATCGGTCAATATCGTAGGCATAGTGCTTCTTGGATTCGGTCGAGCTGGGCACCCACTTGGCCTGATAATGCAGGGTATCGACAGAATAATACAGGTTCAATGCGGTATTGGAGGATTGGATATAGAATCCGGCATAGGCGTTGATCGGATCTCGGAATCGAACGCCAAATCCGTTCAGCACTTGTATAAAAGCAGAATCGCTGACGAGGGTAGCGCTATCAAGGGCCATCAGTTCCATACCGAGGGCCAGGTCGAGCGGAATGCGCACATGGGCGAGAGTCTGGGTATCGATGGCGCCAACATAGTCGACGGAGGTGCTGACCGGAGCGGGCCAGATCGGGCCAGAATATGTGCCCAGGGGTGAGGAGGACAGGGTCAGGCTCCGCTGGGTGGTCAACTCCTCATCGGGAATATTCTCCATCAACCTGAAGACATCCAGGTTGGTGGAGGAGACAGGTGTCCCGAGAATTCGGGTGGTATCAATATGGAGGGTCAGGACGATGGAGTCGAGTACGGCGTTCGTGAAATCAGGCTCACTGAAGCCATAGGAAGGAAGCAACTCAAAATACACGGTGGTACTGGAGTTGCCCAACAAAGGATCCATGATCCCGCCCAGCGGATACCGGGTCAGTGAAGCACCGCCATCGGGGTCATATGTGATGACCGTATCCCAGGGAATGGAACGGGTCAGCACCGTAAATGAATCGGAACGGACCAGATCGCTCTGATCCTGGTCCAGGATATCGGCACCGACCAGAGTGGGTTTGGTGCATTGTGAAAAGAGGGCGATGGTCGCAAGACTTGCAGCCATCACCCAATAAAAAGTTTTATTCATGCGGTTCAGATCGCTTCGATCAGGATTGCACTTCCTGCTCCAGCAGGTTGTGATAGAATTCCAAATAGCTGGCGAGCATATCCTCACCTTCGACAAAATCGAGGACAGGCTTATCCAGGCCGCTCACTGCAGATTCAACGTCGGGCAGGAGGGTTTCGCTGCCTTTGATGATGGCATCTGAATGGGCAATGGCCCCGTGATCCAGAACAACCTTATCCTTGACCACATAGTTGCTCAAGGCATCAGCGGTCATGGGTGGCACGAGGGCCTTTTCCAGGTCCGCAGGCGCAAATTGCGCATCTGCTGTGTGGTTGTAGGTCGAATATGTCATCCGGGAGTTCCGGAAGAGAGGTTCATCCTTGTAGACCGTCCGTAAATAAAACGGGACCAGGCTGGTCATCCAACCATGGCAGTGAATGATATCCGGTGGCCATCCAAACTTTTTCACCGTTTCAATGACACCCTTCGAGAAGAATGTCATGCGCTCCATATTGTCGGCAAAGGTTTTACCCTGAGCATCTTCAAAAACGGATTTCCGCTTGAAGAATTCATCATTATCCAGGAAGTATACTTGCAACCGGGAGCCCGGCATGGATGCTACTTTAATGATCAACGGGAAGTCCTCATCATTGACGACAATGTTCATCCCTGACAGGCGGACCACTTCATGCAGACGATGTCGACGCTCATTGATTGTTCCAAATCGAGGCATCAAAACGCGCAATTCCAGTCCATTGTCATGCATGTACTGTGGAATCTGCTGCGCGATCTTGGAGATCTCTGAAAGTGCGG
Source organism: Bacteroidia bacterium (assembly GCA_030429045.1). Taxonomy (GTDB): domain Bacteria; phylum Bacteroidota; class Bacteroidia; order Chitinophagales; family Saprospiraceae; genus JAGNXB01. Next base: position 21,047 of record JAUIEA010000036.1, on the reverse strand, counting down.
TGTAGGGATGCATATCCTGGGTTACCAGGAGTAGTCTTTTCTTTTCCATCCTATCGTATTAAAGAACTTGTGACAAGGGACAAAGATACGAAAATTCGGACAGTACTCGGGCTTTTGAAGCCTCATCGACTTGCAGGTTCCTTCCAAAATCCCTTACTTTGCCGCCCTTTTGACACATCATGCTATTAATCAGGAACAACGCCGGGCTGAAGGTGTTCATTGCAGAGATGAAGAAGAAGGGCCACCGCATTGGCTTTGTACCTACGATGGGTGCACTTCATGACGGACATCTGGCCCTAGTCAAACAGGCTGCCGACCTCTGCGACGTGGTAGTTTGTTCCATATTTGTCAATCCTACGCAATTCAATGACCCTGCCGACCTGGAAAAATACCCCCGGCCCATTGCCAGAGACATCGAGCTGTTGCATTCCGTTGGCTGTGACCTGTTGTATCTCCCGGAAGTAGCGGATGTGTACCCGCCCGATCTGGACACCACTCTTCGCCTGAAGCCCGGCGCCCTGGCCAATGTGATGGAAGGCGAATTTCGTCCCGGCCACTTTGAGGGAGTCATGCAGGTGGTCAAGCGATTGCTGGATCTGGTGGGCCCTGATCTCCTGGTCATGGGACAAAAAGATTACCAGCAGGTGTCGGTGATCCGGTATATGCTCAAGAAGTTACGCCTTCCCGTCAAGTTGCATGTTGCCGAAACGATCCGTGAAGCTGACGGACTGGCCAGGTCGTCTCGCAATGTCCGACTCACCAGGAAATGGCGGTCCATTGCACCGGTCATCCACAAGACGCTGAGTGAAACCAGGCAAAATCTGGCGAAAATGCCCCCCAAACAGCTGGCCGAGGCGGGATTCAATGCCCTTTCAGATGCCGGCTTGCGTCCGGAGTACTTCCGAATTGTCGACGGGACCACCCTCCTGGAGATCAAGCAGCCCGGTAAACACGAGGTCATCGTTGCCTGTACAGCCGCCTGGGCGGGTGATGTCCGGTTGATCGACAATATCATCCTCAAGCCCTGAGTCTGCCAGATTGATGATCGCCCTTCATTGTGCCGGAGAAATACCCGCCCCATGATACCGCCTGAACCATTCATTCTTGAGACTGTTCCACACCTCTGTTGAGAATATCGTAATTTTGTCTCACTATGCTCATCTGGAGATTCAAATCCAAAATTCACCGTGCTTCGGTTACGGATGCCAACCTCAATTATGAGGGCAGCATCACCATTGACGAAACGCTCATGGAGGCCGCTGGTTTGCTGGAAGGAGAGCGGGTACAGGTGGTCAACAACAATAACGGAGAGCGCCTGGAAACCTACGTGATTCCAGGAGTGCGCGATTCCGGGACCATCTGTCTGAACGGGGCAGCCGCTCGCAAAGCACAGATCGGTGATACGGTCATCATCATCGCCTACGGCCTGATGACAGAAGAAGAAGCCCAATCCTATGTGCCGCGCATTGCCTTCGTGGGGCCAGACAATCGCATACGCAAGAACGCGTGAAGACAAAACTCGGCAACCTCCTCCGGTTTATCATCTATCTGAGTATCGGACTGGGCATCCTTTACCTGGTTTACGACAATCAGAATGAGGCCTACCAGGCAAAATGTGCCCTGGATGGCCGGTTGCCTGCCGATTGTCAGCTCATTGACAAGATCATCCAGGATTTCACCCAGGTCCATTGGCAATGGATCATTGTGATCATGTTCCTGTTCCTGCTGAGCAACCTGAGCCGGGCTGTGCGCTGGCATATGTTGCTGGAGCCCCTGGGGGTCAAGCCTCGGTTCGTGAACAGTTTTTTTGCCATCATGATCAGTTATTTTGCCAACCTGGGCTTATCACGGGTTGGTGAACTGGTCCGGGCAACGACCCTGGCCCGCTATGAAAAAGCCCGTACCAACCAGGTGATGGGCACGGTGGTGGTCGACCGAATGATCGACGCCGTGACAATGATCCTCTTTGTCGGTGTGGCCTTCCTGCTGGATGGTGGCCGGATCTTCGGCTACCTCGCCCGGAATGCCCAGGTGGATTCCCTCAAATCCATGTTGTATTCCCCCTATTTCTGGCTGATCAGCTTTATCCTTTTCAGTGGTGTCATCCTGGCCTACCGGTACCGGAGCCGGTACAGCGGACACCCGCTGCTCGGAAAGGTCATCGACATTCTTCGCGGATTCCGGGATGGGATGAAGACCATCTCCAAACTGAAGAAACCGGGATGGTTCATCGCGCATTCCATTTTTATCTGGATGATGTATTACCTGATGACCTGGCTTTGTTTTCCGGCATATGACCCCACGGCTCATCTCGGTCCCGTTGCCGGCCTGACCACCTTTGTGTTCGGTGCTTTCGGCATCGTCATTCCCGCACCAGGCGGGATGGGCACCTACCAGTTTCTGGTCAGTGAGGCACTGGCCATCTATCATATCCCGGGCGATGAAGGGTTCAGCTTTTCCATGATCATCTTCTTCAGCATCCAGATCTTCTTCACCATCTTTTTTGGCGTGTTGGGAATTATCATGTTACCACTGATCAACAAGAAAAAGGAGGATACCCCAGAACCTGCAGAAGAACTGTCTGAAACCGCCCTGTCATGAATTTCTGGTCCACGATCGAAGCGAAACTGACGCCACAGGTCTCCATTCGTGCCCATTGTCAACGCGCGCGTTTCCAGGGTCGAAAGATCGTGTTCACCAACGGGTGCTTCGACATCCTGCATGAGGGCCATGTGCGCTATCTGGCCGATGCCCGATCCCTGGGAGACCTGCTCATTGTCGGCCTGAACAGCGATGCTTCCGTCACCCGGCTCAAGGGGTCTGAACGACCCATCAATCCGGAAAAGAGTCGTGCCTGGGTCCTGGGCAGCCTGACGGTAGTCGATCATGTAGTCCTATTCGACACAGATACACCTGAGGACCTGATCCATACCATCCGGCCGGACATCCTGGTCAAAGGAGGTGACTGGTCGGTCGATCAGATCGTCGGAGGCCCATTCGTCAGCAGTTATGGAGGGCAGGTTCGGAGCCTGCCGTTTCACACCGGATTTTCTACCACGGGCCTGGTCGAGAAGATCCGGAAGCTGTAAGAGCCCACCTGGAGCTCTTCTTCAGATATATCCTGCCCCGTATCGCTACCTTTAGGTTGAAAATGCCCGATCTATGTCAACCCCAGTAACTGTTGCCCAACTTGCGGCCTTTCTCGAAACCATTGCTCCGCTGGATCTTCAGGAATCGTATGATAATGCAGGTCTGCTGACCGGAGATCCCGCGATGCAGGTCACCGGGGTCCTGACGGCCCTGGACATGCTGGAACCGGTCATTGACGAGGCCATCGCCAAAGGGTGTAACGTAGTTGTCGCCCATCACCCCATCATCTTCAAGGGGCTGAAGCGCCTGACCGGGGAACATTATGTCGAACGGGTGGTCATCAAGGCCATTCGGGCCGGTATCGCCCTGTATGCCATCCATACCAATCTGGACAGTGTGCTGACACACGGGGTCAGTGAACGTATCGCTCATCGACTTGGATTGCAGGAGTTGACCATCCTGGACCCCAAACCCGGAACCGATGCCCAAAGGCCAATCGGACTGGGTGTCCTGGGGAACCTGCCGAATGGTTTATCTCTGGCAGCCTTTCTGCAACATGTGAAAGACACGATGGCCTGTACGGTCGTTCGGCATACCCACTGGGATGATCGCCTGATACAGAAGGTTGCCGTATGTGGTGGGTCCGGCAGTTTCCTGCTGCCCAGGGCGCTGGCTGCAGAGGCGGATGCGTTTGTGACTGCCGACTATAAATACCATGAGTTTTTTGAAGCTGATGGTCGAATTCTGATCGCCGATATCGGTCATTATGAGTCAGAACAATTCACGATCAAGCTATTAGAGGAGTTAATCCGCAATAAATTCTCTAATTTTGCGTCCCATTCCACGACCGTTATCACCAATCCCGTCAAATATTCCTGAATATGGCGCAGAACGATTTACCTATCTCCGACCGTCTGAAGCAGCTTTACAAGTTGCAAATCATTGATTCTCAAATCGATGAGATCGAAATCCTCAAAGGAGAGCTTCCTATGGAGGTCAATGACCTGGAAGATGAGGTAGCCGGATTGCAAACCCGGACCGGCAAACTTGACCAGCAGATCAAGGATATTGAAGCTGAGATCAGCAAGCACAAAGCCAATATCAAAGAATCCGGAGCCTTGATCGAGAAATACGACAAGCAGATGACCAATGTCAAGAACAACCGGGAATATGAGGCTTTGTCCAAGGAACTGGAGATGCAAAAGCTCGAGATTCAGCTCTCTGAAAAGAGAATGAAGGAAATGGAGGTCCAGAAGGAAGCCAAGGTGGAAACACTGAAGGCGACGCAGGAGCGAGTCGATAGCAAGCAGGCGGACCTGAAGATCAAGAAGGACGAACTCGAAGGTATTATTGCCAAGACGGAGAAGGAGGAAGCTGATCTCAACAAGAAGTCAGAATCGGCCAAGAAAAAGATCGATGAACGACTCTTGAAGGCGTATAACAAGATCCGGAATTCGTATCGCAACAAGCTGGCTGTCGTTCCGGTCACCCGGAATTCCTGTGGTGGATGTTTCAATTTCATTCCCCCGCAAATGGCCCTGGAGATCGGATTGCACAAGAAAGTGGTGGCTTGCGAACATTGCGGCCGCATCCTCATCGATGATTCCATCATCCAGGAAGTGGCACCCCAGAATCTGGTTGAATCCTGATTGTCTGATGTTTCGCATCTTCCGAAAAGCCCTGGCCCTGTTTGTGTCGGGGCTTTTTGTTTCCCTCCTGGCCCCGATGTCAATTCCGGCCCAGCCGGCACTGCGCTTTTCGACGGCTGCCATAGATGCCAACAGAGCCATCACCCGACTGGAATTCGGTTCAGCCCGGAAAACACTCACCCGGATCCAGAAAGACGATCCGGATAACAGGGTTGTTGACTTTCTTCAGTATGAGATGGACTTCCTGCAATGTATCCTCACTGAAGAGGCTGTGGTGCTGGACCGTTTCCAGCGGCAGGCCCAGGGGCGTATAGATCGGATTGGCAACGTGCCGGAGTCAGAAGTATGGCGGGGAACCTGCCTGGGCGAAATGTATATGATGCGCGGCATCCTGGCCTACAAGCGACAGGCCTATCTCCAGGCCGCATCGGACATCCGGAGAGGGTATCAGGCGACGCTGGAGGGATTGAAACGATTCCCGCGTTTTCTGCCTGGCCGAAGGGACGCCGCTGTGTTGCGCATTCTCATGGGCACCGTTCCCGATCGATATCAATGGGCATTGGAATGGATCAGCGGGATCGACGGGAATATCGTCCTGGGCATGGAGGAACTCCAGGACATCCGGCTTACCCTGGAAAACCAGGGACATTTTCTCGCCACGGAAACCGGGTTCCTGGAGGCCATCCTGCGACATTACGTACTGGGGCATCCCGATGAGGCCCTTGACCTGGGCGCATCTATTTTCAACCGGGAGCCCGGGCATCCTTTTCTCCTCTTCCTGATGGCAACCCTTCAGCAGGAAAACGGGAATAATGATGTCACGATCCGCTTACTGTCCCGGCGCATGCATGACCCGCGGCAGGAGGCCTTTCCCTATCTCGACTACCTGTCGGGTAAAGCCTATCTCTACACCTTGAATATGACGGCAGCAGAGCAGGCCGTCGAAAAATTCCTGGCCTCCTGGAAGGGTACGTCCCTGCGGGCCGACGCATTGCAAAAGATGGCCTGGTGCGCGTTGTTGCAGGGATACTCTGCCGATTACAGCCGGATCATGGGCCAGGTTGCCACATTGAACAGGGGGCAACTTGATCAGGACAGGCAGGCCTACCAGGATGCGATCGACGGCGTCATTCCACATATCGATCTCCTCCGCGCCCGGCTGCTGTTTGATGGCGGATATCTCGATCGAACGGCCAGAACCCTGGCGGGCATCAACGTCGAAACATTTCTGCAGGAAACGGATCGGATCGAATATGATTATCGTCGTGGCCGGGTAGCCCAGGAACAGAGCCAGTTCGAGGAGGCCATGACCTACTTTACCCGGTGCTGGGAAGCAGGACGCGCGTTTTCGATACACTACGCCTGTGCCAGCGCTCTGCAGGCAGGGAACCTGTGCCTCGAGCAACACCGTGGACCGGAGGCCAGGATGTGGTATAACCGTTGCCTGGATCTGAATCCGGACAGGTACCGTGACGGGTTGCACCAAAAAGCAAAAGCGGGTCTGTTGCAAGTGAAACCGTGACCCCTCCCCGATTTCCTTACCTTTGCGCAAAATCACACCTTGGGAAAAATAGTAGCCATCGTTGGTCGCCCGAATGTCGGCAAATCGACCCTGTACAACCGACTGATCGGTGAGCGACAAGCCATCATCGACGATATCAGTGGGGTGACCCGCGACCGGATATACGGTGCCTGTATCTGGAATGGAAAACAGTTCACCATTGTGGATACCGGAGGATTCGTAGAGCACTCCGATGATCCTTTTGAGAAAGAGATCCGCTCACAAGTCCGGATCGCAGTGGAGGAAGCAGCGGTGATCATCTTCATGGTGGATACGACGACCGGGGTGACCGACCTGGATGAAGAGGTCGCCAACCTGCTGCGTCGCTCGAAAAAGCCGGTATTCCTGGCGGTCAACAAGGTGGATAATCACTCCCGCATGTTGCAAGCCAACGAATTCTGGTCGTTGGGATTTGAGCAAACATTTTTCCTGTCCTCCCTGTCAGGCAGCGGAACCGGTGAAATCCTGGATGCCGTGGTCGAACACATTCCGGCAGAGGAAGAGGAAGCCCCGTCTTCACTCCCCCGATTCGCGATCATCGGACAACCGAATGTAGGGAAGTCTTCGCTGATCAATGCGCTATTGGGGGAAGACCGGAACATAGTCACCGAAGTCGCCGGAACCACCCGTGATGCCATTGATACCCATTACAACAAGTTCGGAAAGGAGTTCATCCTGGTGGATACAGCCGGCATGCGCAAGAAGGCCAAGGTGCATGAAGACCTGGAGTTCTATTCAGTGATGCGGGCGATCAAGGCCCTGGAGGAATCCGACATCTGCATCCTGATGATCGATGCACAAACCGGCATTGAAGCCCAGGACATGAGCCTGTTCAGGCTGGCTCAACGCCGGCATAAAGGCCTGGTGATCCTGGTGAACAAATGGGATCTGGTGGACAAGGAGACCAATACAGCGCGGGACATGGAAGCGGAGATCCGTGCCAAGATCGCTCCTTTCAATGATGTCCCTATTGTCTTTATCTCCGTTCTTGACAAAACCCGGATCTTCAAGGGCATGGAAGCCGCTATCCAGGTCTACGAGAACCGGCAGCGCCGGATCAAGACGTCTACGCTGAATGAGCTGATGCTGGATATCGTCGAACGCGTCCCGCCGCCAGCCTACAGGGGGCACTATATCAAGATCAAGTATGTGACGCAGCTCCCGCTGGCGTATCCTGCCTTCGTCTTCTTCACCAATCACCCCAAGCAGATCAAAGAAGCTTACCGGAACTTCCTGGAAAACCAGCTGCGCCAGCATTTTGATTTTACCGGTATTCCACTTGTATTGATGTTCCGCCAAAAATAAATTATGGCATTTGTCGAGACACCCATCCCAGACCTCGTCCTGTACACGCCTGATCTTTTCCGGGATGAGCGGGGGTATTTTACCGAAAGTTTCAATGCCCGGGTCTTTGCAGCCCAGGGTATCGACAAACCCTTTGTCCAGGACAACCAGGCCCGGTCCCTATACGGCGTGGTGCGGGGATTACATTATCAGACCGGACTGGCCATGCAAGCCAAACTGGTTCGGGTACTGGAAGGAACTGTCCTGGATGTGGTGGTTGACCTTCGACCCGACTCCCCAGCCTATGGTCAGGTCTATTCTGTTGAATTGACTGCAGATAGTCACAGGCAACTGTATGTGCCACGTGGATTTGCCCACGGGTACAGTGTGTTGAGTGAACATGCGGTATTCTTCTACAAATGCGACCAGTATTACGATCGTGACCAGGAAGGAGGTATCCATCCCGAGGATGCATCCCTTGCGATCGATTGGGGGATCCCCCGTCACAAAAGGATCATTTCCGCCAAGGATCAGAACCTTCCTTTTTTCGGAGATCACCGACCGATACATCTTTAACTTATGCGAATACTCGTCACCGGCGCACACGGACAGTTGGGCCTTGCTCTCCAGCAGGTTGCCCCGCAGTACAAATCAATGGAATGGCATTTTCACGGTCGTGAGGACCTGGATCTCCTGGACGGTGAAATGGTTGATCGCATGGTTCGCTTTCTACAGCCGGATATCATCATCAACACGGCGGCCTACACTGCTGTGGACAAGGCGGAAGAAGAAGAGCAGGAAGCGTATGCACTGAACAGGGATGCCGTGGTCTACCTGGCTCGTGCAGCCCAACAGACGGGAGCCCAGATCCTGCATATCTCGACCGACTATGTCTATGATAATGGCCAAACCACCCCGTATCAGGAAACGGACCAGGTGAAGCCGGGCGGGGTATATGCCCGCAGCAAGCATGCCGGTGAAGTAGCCCTGCTCGACGCGGATCCGGGACACGTCATCATCCGAACCTCCTGGCTCTACGGTCCGGTCCGGCACAACTTCCTCCAGACCATGTTGCGCCTTGGCGCAGACCGGGCACAGATCGATGTCGTCTTTGACCAGGCAGGCACACCCACTTGCACAACTGACCTCGCTGAATGCATCGGTCAGATCCTGAAGCAGATGGATCTGGACCCCGGTGTACGCGAAGCTTTCCGGGGCGTTTATAATTTCTCGAATGAGGGGGTTTGCAGCTGGTATGATTTTGCCGTGGCCATCATGCGATTCAGCCAACTTCCCTGCCGGGTGCGTCCTATCCGCAGTGCAGCATTCCCGACTCCGGCCCGTCGGCCATCCTTCAGTGTGATGGACAAGTCGAAGATCAAGGATCAGTTCGGATTGAAGATCGCACACTGGCGGGATGCGCTGGAGCGCTGTATAGGCGGGATGGAGAAACGCTGACGGGTCTCTTCTACTCGAAAACGATCATCACCTGGCCTTTCTCCACGGCGTCACCAGCTCCGATGAGGATCTCCTTCACCGTTCCGTCTGCGGGTGACTTGATGACATTTTCCATTTTCATGGCTTCCAGGATAAGCACCGGATCGCCTTCCTGAACGGCTTGCCCGACGGAGACCTGGACACTGCCGATCAGGCCGGGCATGGGTGCCTTGATGTCATTGACGGTATGGACCACCTTCTTGGCCAGTCCCAATCGATTGATCAAGACGTCATAGGGGTCGGACAATTTCACCTCATGCCGGAAGCCATTGACCCTGAGGATGAAATTCTTACCGGAGAAATTGGCCTCCTCCACTTCAATATGGTAGGACTGACCCTGATGCAGGAGGTGCCATTTGCCTTCACCCTCAGACAGAATATCCATTTTCTCCAGATCGTTCACATCCAGGGGAAGACTGATCTGGTCATCTACTTTCGCTTCGTATGTCTTGGGTTCCAGCATGATCGAGTATTGGTAGGCCGAAGATACAGCCCGTCTCGAATATCGCGGTTTCCGGGTAAAGAATGCGGATGAGATCATCAAAAGGTGAAGGGTTGACCGGTACTGGATGCATCGGATGGTGACTTCCCGATTGGGTGGCGGATCGGCCAACCGGCGTCAAACGGCAGGTTCACCCTGTCAGATAACACCCAAATAGCCTACTTTTGTCATCATGCAGAGAATCATAACACTCCTGATCATTTTCCTGATCGCCAGTCAATTCGGAACGGCTCAAACAGAACCGGCAAATCTGCTCGGCCGTTGGTTCGAGGACACCCTGGTTGGCTCCTCGGCCTATAACAACACCTACAATGAGGTTTGGGGCCTCGCTGCCGATGGTCATGAATTTGCCATTATCGGTTCTACTGCCGGCACGCATTTCATTGACGTGACCGATCCGACCCAACCCGAAGAACGGTTCTTCTTCCCGGGAAAGGCCCAGGGGAAGTCGATCATTCACCGGGATTATGAGACCTATCGAGGGTATCTCTATGCTGTTTGTGATGAGGGCCAAAGTTCCCTGCAGATCCTTGACATTCGCCAGATGCCCGATACGGCGATCATGGTCTATGATGACAATGCCTTACTGGTCCGTTCCCATAATATTGAAATAGACACGGTCATGGGCATGTTATACACCTTCGCCACGGGGGGGGGATCTTCCGGCTATTCAGCCTTGCGGGTGTATGACCTGGCCGATCCCATCAATCCGGTATTCATCGGCGCGTACAATGTGTTCGGCGATATCGTGGCCGGCCATGTGCATGACGGCTATGTCCGCAACGGACTGGCCTATCTGAACTGTGGCTATGACGGAATGGCCATTGTGGATTTTTCAGATCCGGCCAATCCGGTGGCCCTGGGCAGCCTGGCTGATTATCCCTTCAAGGGGTACAATCACTCGGGCTGGGCGGATGAGTCGGGCAAGTACTATTACATGGCGGATGAGAATCATGCCTCCCCTATCAAAGTACTGGATGTGTCTGATCCAGCCGATATCAAGGTCTTAGGCACATTTGATGCTGAAGTGCCCAATCCCACCAGTATCCCGCACAACCAGCTGGTTCGGGGAGACTACCTCTATGTTTCCTATTACTATGACGGCCTGGTGGTCTTTGATATTTCCGATCCGGAAAACCCGGTTCCAGCGTACTCATATGATACCAGCAATGAGCCTAACACCCCCAGCTATAAAGGGGCCTGGGGCGTCTATCCATATCTCCCATCCGGGAATATCCTGGTGTCGGATATGCAGGAGGGGTTGTTTGTCTTTGAAAAGATCGACCCTTCCATCACGGCTGTCCATTCACCCTTTGCGGATCCGGCACTGATCTCGGTTTTTCCAAATCCGGCAACTTCCATGCTCTATCTGGAGGCTGCGCCCGGATTGGAATGGCGTGATATCCAACTCCTGGACCTGACGGGACGGCAGGTCGCTCACTGGATGCCGCAGGATCGCCAGATCGAATTGCCCTCCTCGCTCCCCGAAGGGATGTATTTCCTGCACATGAAGACCTCTGAAGGACTGTTGATCAAACGCATTCACATACATGGTGAACGGTAGATCCGTCTTTTTCCGCATTTGCCATGCATTTCTGATCTGGCTGACATTCAGCGCCGGGGCAAGCGGACAGATCCTTCCAACCAAGGCTCGCGAGCCCGGCGGTTCACCCAATGACAGTACTCAGGTCCGGCGTCCTGCTCGTGACACGGCCGTCTCACCGGAGATCATGGCCTATTCAGTATTCCGGCCCTGGCACAAGTCGCGCCGAACAGTAGAAGAGCTTCCGCATTGGCATAGCTATGATCCCCTGGACAATCAGTCTGGCGAACGGGAATACGCTCGCCTGCACAATGTGGGCACGGCCGCCATCGGCTTGCAGCCCGGCAAGCGGACCACGATCGGTTTTGATGCCGGTTTTCATGCTTACGACCCCTACCTCCTGTCTTCAGACAGCCTGGTCATGCTCAATGCGCCATTGGCCTATACCGATGTCTCCTATTCACAGGGACCAACCTCAGAGGATGGCATTTTTGCCGGGACCCTGGCCCGCCGCTTTGGCAAGGGAACCGATTTCCGGATCGACGCCTTGCGGATCTACAACTTCGGGGCCTACAGCCATATGGCCAATCATCATTCTTCCCTTCGTCTGGGGATTCGCTATCTAAATCCCCGTGGGAAGTACAGCCTGACTCTCCTCCACGGCAATCACATCATCGATCAGGAGGAGAATGGCGGTATTCGGACAGACACTCTATTCGGTGTCCAGAATTATGAGGAGGAAATCAATATTCCCGTATTCCTCACCACTGCGGATACCCGTTATCGGATCACGGATTATCAGGTGTCTCAGGCGTATGCGGTAGCCGGCAAGGTCGATCGTGACAGTTTGGGCCGCCTGGTCTTTTTTCACCGCATGCGCTGGCAGGACCGGTCCTTCAAGTTCAGTGATCCAAGTCCGGCATCCGACTCCCTGTATTATGGCATCTTCCAGACGGATCAGCGCGGTATCCGCCAGTACACGACCTGGACCACGTTCAGCAATACGGCGGAAGTCCTGGCTTCCTGGCGATCATCGGGAGGAACCTCCATCAGTTTTCAGGGGGGATTGGAGCATCGGCTCCACCGCTGGAACAATGAGTTGCGGTCGGCAGATGTCAACAATGTGCTGGTCCTGGGCGAGCTGAACATGCGGTGGCGTGAACAGGCAGATATCTGGGGGCGTACCCAGATCGATGTGGGAGAGCAAGCCGGATCATGGCTGGTGGAAGGTCGCCTTGGCCTGCAGACCGCACGCCTGGGTGACGTAAAGGCCGGCATCCTGCTCAGCCAGCGATTTCCGGACCTGATCCAGGAACAGCTGGTGATCAGCCAGCGACTGGCCTATGAACGTGAATGGCTCAAGCCACAGCAGCAAAGTCTCTTTGGCAGCCTGCGGATCAAACCACTCGGGCTGAGCGGCGGCGTCCATCTCGGCCTGTTGACAAATGCCATCATCTACACGGCTCCGGGTGTTCCTGACCAGCTGACCGAAACAGTAGCTGTCAATCAGCTCTGGATCAAACATCATTTCAGGATCTGGCACCTGCACCTGAACAACAAGATCAGTTATCAAAACAGCAGTGATGACCGGATCCGTTATCCGGAGTGGGTCACTCGCCATCAACTCTATTATGACGGTCGCTGGTTCAAGAAGACCTTACGTGCCCAGATCGGCCTGGAAGCCCGGCTGATCTCTGCCTGGACGCCTTTCGGTTTCCAACCGGTTTCCGGACAATTCACGCTGCAGGATCAAACCAGTGAGGATTGGTTTCCCCAGCTGGATGGATATTTTTCCATGGAGCGGCTGGGCTTTCGGGCATATCTGCAATTCGAAAATATCGGTAGGGCGATTTTCGGATGGAAGAGTATAGCCACCAATGGCGATGAGATCCCCAGGCAGTTCAGCACGGTGTCCGGTTACCCGCAACCGGAGATGTGGATGCGCTGGGGTATCGCTTTCCGGTTCAGGGGGTGATGGAAGGCGGAAGTCGGAAGGCGGAAGGCGGAAGGCGGAAAGCGGAAAGCGGAAGGCGGAAGTCGGAAAGCGGAAGTCGGAAGGCGGAAAGCGGAAGTCGGAAAGCGGAAGTCGGAAGGCGGATTACGATGCTTGATCAGGAATCCGATTTAGGGGTGAACCTCTGTCTCGGATTCAGGTTTTGTTTATAGAGTTTCCGATATTCGTTCCCTGACAATCCACCGCACATGCAGCCCTCCACACCGTCCCTACGCGATAACATGATCCCTGAAATTCGTCAGGCCTTTCCCACCCTGAATGATCAACATTTGCTTCAGGAGGTGGCCAATCAGGGACGATGCATGAAATTCAAGGCGGGTGAGACCATCATGGATTATGGCGAGTACATCCGGATGGTTCCGTTAGTCCTTGAAGGATCGATCAAGGTGATGCGTGAAAATGAAGAGGGCGAGGAATTATTCCTGTATTATCTGAATTCAGGTGAATCCTGTTCGATGTCGTTCTCCTGTTGCATGGCGGACAAACGCAGTTCTGTCCGGGCCATTGCAGAGGAGGACACCCGGATCCTGGGCATTCCCGTCCGATATGTCGATGAATGGATCAGTACGTATCCGGTATGGAAGAACTTTGTCATGCGATCCTATGATCAACGGATGATGGAATTGATCAACACGATTGATACCATCGCCTTCAAGCGTATGGATGAACGCTTGTGGGATTATCTCGAACAGAAGGCCTTCACGCATGATTCCAAAGAAATCCAGACGACCCACCAACAAATTGCCTGGGACCTGCACGCCTCCAGAGAGGCGATTTCGCGCCTGTTAAAGCAATTGGAAAAAATGGGGAAGTTGACCCTGGGGCGGAACAAGATCACCCTGAGCGAGTAAAGGGACAAACTATAATGGCATTCTAATCACCCGGGGACAACACTCCTTACGGACTCGGTTGTTGTGGAGAAAACAAGGTTGACATGCAAATTCTAATTGTTGAGGATGAGCCCGGGGTCGCGTCGTTTGTCGCTCGTGGATTAACAGAGGCAGGACATGAACCGGATATTGCCCCGACGGGAGAATTGGGCTTGACCAAAGCATTGGAAGGCCAGCATGATGCCCTGATCCTGGATCTGATCCTTCCCGGCATCACCGGCCTTGAAGTGTGTCGCAGGTATCGCGAGGAAAAAGGTTTTGAAACACCGATCCTCATGCTGACAGCTCTTGGCAGCACCGAAGATATCGTCGCCGGACTGAATGTCGGTGCAGATGATTACCTGGTCAAACCGTTCAAGTTCAAAGAACTGTTAGCCCGGATCGAAGCCCTGACCAGAGGCCGCATCATGCAGACCTCCTCTGAAAAACTGATGGCCGCCGACCTGGAAGTCGACCTCCATCGACGGATCGTCAGCCGGGGCGGAGATACCATCCGGCTCACGGCACGCGAGTATGACCTCCTGGTCTATCTCTTGCGAAACAAGGACCGGGTCGTGAGTCGCGAAGCGATCCTGGCTGCCGTGTGGAATATGGACTGGGACGTCGAGACCAACGTGGTTGATGTCTACATCAATTATTTACGCAACAAGGTGGACAAACCCTTCGACCGACGCCTGATCAAAACCATGATCGGCATGGGATACATCCTCACTGAAGACGACATGGCATGAAGATCCGCCATCGATTAACCCTGCTGTTTACCTTATCCGTAGCGGGGGTTATGCTCCTGCTCTATTTTTTTATCTATTATTATTCACGAGATTTTCATCAGCGTGAATTCTTTGACCGACTCTCCGATCGGGTGGATCTGACCGAAAAATTCTTCCTGGAAGAATCTCGCCTGCCTCCCCAACTGGCCCGGCAGGTCCGCGAACAATTTTTGCTGAAACTTTCAAACGAGCAGGAGTGGCTGCTTGATCCCGAGGGAGTCCTTCCAGATTCATTGGCGCCTTTCTTGTCCATGCGGGTAGCGCAGTTAAAACCCGGTGACGAAATTCAGTTTGTTGATCAACACCGACAGGGGCTGGCACGTATTTATGAGTTGGATGGACGTCATCATTTGATCGTGGTGACCGCCGTCGACGAATTCGGGCATACCAAACTGGCCAACCTGCAGCGTATCCTCATGTTTTCACTGCCATTCAGTCTGGCTCTTGTCGGATTGATCGGGTGGTTTGCCACTCGCCGGGCCCTGATGCCCCTGGACCGCAATATTGCCCGGACCCGCGAGATTACCGCCTCGAATCTGGGTACTCGTCTGGAGCTCCCCGCCCAACAGGATGAGATCTATGACTTCTCTGCGATCATCAACGACCTGCTGGACAGACTGCAAGGGGCTTTCGAATTCCAAAAGAAATTCATCAGTAATGCCAGCCATGAGATCCGCAACCCCTTAACGGTCATCGCGGGAGAAGCCGAGATCGCCCTTTCTGCCGAACGCCCGGCACAAGCGTATCGCCAATCGCTGGAAACGATCGCCCAGGAGGCAGAACGCCTGCATCAGCTGGTGAACAGTTTGCTTTCGCTGGCTCGCACCGGCGGGGAGGGCGTCCTGCCTCAACGAGAACAGGTCCCCTTGCCAGAGCTCCTCACGGACATCCAGGAAGGGGTCAGCACCAAACATGATCCATCTGACATCCAATGGCCCGACCTGACCCATCACTCCTTTCCCGAATCCGTGTCCTGCAATCGGATGCTGTTTCGTTCTGCCATGGCCAATTTGATCGATAATGCCTGTAAATATGATCCTACCAAAACCATATCCGTCGATATCCGGTATGCATCGGGAAACTGGATCTTTGAGGTCACTGATCAGGGTGTCGGCATTCCCGAGTCAGAGCTGCACCTGGTGACCGAACCCATGTATCGCGCAACCAATGCGAGACCCTTTCCCGGCCAGGGCCTCGGACTGGCCATGGTCGACCGGATCATACGCTGGCATGCGGGAACGCTGCAGATCGAATCCATCCAAAACAAGGGTACAAAAGCGACTATCCGCATTCCCCATTAGACACTGACAAGAAGGGGTCAAACAGTATCTTCTTTGGCAATTGCGGAGCAAAGCCTCCGTTTCATCAGAAATGGCTCTGCATCCGGCGCATCGAATCTTCCTGCCTACTCGTTTAGTCCTGCCCCTGTGGCGGAGGAGTGCCACCAGTGCAGGCATCCGGAAGGATGACCTGTTCGTCGTTACTTGCCTGGGCCTGGCGACCTACACTTTACTTCTCATTCTCGCCGTGATCTATTATCTGGAGCGCACTGTTTTCGCGGACATTGCCTTCCATCTGTTCAGTCTGATCATGACTGAAAACTGGACCATTCAGAATTTTCGGTTTGGTGCCCTTTTTACCCAATTCCTCCCTCTGTTGGGCATCAAATTGGGGGTATCCCTCCAGTCACTGCTGCTCTCAGTCGGACTGGTCAGTCTGTTCATCTGGAGTGTTCGGCATCGAAATTGGATGACGATCGGATGGGTCATTGTCATTTTGTCGGGGTATTCCCTGCTGGTCAATACCAGTTATCCCAATGAACCTGTCCAATTCTACAGCGAGAACCTGCTTCTTCCACTGAGTCTCTTTATTCTCGCACCCCTGATCTTTCAAGTGCTCCCCAGGCGTCTTCCCGGTCTGGTCTGGTGGGTGCTGGGTGCGCTTATTCTGATCCGTCTGGGTCATATTCAACAGACCCATTCCCTGTATACAGAACGCCTGGACTGGATGCGGAACTACATGGTGGAATCGGAGCGAACCGGACCTCTGAAACTGATTGTACATGACAGCCTTGTACCGATGGACACCCTGCTGATGGCCTTGGCCTCGCCCTATGAATTCTGGTTGCTGTCGACCGTAGAGACAGGCACAACAGCATCGATCGTCTTTACGGATCACCCCCGGAAAACAGAGTGGGCGGCTGGACAGGGAGATGTATTTATATCTACATGGGGTGTCTTCCCCAACGATCAGCCTAACCCCCAATATTTTCATTTTCAGGATAATTTGCCCTACCGGTTTGCACGTCTTGAATAACCTCCGGGGATTTGCGATTGTCCGTTCATCCATCCTTCAGCCGGGGAACTGTGCACGGCTATTCGAAGATCTACCGGTTGAATTTGACCCGGTTCACTGCATCAGGTAAACCAGGTTGTCGGAGCTCAATCCTACTTCCGTCAAATAGTCTTCAATCCGATCGACCGGCCTGATCTGGCCTTCCTGATCGATCGCATGGGGCTGGTAGCCCAAACTCCTGAGAAGTGCATCGGCTTCCTGATGGCCACCTCCACTGGAAGCTGCATCCAGATATTCCATGACAACAGGTGGCCGAAATGTGGACAGCGCATCTATCCCTCCTTTGATGACCCGATGTTCAGCGCCTTCGACATCGATCTTGATCAGATCGGGTTTGAAGTCCGGAATCAGTTGATCAAATGTGGTAGTCTGGATACGGACTTCCACGGGCGGGTAGTCGGCATACCAGTCCTCCTCTTCATAGGGTGTGATATCCAGGGTATTGTACTCGGAATACCGCACGGGGAAGGTATAAAAGGTCATTTCGCCAACCTCTTCAGCGAGGGCCAGATGGTGAGCCTTCGCGGAGGGCAAGCGGCCCAGGTTGGACTCGAGAACAGCAAAGGTCTGGGGGGTTGCTTCCAGGGCCAGGACCTGGCCTTTCGGGCCGACCAGCCGGGCGGCCAGAGCAGAAAAGTAACCGTAGTGTGCGCCGATATCCAGGAATCTGTCTCCCGGAGCCAGCCGGTGAATCAGAAAGCGCGCCAATCGAATTTCGGAGTCATGGCTTTTTCCGCCCAGCAAGTAGATATCGGTACCTGCGGGCAAGAGGATCTTCAGACGTTGACCGTAGAAGGTCTTCCGGGTCATGGGCAGCCCGATCCTGCACAAGGGAAATGCCAGGTACTGCCAGATCATGGCCAGCATATACCGACCGGGATGATGCAGGAACCGGATCGCCTTGCCGGCCTTTGCCCGCCGATCCAGCAAGGCCAGCCTCCGGATCAATTCTTTTTTCACCTGTTCGCCTTCCTGTGTGGTATGATCGTCCATTTCAGTGGGAAAGATACAGGGTTTCGTCAAGTTTGATGAGACTACAGGCGTTTCAGCGAACTATCTTCGCCGGGTTCCGTTCAACAGAGATAATACCCGTTCATGCGTCTATTTTACAGTCTTCTGCTTACCGCTCTGTTGAGTGTCTCCCTCAGTGCACAATCTCCGGGCCGCCCGGGCGCCTCTGGTCCCATGATCAAAGGCGTGATCAAGGGTATTCTGATCGACAGCCTCTCGCAGGCTCCACTGGAGTATGCTTCTGTGGTGCTGACCTTGCCCGGAGGGAAAATGCTGGATGGTGTGGTCACCGAACCAGATGGTACATTCAAGATCCGAGATGTAAATGCAGCGGACTATGCCCTGCAAATCACCTTTATCGGGTATGAGCCCAAAGTCATATCCGGACTGACCACTACACCCGAGCAACCAGATCTCGATCTCGGCTATGTCTTTCTCGTCCCGATGGGGATCAATCTGGAGGAGATCGTGGTGGCGGAGGAGGCCCCGATCATGGAATCGAAGATCGACAAGATCGTTTACAATGCCGACAAGGACCTGACCAATACGGGTGGCGACGGAGCGGATGTCCTGCGGAAGGTGCCCTTGTTGTCCGTAGACCTGGATGGAAACGTCAGTCTCCGGGGAAACAGTAATGTCCGGATCTTTATCAATGGCAAACCCTCCTCCATGTTTGCAGGAAGTATTGCCGATGCCCTGAAAAGTCTGCCGGCGGATCAGATCAAATCGGTGGAGGTCATTACGACGCCGACGGCCAAATATGACGGTGAAGGCAGTACGGGCATTATCAATATCCTGATGAAGAAGCCCGAACTGGAAGGGTTGACCGGGTCAGCAGATGTCAGTGTCGGTACACGTTCCAACAATGCTGGATTGAATCTGGCACATACCCGTGGTCGGTTTGGCATCAATATGAATGCCGGGACACGGTTTACCTGGAAGCGGCCGGGTACCAATTCCTTTTACCGGGAGGATGACCTGCCGGGTGGAATGGTCCGAGTTCTGTCGCAAGAGGGCAAGAACAACTCTGCCTGGCGAGGTTTCAATGGTTCGATCGGGGCCTTCTATGATTTCAATGCCTATCACAGCCTGACCAGCAACGTACGTCTCAATGGCCGGCAATATGTCCGGGATGGCATCACGGAGAACTATTTCAATGATCCGGAGGCCATGATCATCCAGAATTACAGTCGGATCAATGATGATATCAACCTGAGTACGGGATTTGACTGGAGCACCGATTATCGCCGGACCTTTGCCGGGAACAAGGAGCGGGAATGGACCATGGCCTATCAGCTGAGTGGCGATTTTTCGGATGATGGCACACAGATCGAACAGACAGGTGAACCCACCCTGCTGATCAACCAGGACAATATCAACCAGGGGCTGAACCTGGAACATATCCTGCAAACGGATTATGTCCATCCATTCTCCAAGATGATCAAACTGGAATCGGGATTAAAGGCCACGTTGCGCCGACTGACCAGTGATTATGCCTATCGGAATTTCAATGAGACGAGTGGCGAATTTGAAGAAGATCCACTCACCAGCGGGGCCTTTGACTACCTGCAGGATGTAGCCGCGGCATATATCAGTACTACGGTGAATATCGGAGAGACCTATGCCTTGATCGTGGGCGCCCGATATGAACAAACCTGGATCGAAGGGGATGCTGTCAACGGGGAGCTGCCCTTTACCAATACCTACGGCAATCTTCTGCCGAGTGCCATTATCCAGCGGAAATTCGGCCCCTTCAGTAGTTTGAAAATGGCCTATTCCCAGCGTATTCAACGACCGGGATTGCGTTATATCAATCCGTATCAACAACTCAGCGATCCCCGGAATATCACGGTGGGCAACCCCACCCTTCTGCCCGAGTTGACCAATCAGGTCGAGCTGAGCTATAATGCCTTTGCGAAGGGCACTGTTTTCAATGTATCCGTGTACTATCAAAACACAGCCGATGTGATCGAGAATTTCCTGACGGTGAATCCGGAAGGCGCCTCGATTACCTCCTTTCAGAATATTGGCGAAAAGGAGTCGATCGGCGTGAATCTATTTACGACCGCAGGATTTTTCAAGAAAAAGCTGACCGCCCGAGTGAGCCTGGATGTCAATACGTATTCTGCGACGGGCACGATCAACGGAGAAACCCTGACCAATGAAGATCTGGTCTACCGGTCCTTCATCAATCTGAATTACGATTTCGGCAAAGGATATAAAGCGGAAATGTTCGGGATGTTCCGCTCCCAGAATGTTTCCTTACAGGGGCGGACACCCAATTTCTGGATGTACAGTTTTGCCTTTCAGAAAGAATTTGGAAAATCCTGGCAACTGGGGATCCGCATTGTGGAACCCTTCAATCTGAACAAGTCCTTCCGATCCGACCTGGAGGGCCCCACGTTCCGGCAAAAAAGTGATTTCACAGTTCCCTTCCAAAGTTTCGGCGTCAGTGCCCGCTATCGGTTTGGCAAGATCGAAGGACGCAGCCGGGATCGCAGCACACGGATCAAGAGCGATGATCTGAAGGGAGGGGATGATCAGCAATTCTAAGGCGGAAGGCGGAAAGCGGAAAGCGGAAAGTGGAAAGTGGAAAGTGGAAGGCGGAAGGCGGAATCTTGAAGGCGGAAGGAATAACCACTCAGTCACTAAGGACACTTTAGTGGTAAGAACCAAATCTCGTTAGAGCATTTAATCGTTTGCTGAAGCAGAATGTAGTTCACTAAGAAACTCATAAAAGTGGAAGGCGGAAAGCGGAAGGCGGAAAGCGGAAGGCGGAAGGCGGAAGGCGGAAAGCGGAAGGCGGAAGGCGGAAGGCGGAATCTTGAAGGCGGAAGGAATAACCACTCAGTCACTAAGGACACTTTAGTGGTAAGAACCA
>JAUIEA010000035.1 GCA_030429045.1 Bacteroidia bacterium | reverse complement strand
GAGTTGATTTTAACAGGTGTCAATGATGTGGATGCCAACCTCTACTATGTGAAAGTTGATGCATCAACAGGCGCCGTCCTCTCTGCCCGGACGTTTATCTATGTCGGCCAGGATGATGATTATATCTCTACCGTGATCACGCAGGATGCCATTTATGCTGCCGGTAGACAGACCGAAGATCCAGGTACATTGGGGAATATGAAGGGTGCACTGACGAAAATGGATCTGAATGGGGATATTCTGTACAATAAGATCTACCTGTCCCCCCTGGGTGCTACCAGCCGGATCTATTCGTTTGATTTGGTTCTGGACAATAATGAAATTGCCATGTGCCACTGGTACAATCCTGTTTCTAGTGCGCCACAGTTTTCGATCGTATGGACCCTGTCTGATCTGAATGGAAATTTGCTGCAGGCCGAAGAATATACGTTTCAGGGGTATTCAGACCTGAGGCCCGAAAATATTTACTTCTGGAAGGGGATGTATTATATTTATGGATATACCAATGCCCCGTCCAGAGACCTGTTCTTACTGCAAATCACGCCATCGGGACAGGTGAATTGGGCCAGGGTATATGGCGGAAATGGAACTGATGATCTGTTCACGCTGTCCAGATCGAAACCATTGCTTTTTCATGATAACACCATCTTTTTGGTGGGCCAAAGCACTTCAAATAGTTCTGGTGGGACGGATATCTTCTTCTTGCGGATCAACGAAGACGGGACTATGTCCAGTCCGTGTAATTATGTGCAGGATGTTCAGGTGTTCAGGAAGTCTATCATGAATCCCTACCAAATTGATGCTCCATTGCAGGAGATCAGTTTTGGCTTGACTATGACGAATGTAAACCCGAATAGTAACTCTTTGCAATTTTCTGTTGACCTGGTTGCTTGTAGTGAGCCTTGTGCTGAAGATTGCAGTAATGGCGTGGACGATGATGGGGATGGACTCATTGACTGCTTGGATCCGGATTGCTGCGGCTCCATTGCATGTCCCTCTGACACCTTGTTCGATGTCAGTTTGTGTCCCGGGGACACTCTTTTCTATTTGGATTCAATTTTTACGGATGAAGGCATTCATTGCTATAGCTTGCTGAATAGTGTTGGCTGCGATTCCATGGTTTGTATTGACCTGAGCTTCGGGGGTTTAACCATTCTCGAACAGCAACTTGTTCAACCCGATTGCAACGATCCCGATGGGGGTGAAATACTGATAAGTGTCAGTGGTGGGACGCTACCGTATTCTTATCAGTGGTCGCCCACTGCGCCGAACACCCCGAGCTTGAGCAATTTGATCGGAGGGACGTATTCGGTTACCGTCACAGATGTATCAGGATGTTCCGGCGTGGCTGTGTTCCAATTGGACGAGATCAGTTACCCGAACTTTACTGTTGAGGTTACCCCCCCGTTGTGTTTTGGAGAGCAAGGCATGATCGAAGTGATGCCCACCTCGGGCATGCCGCCTTTTATGTATTCCTTCGATGGAGGAATAAATTTTGGCCCGAACGCCTCCGCCAATCTTTTTGCGGGCTCCTATATTTTGGCAATAAAGGATGCAAGTGGCTGTATTACGGATACGATTGTTGAGATCGTTCAACCACCACCATTAGTGCTGATCGTTGGACAGGATACCTTTACGGCTGGCACAGGAGAGGTGATTAATCTGCTTTCTTCTGGTGCAGGAGGTACACCGCCCTATTCCTTCAGTTGGTCACCCACGCAAGGCCTGAGTTGTTCAAATTGTCCTGATCCGACGGTGGTCGCAAGCCAGATTGTGGCCTACACCGTTACCTTAACTGATGCCAATGGATGTACGAGGTCATTGTCCATCGCTATTGACATTCAGATAGACAAGGGAATTTATGTACCAAATGCTTTTTCCCCGAATGCGGATGGCATAAATGACCTGTTCCATGCCTATGGCAGCGGAGTGGGAGTTCTTGAAGTTGAAAGACTTCAGGTGTGGGACCGGTGGGGTGAATTGCTATGGGAAGGGACACATTTTCAATTGAATGATCCAAATATTGGCTGGGATGGATTTTGGAGGGGGGAGTTGATGGATCCAGCCGTATTCGTCTATGTGTTGGATGTCAAGTTTGTGGATGGAGTTACCAAGACATACACAGGTGACTTCACCTTGGTGAGATAGTCGCTCGTGTTTCAGATTTAAGAAGTCCGTAAGCAAGTCAATAACAAGCTCATCTGTGTTATTCGGGAAGCTTGTAGAAAGTGGGTTTCAGAATCGTGAACAAGTAGCATCGGACTGGATTGATAAGTGACTTACTTACTACTTCGTTCCTACGTCTGCTGAAGCCGAGGTGACAGATGACATGCGCTCCAGACTTTCGATCCGTTTCAAGACCTCCCCAAGCTGTTTTTGTTGACTGGCTATCAATGCGGCCTGAGTTTCAATGATATCCTGTTGTTCTTTAATGGCATTCATGTTCAGATACATGATTGCTTCGCTGGAGGTGATCATTTTCAGGTCTTGAATGCCAAACTTGTCATGCGTTTCGATCATGAGGTGATTCAGTTCAGGTATGCTGTTGATTTCTTCCGCATTCAAACCCAAACGAAGCCCTTTTCCAAGAGTTGGAGCCATGGTTTCGTCATATTCAAACCAGATTGGATTAATCTTCTTCAATGTGGCTAGCCCGAGGGTAAGTGGTTTGATGTTCTTCTTTATCCTAGGATCAGAACAGACTGCCCAGCTGGTTCCCCCCATTGATTTGCATGCTGAACCCGTGACCTCCAGTGCGTGCGTGAGATCTTCGCCATTCTTTAAAGCTCCAATGACCAGACTGCCATCCAGTGAAACGTCCATGTAACGATTTCCGGCACCCTGGAACCAGAAGTTTCTCCGAATCCCCGGGTCATCCGGACCATCAAAATGGTAAATCCCAAAATAGTTTGCTGCTGATCCAGCGCCTCCCCGAATAAATAGATCCCCGTATTCAGGCGCGATCGTGGATTTTGAACTCAGCCGAAATGTATGTACAGGATTGAGCCATGGTGCGCCAAGTATTTCCGTTGTCCCGATTGTCGTTAATGAATTTGGATCATTGGAAATGGAGATTTGTGTTTCGAGAAAGTAAGGAATCAGCCCCCAATCAAGATCACCTAACAAGCCGGTGCTGGCGATTGTCCCTGGAGAACCTATAGTTACTCCGAAAAGGCCGTTATTGACCTCTATGTTTTCTCGTGTTTCTTCATAAACCACTGTGCCTGTAGGAGTTGATTCATGGATGGCCAGGCGAACAGCGATTTGATCCGAAGAGATCGGACTGTTGCCATCATAAGCCACTCCCTGGTAGCGAAATGAAAAAGGTTGGCCCTGGCCGGGCAGGAGAGGAGAGAAACAGAGTAGAAGTGCGAGAAGTGATATTGACTTGTGCATGTTGAATGATTTGCTGGAAGGTCTGTAGAGCGATTATTTAACAAGTATCACGGTTTCATCGTCAATGAATCGATGGTGGATATCATAGATGGTAATACGGTAGAATCCAGAGGGCATGTCACCTGTTTGAATGGTAGTGGACCCCTCTTCAAGTTGGGTGACCAGAAGGAGTTGGCCCAATCCCGAAGTCAGATACGCATAGGCACCTCGCAATCGGAGGGGATTGTGAATGCGGATCTCTTCATTAGCCGGATTCGGGTAGATGATGAATCCAGAATTGTCGCGTACAGGCTCCAGGGAGACTTTTATGGATTTCTCCTGTTGAAATCCTTGTTGAATAAGCTGGTCATCCTTGATGATGGGGCCGGCAATGGCCTCACCTAATGAAATGCAAAGGAGGATATTATTGGATTGGATGGTATTTCCTCCTGATGAGAAAACAGAACGTTGCAGAGATTGAGCACGGCCCGTCATGGCCCCCAGAAACATCATACAAAACAAGCCAATGAACAATGGGTGAAGTGTGGTCATTCGATTGGTCATTTTCGGTCGGGTTGCTCCATTCAAATGTAAGAAGAAAATAAACAGGGAGATCGAACACATTACCCTGTTTGTTCCGGGTTTTGCAGAAGCATGGATGATGTGCCCTCATGTTTATGTGATTGCCTTCCGGGAACGTCCAGACCCTGGAATCAATCTCCTACCTTTGCATGCATGTCAGAAGCTTCTCCCAAGCCATTGTTCAGTATCATCACGGTCTGCTATCAGGCTGCGGCTGCCCTTCGAAAGACATTGGAGAGTGTCCGTGATCAAGATTTTTCTCAATATGAACATCTGGTGATCGATGGAGGCAGCAGGGATGGCACCGTGGAACTCCTCCAGTCTCAGACCTCGCCCCGGCTCAGGTGGATATCTGAATCTGACGAAGGGCTGTACGATGCCATGAACAAAGGCCTGGCAATGGCCAGTGGGCAGTTTGTCTGGTTTGTCAATGCCGGAGACCTGATCGAGGGACCGGAGGTATTGACCCGACTTGCGACAAGGGTGACCCCGGAAGTAGACATCCTGTATGGCGATGTACGCATGGTCAGCCCTGAAGGTCAAGTCCTGGGGACCAGAAGCGAGGTGACTACGCAACGGACGCCTGTCGTTCTTAAATGGCAGGATATGAAGTACGGGATGGTCGTCTCACATCAGGCATTCATACCCCGGAAGTCGATCTGTGATCCGTACATCTCATCCAATCTCTGTGCAGATATCGACTGGGTCATCAAATGTCTGCGGAAAAGCCGGTCAACGGTAAATACCCGAATGATCCTGGCCCGGTTCGAAACTGGCGGACTGTCCCGTCAACGGCACAAGGAATCGCTGCGGGATCGGTACAAGGTGTTGAAATCACACTTCGGTTGGGGGCCCAATCTGGTTCATCATGCCTGGATCGTCATGCGGGCCATCATTACCAGACTGTCAGGTACCGGACGGCCCCGATATTAACCCGAGCAGCCGGAAGTGCAGATCATCCGGATTACAGAAGCGGGGGCCTTGCCTGCATCATAAAAGGCTAGTCCTCGTCCCCATAGATAGCCACTTTCCGTTCTCCGGGCCGGGTGAAGCCACGATACATCCCTTCCGTTGTAAAGGGCATGGCGATTTGGCCATGCCTGTCCAGCGCGATCAGACCGCCGGTACCCCCGGCAGGGAAGAGTTCATCTGCCAGCAATGCAGTAGCCGTTTCCTGGAGATCACCTCCCAAATGGCGCATGCGTGAGGCCAGTTCGTGTGCGACGGCATAGCGGATGAAGTATTCGCCATGGCCGGTGCAGGAGACGGCACAGGATCGATTATCGGCATATGTCCCTGCACCGATCAACGGGGAGTCACCGAGTCGGTTCCATCGCTTGTTGGTCATGCCACCGGTGGATGTGCCGGCTACCAGCAGGCCATTCCGGTCGAGGGCAACAGCACCGACGGTTCCAAATTTCTGATCGGATAAAGAATCCTGTTGTTCCCGTTTCAGAATTTTTTGCAGGCTGTCCCAGCGTCGCTGGGTAAAGAAATAATCTGTGCCTGCGGTATCCAGGCCGGCATCCAGGACAAATTGATCGGCTCCGGACCCTGTCAGCAGGACATGATCGGTTTTCTCCATCACTGCCCGGGCGGCAAGAATCGGGTTGCGGGCCTGGGAGACGCCACCGACCGCACCTGCCCGAAGGGTTTCGCCTTCCATGATGGACGCATCCATCTGGTTGGTGCCATCATGCGCAAAGACGGCTCCTTTTCCGGCATTGAAGAGGGGGGAGTCCTCCATGATCCGAATGGCGGCAGTGATGGCGTCCAGCGAAGTACCACCGTTCTTGAGAATGTCCTCTCCGGCATCGAGTGCCAGATGGAGCATGGCCCGATACTGGCTGTCCTGCTCGGCGGTCATCTCGGATTTCTGAAGCGCACCTGCCCCTCCGTGGATCACCAGGACATAGGCAGGCACCGCGGAAGGTGTGGTCTCTTCCTGCCGACAGGACCACAGAACCAGGAAGACCAGGAGCAGATAAACAGAGCGAAACATGCGTACAGATTTTGGGTGAAAGTACAGGCTTTTTCGCGACCATTCCGGAGTGAAACTCTGTAGACCGCAGCGAGTACCGTAGCTTGCGATCTGATTCCAATGATGATTATGAAAGTACTGGTGGTCAGTGATTACAGGGGGACCGTCTCCGTTCGTCCGGAGGCGGAAATGTTTATTGGCATGGCCAAAGCCGGTGTGCAGGTAGACATCCTGACCTATCCGGAGACAGAGTATGAAGCCGACTTTCGAAAGGCGGGTATGCGGGTGATGACTTCCCATCCAAAGACCAAATTCAACAAGCAGGAAACCCGATTCTTACACGACTTGCTGGTCAAAGAACAGTATCAGGTCCTCCATTTGTACAACAGCAGGGCCACTATTCACGGCCTGAAAGCAGCTCGTCGCCTGCCCGTCAAGGTGATCCTGTACAGAGGCTATGCCGGTCATGTGCATTGGTATGATCCCACTGCGTATTTCAAGTATCTACACCCCCGGGTGGACGCCATTATTTGCATTACGAGGGAGATCCAACGGGCCCTGCAGCGACAATTCTGGTTTCGACGGGACCCGACCGTCTGGATCAGCAAGGGCCATGACCCGGAATGGTACAAGGGGATAAAGCCCGCCAACCTCGAGCCTTTTGGCATTCCTTCCGGGGCATTCACGGTGATCAGTGTGGCCAATAACCGACCCTTCAAGGATATTCCCACCCTCCTGAAGGTGGCACGAGCCGTTTCCGAGCAACAAAATGTGTATTGGTTGCTGGTGGGGAACGGGATGGACACGGATACAAACCTCAAATTACTGGCAGAGTCTCCTGCTAGAGATCACATCATTTTTGCCGGATTTCAGCCCAACCCGTTACCGCTTATGCGGGCCTGCCAGGTGATCATCAACACCTCTACGGGGGGTGAAGGACTGAACAAAACCCTGATCGAAGGGATGTCCCTGGGCCTGGCGCCAGTCATTTCGGATATTCCTGGCAATCGAGAAGTTGTTCCCGATACCTCAAAAGGTGAAATTGTAACTCCCGGAGATGTAGCGGGTTTTAGTCAAGCTATTATCCGATATGTCCAGGATCAGGGACACCGTGAGATGAAGGCTCGCGAAGCTCGTTCGTTTATCCGAAAGGAGCTGCATATCGCCGGCAGTGTCCGGAAAACCATGGATCTGTACCAGAAGCTTCTGGCCTGATCGAGGTTACCCTTTGATCGCTGCCACACCCGGCAGGACCTTCCCTTCGAGTAGCTCCAGCATGGCCCCTCCTCCGGTGGAGACGAAACTGACCTTGTCGGCCAGTCCCATTTGATTGACAGCCGTTACAGAGTCGCCGCCACCAACCAGTGAAAATGCGCCCTTTGCAGTTGCCTCGGCAAGGGCAGTGGCAATTTGAAGGGTGCCTTTGGCAAACGCGGGCATTTCGAATACACCCATGGGACCGTTCCACAGGATGGTCCGGGCTTCCATGATCAGCGCACTGAAGGCAGACCGTGCTTCGGGTCCGATATCCAGGCCCATCCATTCTGCAGGGATCTCGTCACTGGGGACAACTTGCGTCCTGGCATCCGCTGCAAACGTATCCGCAATGACGGAATCGGAGGGTAATAGCAGTTGAACATGTTTCTTCCGTGCTTTTTCGATCAGCTGCAGGGCCAGGTCGAACCGTTCAGTTTCCACCAGGGAATTGCCTATTTGGCCCCCCTGGGCGGCGATAAATGTATAGGCCATCCCACCGCCGATGATCAACCCGTCGACCACGTCCAGCAGATGGTCCAGCAAGAGGATCTTATCCGAGACCTTGGCTCCGCCTACAATGGCCACCAGCGGCCTTTCTGGATGATCCATGGTGCGGGCTGCATTGTTCAGTTCAGCCTCCATGAGGAAGCCGAATGCACGTTGCTCCGGTGAGAAGTGTGACGCGATGATCGCCGTAGAGGCATGCGCACGGTGAGCCGTTCCGAAGGCATCATTCACATAGAGGTCTCCCAGTGAAGCCAGGGCTGCAGCCATATCGGGATCACCCTTTTCTTCACCTTCGTGAAAACGGGTGTTCTCCAGCAACAGGATCTCTCCAGGCTGCAATTGTGCCGCAGCTTCCGCTGCCAAGGGACCGATACAGTCGGCTGCAAACCGGACTGGCGCATCCGTCAGCTTGGACAGATGACCGACCAGATGACGCAGGGAGAAGGTGTTCTTATCGATTGACCCATCCGGATTCTTTTTTTTCAAGGGCCTCCCCAGGTGAGACATCAGGATGGGCAAACCACCCTGATCCAGTATTTCCCGGATGGTGGGGAGCGCGCCTCTGATCCGCGTATCATCCGTGATCTCATGCAGGGCATTCATCGGCACATTGAAATCGACTCGAACCAGGACTTTTTTTCCGGAGAAGGATAGCTTTTTCATAGGGAGGAGTGTCACGAAAATGAAAAGTGGAGTAGGGGTCAGGGCATGAACAGGACGCGGACAACCATATCAGCCAGTCTGGCAGCGTAACCCGCTTCGTTGTCATACCAGGCAATGATCTTCACCAGTTCTCCGCTGGCTTGCGTCAGGCTGGCATCGAGAATGCAGGAATGAGTATTACCAACAATGTCGCTGGAAACCAGGGGCGCTTCGGTATATTCAAGAATGCCCTTCAGCTCGTCCCGGGCCGCTGTTGCAAAGACGGCATTGATCTGGTCCGGGGTGGTCTTCTGACTGAGCACCAGGTTGCAGTCGATCAGCGAGCCGGTGATCACCGGCACCCGAAAGGCGATCGCATCCAGTTTGCCCGCTACCTGCGGATAGACCAGGCTGACCGCTTTGGCGGCTCCTGTACTGGTCGGGACAATATTCATTGCGGCGGCTCTGGCCCGTCTCAGGTCCTTGTGCGGGGCATCCTGAAGCCGCTGGTCGGCCGTATACGCATGTGTGGTTGAAATGAATCCCTTGTCGATCCCGAAGTGCTGGTCCATCACCTTGATCACCGGGCCCAGGCAATTGGTGGTACAGGATGCGTTGGAGAGGATCTCTACCGAGTCATTCAGGAGATGATCATTGACGCCCAGGACGAAGTGTGGTACACCCTGTCCCTGTGCGGGGGCTGAGAGGATCACTTTCCGGGCGCCCGCCTGGCGGTGGAGGGCCAGTTTTTCAGCAGTCCGGAATGCACCGGTGCATTCGACAACCAGGTCAATATCCAGCTTGCCCCAGGGTAGCAGGGCGGGATCTCGTTCGCGGAGGATGGCGATCGGTTGATCGTTGACTACCAACTGTTCCTCTTTCAGGTGAACAGTGCCATTAAATCGACCCTGCGCAGTGTCATATGTCAACAGGTGAGCCAGGGTGGTTGCATCAGCGAGGTCATTGATGGCGACGACCTGAACATCAGGATGTTGGATGAGGTGTCGGAACGCCAGTCGACCGATACGGCCAAACCCGTTGATTGCAATCTTCTTCATAGTTCTCTGTTCGATCGCGCAAATCTAAGGGTATTTCCAACGATTCTCCCGTTCCCGCCGGGCGCTTTATGCATCGGTGTTTTCAAGAATGAAAAATGTTTTTTCCAAGAAGTTTTGATTTTATCTCACGGCAATTATATCTTTGCCAACCATTTCAGAATGGTCCGTTCGTCTAGGGGTTAGGACGCCAGGTTTTCATCCTGGTAACACGGGTTCGATTCCCGTACGGACTACCAAGGTCATTCGCCATTCGGCGGATGACCTTTTTACTTTCCAGTGGGCACCTGAGCGTGAAGGCTTTTGTTTGGTACAATCCTTGTATTTTGATTTCCGGATCGTACCTGTAATATATTGATAAGCAATATGTTTGGGCACTTTGAGGTCGGCATTCATTTGGATGGAATCCGAGTTTCAGCTATCTTTATAGGGACAAATTGTAATCCTGAATGAATCGTATCCTCTTGCTAGGCCTCCTGGTGGCCTTTTGCATGCCGTTGCGTGCACAACTACCACCGCCTTCCGGTCCAGGGACCGAAGTGGTATTGACACCACCAGATATCAAACAGGCTTTGGCTGAGGACGCTCGTTCTGGGCTGGTGCCCCGATTTGCCATTCCCCTTCATCAACCCATTCATTCGGACGAACACGGCACGTGGACGGCTGGCAACCGTGGCTATTCCTGGCGTTGTGTGCTAGTCGCCCGGGGTGCCAAGGCACTGATCTTGACAACCTCCGAACTCCCGCTGGTACCCGGTGCAATCCTGACCGTGAAGGATCAACTCGGTAGAATTGTCGAGACCATTTCCTATCGGGACCTCCGTGGCAAGGCGCTGTTCACCCTGGGGCCGGTCGCTGGTGAACGTTGTTTCCTGGAATATGATACACCGGATACCCCGGTCAGTTTTACCATCGATCAGATCTATTACGCCTTTGATGAGACCTATAAACCGGGACTGGATGAGGCCGATCAGGCAAGAGGCCTTGGGTTTGAAGCATCACTGCCCTGCAATGTGAATGTGGCGTGTACCAATGATGCGGATATTCAGCTGGTGGCCAAGAGTACGGTACGTATCATGTGCGTCTTCCAGGAAGGGATCAGCTGGTGTACCGGCGCTCTGGTCAATAATACCAAACAGGATAAGACCCCCTACATCCTGAGTGCATTCCATTGTCAATACGGGTATACACCGCTCTATCAATTTTGGGCCTATCACTTTCGGTATGAAAGCGAAACCTGCCAGAATCCGGCAGAAGAACCAGACTTCCTGAAGGTCACAGGCAGTCAGCTGCGGGCCAAATGGGCAGACAGTGACTTCCTGCTTTTAGAAATGGATGAATCCCCGCCGGAAGCTTGGGAAAGTCATTATGCCGGCTGGAATCGGACCGACAACTATACCCCGTCTGCGGCCTTTATGGTACACCATCCCAGTGCGGATATCAAAAAGGTATCCGTTGACTCTCAGGCCATCATTATCTGGCAGACACCGGTCAACTGGAGCAATGGCATCAAGACTCCCGCATTACATCACTATCGCGTCTATCTGGACCTGGGAACCTCAGAGCCGGGAAGTTCAGGAGCACCCTTCTTTGATCCTCAAGGAAGAATTATCGGGCAATTGAACGGAGGGGCCGCCTCCTGCACCGCCAATGCGCTCTGGTATGGCCGTCTGCAGCGATCATGGAATGGAGGTGGAAGCTCGGCAACCCGGCTGAGAGATTGGCTGGACCCGGACAATTCCGGTGTAAGCTCACTGAATGGATTGCAGGACATCAAAACCGTGGCAGACTTGTCCGGTACGATCAAAACGCCAGTCGGATTTCCGGTGCCCAATGTCGGAGTGACTTTGACAGGTCCGTCCGGATCATCTACCACGGTTACGGATGCAGACGGCTATTATCTGTTTTCACAGGTGCCGGTTGGGGAAGAGTACACCATTTCTGCAGCTCGTGATGGAGACGATGCATTTGGTGTGAGCATCGGAGATATCATCCTGCTCAACAAGTATATCGTCGGGATCAATTCCCTGCCAACCCCCTATGCATCCATTGCCGGTGATGTCAACAACTCGGGCAGCATATCGGTCGGGGATATCGGGATCCTGCGGAAGCTCCTGCTGGATATTATCAAAGGGTTTTCCGAAGTGCCTTCATGGGTCTTTTTTACGGAGGGAAGTCCTCCGCCGTATGAAACAGAATGGTTGATCCCATTCCTGGACCAGGGGAACGATCAACTCAACTTCATCGCTGTCAAGTACGGCGATGTCAATCATTCAGCCAAGCCGTAATCCAGTCGGCATAGCATAAAAAAAGAGGCTATGGATTTCCATAGCCTCTTTTTTTATCAGATACCGAAATGTTATTGACCCACCTTCACCAGGCGAATCGTGGAGGTCATTTCTCCGTTGGTCATTTTCAGGATATGGATACCCGGCATCCAGGTTCCACCAATGGTTCTGGACGTTTGGAAAACGCCTGATTCCACCAGTCGGCCCAGATCATCATAGACCTGGTAGAGCGAACCGGCCCATTGATCGTTGGGCAGCTGGACAAAGAAATCGCTTGAGGATGGATTGGGTAAAACCGTCCATGCCGCATTCATCGGGACATTTTCATTGGCACTGGTCTTGGTATCGGCTACCAGAAACGCATCTACTCCAGCTTCTACGATATGGCCGGAGCTCGCTTCGTCGTTGGCTACAAAGAGGATCCGGATGTCGGATAGATCAGAGAAGTAGTCCAGGACGAAGATGGAGTCACGCGGGCGCCAGGCGCCTGTATCGCCAGTATATTCATTGACCAGAACCTCGGTGTTTCCATCCGTCAGCCACACAAACAGGGTGTCGTTGGGCATATTATTTCCGCCGGTATTCACAAACCAGGCATTGTAAAAAATGGCTGGGGCGAGATAATCACTGAGATCCATGGAAGGTGATTCCAGGATCGCTGATCCATTGTCCAGGTCGAATTCGCCAAGGGAGGTACCGGCCAGCAGTCCCGTGACATAGCAGGTGTTCCCCAGGTCGTCTGTCAGGTCGGCAGCCGGGTTGACCTGCATGTTGCCGATGTATGTGCCTTCCGGAATGCCTCGCTCCCATAGTCCGTTGTTTCCGGTACCGGTTGAGGTCCAGCCATAGTCAAAGACAAAGTCGTCGCGATAGGCCCGTCCGAGTTCCAGCACCTGGTTGGCTGGGCCACTGATATTCAAGGCTTCGATTACACCATAATCGTAGCTCCAGGCGCCGGCAATGACCTCATAATCGCCCAGGTAGATATCGTCGATAGCAAAGCTGCCATCCTGGTCGGCGACTGCATTGTAGCTGATGGATTCCAGCACAGTGGATTGATAATGGACCAGTGCACCAGGGACCGGCTCACCCGTTTCCTTGTCCAGGATCTTCCCGGTAACTTTGGTGGTCGCTAGCGGAGTGAGTTCGATGGTGACATCAGTGACGTCCCCGGCAGTCATGGTGAATGCCTTGATGCTGGGCAGATAACCAGCCTTGTTGGTCTTCACGGTCAAGGAGCCTTCCTGGTTGCTGCCGGTCTTGAATCGGCCGTCAGGTCCGCTGATCTCTTCGTTAGGTTGGACGTTCTGGATCACGACATCCGCTCCCTGGATGGGATCCTTGGTAATGGCATCTATGACGATCCCTTCCAGATAACTGGCCCGGACATAGTTGGCATCAAAGACCCACAGGCAGGTGTTGATGTCAGACACCAGCAGCAGTCCGCTGGGAAGGTAGGGATAAGCGCCCCAATCCCCCTGGAATCCGGTACTGGATCCGAGATAGGTATCGAAATTGGCGACCTCTACCAGATTGTCAGGCTTGTGGGAGTCCACGACCTTGACACCGTCGGTATACCACGAAACAATATTATAACCATCCAGATAATGGGTGTTGTGTGGAATGACTCCGGTCTGGCGGGTATCGACCGGCTGATACTTGTCCAACAGGATGATATCTCCCGGATCAGTAATGTCATAGGCATCCATAAAGGCATTGCCCTTTTCATCCGTGGTGAACATATACTGGCCATCATCGGAGATCCAGACATTGTGACAAAAGTCGAAGGAGGTTTCCTGAACCCCCAGGGTGACCGGGGTTTGCTTGTCTGTCACATCGGTGATATAGGCGCCCTGGCCCAGATTTGCACTGTACAGGGTGTCTCCCCGGGCAAAATTGTCATGAGAATAGACGGGTTCTGCCTGCCCGACCAGGACCGGTGTGCCGGGCGTCGTGTGTACATCAAAGATGATGACTCCACCATTATTCAACGGGTTGCAACCGGAGAGAAAGGCGTATCCTTTTTCATCGATATAAATATTGTGACAACGGGCCATGGTGGCCGTATTGCCGCCAATGGTCAGGTCCGGCTTCCAGAATTCCCAGGTCACAGAATTAGGGAGGTCTTCAAGATTGATGATCAACAGACCATCATTACCGGCATCGGCTGTGACATAGGCAAAGTGGCCCCAGGTTTTCATATCCCGCCAGGTGGAGGTTGATCCGGGGATGTAGGCGATCTCTTCCGGATTTGCGGGGTCGGCCAGGCTGAGGATAGCTGTTGCCTGACGAGTGCCCAGGATGGCATATTCGGTTCCGCTGCTATCCACATAACCCCAGATATCGTTGCACCCCTCTGCGTAGGGGACGTTGGCCACCTGGGTCAGGTTGAAATTTGTTTGGGCATTGAGAGCCCCTGCCAACATCAGGAGGAGGGCAGCAATTCGTAAATGTAAAGCCATATTGTGGGTTGAGTGACTGATTGAAGGGATCAAAAATACCCATATTTGGGGTCAATTGTTTTGTGATCCCCTGATTTTTTAGCAAAATGTCCGCTCATGGCCAATAAACAAGAAAGTATTTCGCTTTTTCACAATCCCCGATGCCGGAAAAGCCGGGAAGCCTTGCAACTCCTGGAGGCACAAGGGGCCCAGGTAGAGATCCGCTACTACCTGGAAGAGCCGCCGACCGAACGGGAGTTGAAATCCGTTCTGAAGAAACTGAAGATGACACCGCTGGACCTGATCCGCAAGGAAGAGTCCATTTTCAAGGAGCAATTCCGGGGACAGACGCACTCTGATGAGGAGTGGATCCGCATCATGGTGGCCCATCCCAAATTGATCCAGAGGCCCATTGCGATCCTGGGCGAAAAAGCCGCTTTGGGACGGCCACCAGAAGAGGTCCTCAACCTTCTTTAAGCAGCGCAAGGACCTTGTCCACTATGCCGGGATCCGTCTCCGGGTCAAACCGGTGCCAGTCTGTTTCTTTTCGAAACCAGGTCAGTTGTCGTTTGGCAAAGCGCCTCGTATTTTGTTGGAAGCGTGCAATGGCTTCTTCGAAGGTGCATTCCCCCGACATCCACTCGAACAACTCCTGGAGCCCCACCGTTTTCAAGGCATCCAAATGCCGGTACGGGTAGAGTAGGCGCGCTTCTTCCACAAGCCCGTCTTCCACCATGTGCAGGATTCGCTGGTCAGTTCGTTGGTAGAGCCATTGTCTATGAGGCTCCAGGAGAATGGGCAGTATGCGATACGGACGGTGGGTCAACGCATTGCTCCTGAAGCTAGAGTAGGGGCGACCTGCATGCTCACTGACGGCAATTGCCCGGATCAATCGCTGGGGATTGGACAGGTCCACCTCCTGCGCATAGATCGGGTCCACCTTTCGGAGTCGGTCCTGTAAAGCCGTAATACCTTCCTGATCATATACTTGCCGAAGACGGGTCTGCAGGTCCTTTGGCACGGCAGGAAACGTGTCCAGTCCGAATCGCAGTGCCCGGAGGTAGAGCCCAGTCCCGCCGACAACGAGAACCACTGGATAGGTGTTCAGGAGGTCTTCCAGCAGTTGTGATGCATCCGCTTCAAATTGGCCCACATCATAGGTCTCTTCAGGTTCCCGGATATCGATGAGATAATGTGGGACGCGAGCCTGTTCTTCAGCCGTCGGCTTGGCGGTGACAATATCCATTCGTCGATAGACCTGGCGACTGTCAGCAGATAGAATGACGGTACCCAGACGTTCGGCGAGTTCCATGCCGAGGCTGCTTTTCCCGGATGCCGTGGGGCCACCTATGAAAATGACTGTTCCCATCCTCCAAAAGTAGCCCTGGATTGTGAAATCCAGCCTTACCTTGGCATTCTGTTGATGTTTTCGCATGTTGTACACCCTGTTTCGCCCGATTACCAGATGGGCCTTCCTGGCATTTTTCAGGAAGATTCATATCACCGGTCTCGATCGGATTCCACGTGATCAGCCACTGATCCTGACGGTGAATCATCCGACCGCATTTGTCGAACCCTGCTTTTTGGCCTGTTTCGGTCCCCGCGTCCTGCATTTTATGACCCGGGGAGATGTGTTCACCTCTCCCTTTGTGCGCTGGTTGCTCCGGCAGGTCCACCTCATTCCGATCTATCGGTTTCATGACGGATTTGCGGCATTGCGGCTAAACGAAGCCTCCTTTGCAAAAGCCAGAAAAATCCTGGGCAGACGAGGGACCATTCTGATCATGGCCGAAGGAAAAATGGGGCATGAAAAGCGACTGCGGCCCTTGCAGAAAGGCGCTGCACGCATCGGATTCGGGGCTATGGATGAATACCACCTCGAAGATGTGATGATCCAGCCCATCGGTATCAACTACACCTATGCCGAACGAGCGCGGAAAGAGATCATGGTGGATGTAGCAGAACCCTTCTCTCTCGCTGGCTATGTCGAGGAATACCGCCGCCAGCCCAACCAGACCCTCGGTGTGGTAACAGACCGGATCCGGACAGCGCTCGAACAACGGGTCATCCATATCGATCAGAAACAGGATGAGGCCCTGGGCGAATGGGTGCTGCAACTGGTTCGCATCCGACCGGCCACGATCTTGCCAGTCGTGGAAGGGAATCCGCAGGTCTTGCAGGTAGAATGGGAGGCCATGACCCGGTTGAACGGTTTGGACACCCGGGCAAAGGAGCAGCTTCGCCTGGAAATGACACCATACTTCCAGGCATTGGAAGAGCGACAGCTGGAGGATGAGGTCGTGGCGCGAAACCCGCATCTGACCGCGGGCTCACGCTTGCTCCGCATCCCGATACTGGTTCTTCATCCCCTGGTGTACATCTGTCACTGGCCACCCGTTCAATTGGGACGATGGATCACGAGGCGCACCGTTCGGATCATCGAATTCCGGAGTTCCGTTCTCCTCGGAAGCATCATGGTTGGCTGGGCACTCTGGTGGCTGGGGTGGTCGACAGTCCTGACAGTGGGGTATAGCTGGATCGGGATCCTCTTCCTGGTTGTTTTCCCCCTGTCTGCCGGATGGAGTGTGGTGAGTGGAGAATGGCTCCGTCAATGTGGCCAGGCAAGGGTATGGCAGAAACTGGCTCCAGAGGTCAGGCAACACCTGATGGATCAACGGGATATGGTAAAACGGAAATGGCTGGAAGTCTCCGGCACTGGCTCGGTTCCGGAAGGATCAGGAGGGGGTAGCCAGGATGCTGAGCTGTCGTAAGACCCGGCGCAGTAGCCACAACCAGGCGATGATAAGGACCGGGTAGATGATGACGATACCGTAATTGAAATACAGGGCATCCAACCATTCCCCATGGTGCATATGCATGACAGCACGGGTCATGCCACAGCCGAAACACTCCAAATCAAAGAAGCGCACGGACGGACAGGTGAGCAGGCCGGCGCCATGATCGAACTGATCGGCAGGGAGGACCCACAGGACCAGTGGGGTCATCAGCAATGCGATCAGCCAGATGATCCTGAATGGACGTGACATGAGAATGGATCTGAGCATAGCACTGTGCAGGACGAAAAAACGATTCGGCGCGCCTGGTGCACCGAATCGTTTCTGTTATTCAAGGGAAGACGGATCAATAATATTCTTCCATCTTGATGAAGGCGTGGATCACACCGGGGATCCAGCACAGGATAGTGAGGATCAGGTTCATCCACCAGTTGGATCCTTCCCAGTTGTCCATGATGCCCATGGCCAGCCAGGCCCATCCGAAGATGGCCAGTACGATATACAATCCCTTGGGAATGTCATCACTTTTCTTGGATTGCTTCCTGACATACTTCTGGGCCGCCTTTAACGTGACCGTTTGCACCAGGCTCAGTCGCTCACCGGTGAGTTCCCTGTAAGTGGAAGGCGTGAGCTCGAGGAATTGATCCAGGGCCATTTGCTGAAGACCCGGAGGCAGGGCCTGGACATCCGCCTGGTCGGCATACCGGGTAGACCAAGTACCGCTCACAGCCGCAAAGGACAGGCTGGAAATGGAGGAGATCAGGAGAAGTAAAAGCAGTTTTTTCATACTGTATTGTTGATTGGGTTCAAAATAAAGTGGACCATGTCCAGACGTTCAGATACATGATCGGATAAGCATCAAGATACATCTCTCCAGAAAATTGGCAATCGTTTGTATTCAATTTTTCTTGATGAGTGACGTTTCATGCGGCCTCATTACCAACGGAGCAGGTTTGCACCCCAGGTAAATCCGCTGCCGAATGCAGCCAGGCATACCAGGTCTCCCCGTTTGATTGCACCATTTTCCACCGCCTCACAAAGAGCGATAGGCACAGATGCGGCTGTGGTATTGCCATATTTCTGGATATTGTTCCAGACCTGGTCATCGCGCAATTTCAGGATGCGCTGGACAAATTGGCTGATCCGTAGATTGGCCTGATGCGGCACCAGCATATCCAGGCTGGCTACGTCTTCGCCCGCCTCCTGCAGGACCTCCTGGATGACCTCTGGGAATTTCTGTACGGCCAACTTGAAGACAAACGGCCCATCCATGTACGGGTAGGTCATGCCTTCCTCGACCATTTTTTCCGTCAGGAAGATACCCCCGTATGTTTCTTTGCCGTAGCCGTATTCGACAGGCTCGTCCAGGTACCGGTTGTGATACCCACCATGAGCACCCGGGTTGATGAAGGCCAGCTTTTCTGCATGGGTGCCGTCAGAATGCAGTTTGCTGCAGAGAATTCCCTGATCAGCCTCCCCGGTGGGCTGGAGGACGACCGCACCGGCTCCATCCCCGAAGATGACCGTCACATTCCGTCCCCTTGTCGAATAGTCCAGGCCCATACTGTGCATTTCTGCACCGACCACCAGCACATTCTTATACATCCCACTGCGGATAAACTGATCACCGGTGGCCAGGCCATAGACGAAGCCGGTACACTGGTTTCGGATATCCATGGCACCGATCGTGGTTTTTGTAATGCCCAGTTCACGCTGGAGTAATACACCACAACCCGGGAAATAGTAGTCTGGACTCAGGGTGGCGAACAGGATGAAATCAATATCCTCGGGCGTGATACCCGCTCGTTCAATAGCTGTCCGTGCCGCATGGGCGGCCATGGTGGTCGTGGTTTCCTGGTGTTTGGTACCGTAACGCCTTTCCTGGATTCCCGTTCGTTCCTGGATCCATTCATCTGAAGTCTCCATAACAGATTGGAGATCATCATTTTTTACGATCGTATCCGGTAGATACTTTCCGATACCAGCGATCTTGGTTCGTAGCATGTCGAATTCTTTGCTGCAATATAAGCAGCCGATCCGGAGATGCAGATGTCAGGCCTGGCCTTTCTCGGGTGATGTCCATCAACCGAAAATCAGGCTGATACCCGATTGTGGCACTGGTTAAAACAGATCGTATTGACAGAATTCCGCTGCAAGTGGGCCATTAAAGACCTGAAATCGCTGGGCGGATTGCAAGCCGATCTGGCGCATGGCCTGCTTGTTGGCAGACAGGATCCAGGCAGTGGATCCGACGAAATCCTGTTTCAGCTTATCCCCGATCTGTTTGTAGAATTCTTCCGCCTTTTCCAGGGGGATCTTTTCGTCATACGGGGGATTCATGATGACCATGACGGGCTTGCCTGGCGGTTTTAGGGAAAAGAAATCACTGACCTCTGTCAGGATGATTTCACCCAGGCCGACACCGCGGATATTCTTACGGGCACCATCAATGATTTCTTCATCCTCATCCGAGCCAAATAGCTCCAGCCCCTCGGGCACATTGATCTCTTTTTCTTCGAGTTTGATCTTTCGCCAGATGCCCGGTTCGTAATCCGGCCATCCCTGGAAGGAAAACCGCCCGCGGCGAATTTGCGAGGGTCTGCCAATGGCCATTTCGGCAGCTTCGGTCAGGATGGTCCCAGATCCACACATCGGATCCCACAGGGGAATGGCAGGTGTCCAGCCGGACAATTTGACCAGGCCCGCGGCCAGCACTTCGTTGAGTGGAGCCAGGCCCTGATACCGCCGGTAACCCCGCGTGTGCATACTGGATCCAACCGCATCCAGCGAGATATCCACCTGATCCTCGAAAATGTGCAGGTTGATCCGAATATCCG
Source organism: Bacteroidia bacterium (assembly GCA_030429045.1). Classification (GTDB taxonomy): domain Bacteria; phylum Bacteroidota; class Bacteroidia; order Chitinophagales; family Saprospiraceae; genus JAGNXB01. The sequence goes on along the minus strand of JAUIEA010000035.1, from coordinate 11,424 downwards.
GTTCATCACGGTCGACATCCGGACGGCGCCCGACATCCTTTCGGATGCGGTCACACAGTGCATCCTTGACGACAAGGGACGGATAGTTGGTATGGGGAAACAAGGGGGAGTTGATCACGCCGGTGATCGCAAAGGTCTGATCGGGACCGAGCACCTTTCGCCAGGGGAGATCCATGGTCTTCCAGTAGAGGTCCCTTTCCGTACGAATTTGAAAACTGGCCAGGGGTTCCAGCACCCTCAGGATGGTCCGGGCGGTGTAACAGATCTTGTAGAGCAGCGCCACATCCGCCCGGAATCGGACCATCCGGGCTCCGGGTTCGATATCCGTTGCGCCCAGAGTTTCCAACTCCCGGGCCATCACACCTTCAAGTCCACCTAATGTAGTGGCAACATAGTCCCTTACCATCGGCGACAAAGATAGACAATCCCTTTGGTCAGGTCTTCCGCTTTTTCTTTCGGGCAGCCGGAAACAGGACATTGTTCAGGATCAGCCGATATCCCGGTGAATTCGGATGCAGGTTGAGATCCGTTTCCGGATCACCGACAAAATGCCGGTAATCTTCCGGATCGTGGCCACCATAGAAGGTCCAGAATCCCTCGCCCAGATCCCCGTGGATATAGCGCACTTCATTGGCCGGTTTGTTGTCCCCGAGTACCAGCACATTGGTTTTGACATAATCCTTGACAAAGGCTGTCGTTTGCCCCATGAATCCCTTGATGGTCCGGGTGTGGCACTGGGTCAGCATACTGGGTACCGGGTCCCACTTGGCAGAGAACTCGAACAGACTGAAGTAGTCGGTATCCGGATTCCGTTGTGTCCCATTGTCTATCGTCGAATACTCGTAGACCAGCGGATCCATGACCAGTTTGTAATCGGTAAAGGCAAATCCCTTGTCATAATTCAATTTGGATTGCGCCTGCTTGTCGGCTGCATCACCATCATACATCGGAGCACAGATATCCACGCCTTCTGCTGCCAGGGCGATGTCATAAGTGTCCGTTGCCGAGCACATGGCAAACATGAAACCACCACCGCCGACAAATTCCCGGATCTTCTTCACGACTGAGAGCTTCATCTGGGAGACCTTGGCATAGCCCAGGTCCGCAGCCAGGGATTCCATTTTCTTCTGGTTCTCCTTGTACCAGGGTTGGGAACTGTAGGAGCGGTAAAACTTGCCGTATTGGCCTGTAAAGTCTTCATGGTGCAGGTGCAACCAGTCATATTGTGCCAGCTGATCGGTCAGGACCTCCCGGTCATACACGGTTTCATAGGGAATTTCAGCGTAGGTGAGCACCAGGGTGACCGCATCATCCCAGGGTTGGATGCGTTTCCCCTTAGCATCGAATTCGGGTGTATAAACGGCTATTTTAGGCGCTTTCTCCAGTTTCATGGCTTCCATGTTTACCTCGGGATTGCCGATCTCGGTCAGGATCTGGTTGAACTGGCCATCGGGGATGATCTCATAGGTGACACCACGGGTGAGACATTCTTTTTCGAAGACCGGATTGTTGGCAAAGGCAAAGCTGCCTCCCCTGTAGTTCAGGAGCCAATAGGTTTCTATGCCCTTGTCCAGGACCCAATAGGTGATCCCGTAGGCCTTGAGGTGGTTTTTCTGGGTCTCATCCATAGGGAGGAGGATGTGTGCAGCATCCAGTCGCGCAGCCAGACTGATAAAGAGGGCAAATCCGATGATAAAAATTCTCATATGTCTTCCTTTCTATTGAATTCTTCACACAATTGTTATGGATTGAAACGTTTGGGAGGGCAAGATGTTACCTTGGCGGCCGATCAATCCTCGGAAGTTTTACTCAAGCCGTATAACTTTGTTGCCGAGTTCTCGTTTCATCCCATAAATCGAATCGTGGGTAGTATTAGTTGGCCATTTCCCTGGTGGTATGTTTTAGGTTGTCTGGCGATCGGTCTGCTTGTCGCGGGTTTCCTCTATTATCGGACACCTGAATTTCAGGAGCGAAAACCCTGGGTCCGGTATGTACTTGCCTTGCTTCGGACAGTGGTCACAACCCTGCTGGCCATTCTGCTGCTCTCACCGCTGATCAAACGGGAAGAGACCGAACTCCGCAAGCCGGTCATCGTGATCGCACAGGATGCGTCCTCTTCTCTTGCCCAATTGGAGGACGGTGAGCAATTGATCCAGGACCTCGACCAGCTCCGATCCGACCTTTCCCGGGACTTCGATGTCCAGGTATATGCCTTCGGGCAATCCGTACGCCCTGGATTCGACTCCACCTTCACGGACCAGGAGACCGACCTGGAAGCAGTCCTGACCTATGTTCGGGATGTGCTCTGGCAGGAAAATCTGGGTGGGATCATCCTGGCAACGGATGGCCTGTACAACACTGGAGCGAACCCGAGATATAGTCGCAATGTTGCTGCAACACCTGTGTTTCCGATCGCTTTAGGCGATCCCACCCCGATGAGGGACATCGGGATCAAGCGCATCTTTCACAACCAGGTTGCCTATCAGGGCGACAAATTCCAGATGCAGATCGATTTGCAGGGACGCAATTGCCAGGGAGCCAGATCTGAATTGATCATTTCCGAGATCCGGGATGGCAAACCGGTGGTTCTCCAACGCGAACCGGTGGTACTGGATGCCGATCCCTATTTTAAGACCAAGGAAATCTTGCTGGAAGCCGGCAGGGCCGGAGTGCATCACTACCGGTTTACCCTTCAGGCGATCTCTGACGAAACGAACACTGCCAACAATACCCGGGATGTCTACATGGAGATCCTGGATGCTCGCCAGAAGGTCCTGATCATCGCGGATGCCCCTCATCCTGATCTGACCGCATTGCGACAAAGCCTTTCATCGGATCGAAATTATCAGGTCGAATTGCGGTATGGGAAAGATCCCATTGCCGGTTTGCGAGAATATGATCTGATCATCCTGCATCAGGTGCCATCGAGTCGTCGATTGTATGCAGATCTGCTCCAGGAGGTCAAGCTGTCCCGTATCCCGCTTTGGTTCATCCTGGGCGGGCAATCGGATCTGCGCACCTTGCCAGCCTGGCAAAGTTTGCTTGAAATTCGGGGCGATGGTCGAAGTACGAATGAAGTGCAGGCCCTGGTGGAAAGGGATTTCTCTGTCTTCACCCTGGAGCCGGACATCTTTACCCAATTGCCGCAGTTCCCGCCCATGGTTGCGCCATTTGGCGATTATCGACAGGATCCCGGAGGACGTGCTCTCTTGCGCCAGCGGATCGGGGCTGTATCCACAGATTATCCACTATGGATCCTGGGCGAGGAAAACGGGGTCAAACTGGCCGTGCTGGCCGGAGAAGGCCTGTGGAAATGGCGCCTGTTCGACCACCTGCAACACGGGAACCATGCCATTCTCGACGAATTGGTTCGGAAGACCGTTCAATTCCTCAGTCTGAAAGAAGACAAGCGCCGGTTTCGGGTGACGACCTCCCGCCAGGTGTTTGCTGAAAATGAATCGATCCAGTTTGATGGTGAATTATACAATGATAACTATGAACTGATCAATGATCCGGATGCCCAGGTGGTCCTGAAGGATGACCAGGGGAAAGAGTACCCCTTCACCATGAATAAGGCCGGAAAGATCTACTCCCTGCAGGCCGGTCTTTTTCCGCCCGGTAGCTATAGCTATAATGCCAGGACCACCCTGGACCAGAAGGAACTGACCTATCAGGGTAAATTCAGCATTCGGGAGGTTAATGTCGAACAGGTCGAGACACAGGCAGACCATGATCTGCTCCAGGGGCTGGCTGCCGAGTCGGGCGGACAGATGGTTGGCCCCTCTGCGATCATAGGACTTGCAGAACAGATCCGTGGAGACCAGCGAATGAAACCCATCCTGTTTACGACCATGGAAACAAAGCCGGCCATCCATCTGCGGTGGATATTCGGGATACTCCTGGTCCTGCTGGCAACGGAATGGACCATCCGGAGATACTTAGGTAAATACTGATGACAAAAGTTGATCTCTTAGCGATCGGGGCACATCCCGATGATGTTGAACTCGCCTGTAGCGGCACCTTGCTCAGGCATCTTGGATTGGGCTATACAGTAGGTCTGCTCGACCTGACCCTCGGTGAATTGGGAACACGCGGATCTGCTGAACGAAGGACCGCGGAAGCCATGGAAGCTGCACGGCGAATGGGAGCTGCGTTTCGGACCCAACTCGACCTGGGCGATGGTTTTTTCGAAGTAGAGGAATCTGCCCTGAAAGCGGTCGTTCAGGTCATTCGCGCCTGTCAACCGACCCTGGTTTTGGCAAATGCACCCCTCGATCGCCATCCGGATCATGCTCGTGGTGCTGAATTGGTGAAACGCGCCGCGTTCCTGAGTGGACTTCGGCGTATAGAAACGATCGGTCCGGATGGATTGCCCCAGGAAGCCTGGCGACCCAAAGCGACCTATCATTATATCCAGGATGAGCATCTGAAGCCGGATGTGGTCGTCGATATATCCGACTACCTGGAGGAAAAACTCGCCCTGATCAAAACCTTCCGCTCCCAGTTTTATGATCCTCATTCCGACGAACCCGATTCACCGATCAGTGGAAAGGACTTCCTGGAGTTCATCGTCGCACGCGCTCAGGATATGGGGCGGCCGGCAGGGTACGCCTATGCAGAAGGATGGATCGTGAATCGCTATCCGGGGGTTCAGGATCTGATGCAGCTCGATTGATCAGCTCTATTTGCCTTCCAGTCGATCCACAGTCGGTTGATCGCCCAGGCGGAACCGCACCGGGATGCCGGACCATTGTTCCAGTTCCCTCTCTTTGACACAGAACCAGGCTTTTGACGCCATGTTGATGTGGAAGCCCCCCTGTTTATGTTCTTTTGATGAGTAGTCCAGATCTTGTATCAGCCATTGATCCAGCCGTACGGGCAGTTCCATGTCTTGTGTCATCACCGGAGCGAGCTGTTGAGCGTGGACGGCCGGCTGCCCTGCCAGACTGGACAGGAGCAGACCGATACAGAAAGAGACCAGTGATGATTTCAGAGCCATGCCTCAGGTTTGAAGGACGCCGGGGTTAAATGGTTCAACAGGGGCATGGTTGGCGGCCTCAATACCCATGGAAATGGCTTGCCTGGTTTCCAGCGGATCGATGATCCCGTCGACCCACATCCGTGACGCAGCATAATAGGGAGAAGCCTGTTCATCATACCTTGATTTGATCTTCAGATAAAGGGCTTCTTCTTCCTCCGGCTCGGGGGGGTGACCTTGTTTCTTCAATCCGGCTACCTGAATTTGGGTCAGCACCTTTGCCGCCTGTTCTCCACCCATCACAGCGATCCTGGCGGTGGGCCAGGCGAGGATGATCCGGGGGTCATAGGCTTTTCCACACATGGCGTAGTTACCGGCACCATAGGAGTTGCCCATCACAATGGTAAATTTGGGAACGGTGGAATTGGCTACGGCATTGACCATTTTTGCGCCGTCTTTGATGATCCCGCCATGTTCAGATCTGGAGCCGACCATGAAACCGGTGACATCATGCAGGAAGACCAGAGGGATCTTTTTCTGGTTGCAGTTCATGATAAACCGCGTGGCCTTGTCCGCACTGTCCGAATAAATGACCCCGCCGAACTGCATCTCTCCCTTTCCGTTTTTAACCACCTCGCGGTGGTTGGCCACAATGCCGACGGACCAGCCATCGATCCGCGCATAGGCGCAGATGATGGATTTGCCATAGTCTTTTTTGTATTCAGTCAGCTTGGAGTCATCGACCAATCGCTTGAGGATCTCTACAGTGTCATAGGGCTTGCCAGAGTCTCCGGGGAACAATCCATAGATCTCCTCAGGCGGGAAGGCAGGAGGTGCCGGTTTGATCCGATCAAATCCTGTGTATTCAGGTTTTCCAAAACGACTGACCAGATCACGAATGGTTTCCAGGCAGGTTTTGTCATCCGGCATTTTATAATCCGTAACCCCGGATATTTCACAATGGGTAGCCGCTCCGCCCAGTGTTTCCTGATCGATATCTTCGCCGATGGCGGCCTTGACCAGGTATGGCCCGGCAAGGAAAATGGATCCGGTCCCTTCCACGATGAGGGCCTCATCGGACATGATCGGCAAGTAGGCGCCGCCTGCAACGCAAGAGCCCATCACCGCGGCGATCTGGGGGATGCCCATGGAGGACATCCGGGCATTATTGCGAAAAATTCGGCCAAAATGCTCCTTGTCCGGAAAGATCTCATCCTGCATCGGGAGGTAGACTCCGGCACTGTCCACCAGGTAAATGATCGGGATATGATTTTCCATGGCGATTTCCTGGGCTCGCAAATTCTTCTTGCCCGTCATGGGAAACCAGGCCCCGGCTTTTACGGTTGGGTCATTGGCCACGATGACGCAGATCCGCCCGGCGATATACCCCAGACCGACGATCACACCAGCTGCTGGACAGCCACCATGCTCTTCATACATGTCATAGGCCGCAAATGCCCCGATCTCCAGGAAGGGGGAGTCCTTATCCAGGAGTTGTTGCACGCGTTCTCTCGGTGGAAGCTTGCCCTCTGCGGCAAGCTTTTCCATTTTTTTGGGTCCACCTCCGGCTTTGATTCGTTCCAACCGGTGTATCATTTTGGAAACACCCAGCCGGTTGGCGTCTTCGTTTTTATTGAACTGGAGATTATAGTCCTGATCTTTACTCATATCGTATATGCCACTGTTCGGTCAGCCAAAATAGGAGGTTTCGGCAGAAGTTGGGAAACAATCTCCGGTTCCTGGGTTATCGGAGGAAAATGTATTTGAATTCGCCGGGGTAATTGGCGTACTGCCCTTCCAGGGTCATTTTGCCGGTGGTGTCCATGAGCTCCAGGCAATGCATAAGATCCCGGACTTTTTTCCCGTTGATCTTGCGAATGATGAATTCCGGCTCCATATTCACCTGGTCCGCTTTGCTGGCGGGCTCGATGGTTTGGACGATCACCCCGTTGCTTCCGAATTTCCGAACCTCATTGACCTGTAGTTCACGGATCCCCATCCCGGTTTCCTGGAAAAGGGCATCTGCCCGCGGATCCAGGGTCAGTGCGACCGTCTTGATCTGCTGCAGGGTGACCCTGGTTTGCCGGGTCGTACCATCCCTGCTGTACTTGATGGCCAGGGTTTGCCCGGGTCGTGCCCTGGCCACCTGCTCCTGCAATTCCGGAACGGATCGGGTGAGATTGCCTTCAATGGACAGGATGACATCTCCCCGACGCAATCCTCCTTCATACGCTGCGCTGCCCGAATTGACCCGGGTGATCAGCACACCCTGTCCGGGACGGAGGCCGGCCTCTTTGGCCTGCCGCTGATCAATATTGTCCACGTTGATTCCCAGGATGCCCCGTTGCACAGTGCCAAACTCCTGTAGATCGCCAACGACCTTCAGGACCAGATTGGATGGGACAGCGAAGGAATACCCTTCATATTTTCCGGTTTTCGTGATAATGGCAGTATTGATCCCGATCAGATCACCTCGCGTGTTGACCAGTGCACCGCCGCTGTTTCCCGGATTGATCACGGCATCCGTCTGGATAAACGATTCTACCCGATAGACGTCATCCAGGATATTGATACTTCGACCTTTTGCACTGACAATGCCAGCCGTCACTGTAGACTCCAGATTGAAGGGGTTGCCCACGGCAACGACCCATTCCCCGACCTGCAAACTGTCCGAATTCGCAAAGTCTACGTACGGAAGGCCCTTGGTCTCAATATGAATGACGGCGATATCCGTCGACGGATCTGTACCGACCAGGGTGGCGATATATTCGCGTTGATCGTTCAGGGTGACCTCGATCCGGTCGCCCTCTGCGATCACATGGTGATTGGTGACGATATAGCCATCCGGAGAAAGGATGACGCCGGATCCGGAGGAGCTCTCCTCGTCAAAACCCAGAAACCGATATTCCGATTTTTTGATGGAACGAATGTTGACGACAGCTGGTGTGACCTTTTCGGCAGCCCGGATAAAGTTGGTCGGGGCAGAAGCTGGATAGGCAGGCCCTGCAGGTATGAATTCTGGTTTTTCCTGGAATCCGGTGGAGTAGGAGGAAGGGGTTTGCGTCATCAGGATCGATCGGGGTTCTTCACAGGCCCGGTAGATACCGACGGCCAGGAGAGCACTGATCAAAGATGTACAGATCATCAGGATAAGCCACTTCATGGAATAGGTTTAGTAGGGATAACGCAGAGATATCGATGATTGATATCTTCGTTGTAATGTTCTGGTTGTTAACCAATTTCAGAAGAAAACTGTTCACGAACAAGGATCCCCGGCAATTCGGGTTGAATTTCTTTGCTGCGTAACTGGTGCGAGCCACCGGATCCGTTCCGTTTTCGCCCTAGAAAGACACTCTATGACTCAGCTTTCCTTTTCAAAATATCACGGTACGGGAAATGATTTCATTCTGGTCGAGGACCCGGACGGTTCCTGGGAGTACCGGCTGACCCAACCAGTGATCGAGGGACTTTGTACCCGGCATACAGGGGTCGGAGCAGATGGTTTAATGCTGTTGCAACGAACCGCCGGCTATGATTTTCGCATGGTCTATTACAATTCGGATGGCCGGGAGTCTTCCTTTTGTGGAAATGGGTCGAGATGCCTGGTCGCCTTTGCACATCGCCTGGGATGGATCGGAAAAGAAGCCTGGTTTGTGGCCTCGGACGGGGATCATGAAGCCAGGGTGCTGGATGGCGGACAGATATCCGTGCACATGAAATCCATTGCACTGGTAAAGCCGCATGGATCAGGTGTGGTCCTGGATTCCGGGTCTCCGCATTATGTGACTGTCGTGCCGGATGTGGACCGGGAAGACCTTATCCGGCGGGCCCATCAGATCCGATATGCCCCTGAATTTGCAGGGGAGGGCATCAACGTCAACCTAATGGCGGAAGTAAATGATGGACTCCGGATCAGGACCTATGAACGGGGGGTCGAAGATGAGACGCTGTCCTGCGGAACGGGAGTGACCGCTTCTGCGATTGCATGGGCGGCAGAGCGGGCAGGAGAGGGTAACGGACAGGTTGATATCCAAACCCGGGGAGGCCAGCTGAGCGTCAGCTGGGAGAAAGGGCATTATGGCTTCAGAAATATCTGGCTTACTGGTCCGGCAACCCTGGTATTTCAGGCCACGGTGGATTTGCCAGATTGATCAATCGAGGAAATACTCCTCAAAGAGCGTACGAAGCTCCCCGTGGGTGTGTCGATCTCCCTGCTTGAGGGTGATCTCCATCCCTGTTTCAAAGACTTCTTTTGCCCGATCGGGACGATCCAGCTGGATGAGGAGATGCCCGTAATGATAGTAGGTGCCTGTGTAGTCGGGTGCGTTTTCCGCCAGCCAGGCATACTCGGCCAGAGCTTTTTCCCAGGCCTCCTTTTTTTCCCATTCTTTTGCCAGGGCAAACCGGAGGAACGGATCCTGTGGCATGTCCTTCAACATGCTGGTAATGCGTTCCATACGATCGGTCATATTCTGGTATTTAGGTGGTGTGAGGCATCATCAGAGGCCATGTTGGAAGGTCTGGATGGTGTGGACTGGCAACCAAAAGTGCGTATTAAATGTCTATATTTGCAACGCTTAATTCATACTGGCTCAGCCGGAAAAGGAGAATATATGAACGTATTGGTTTGTGTCACCAAAACTCCTGACACCACTGCGAAAATAGGATTTGTTGAAGAGAACACGCGTTTCGATGCGACAGGTGTTCAATTTATTATGAATCCATATGACGAATGGTATGCTCTGGTCCGCGCACTGGAGCTGAAGGAGGCGCAAGGGGGGAAGGTCACCCTGATCAGTGTGGGTGGACCGGATTGTGACCAGGTTATCCGCAAGGGTTTGGCGATCGGAGCTGATGAAGCTGTTCGGATCGACCTGCAACCGACGGATGCATTTCAAGTCGCCAGTGAGATTGCCACCTATGCCAAAGCCAATGATTTTGACCTGGTATTCACCGGTAAGGAATCCATTGAATCGAATGGTTCGGAAGTGGGTTCTATGATCGCGGAACTGCTGGACTGGCCGTTTTTATCCTATGCATCCAAAATGGAGATGGAGGGCAACACTGCAACGGTTGACCTGGAGATCGAGGGCGGAGAAGATACGGTTCGCGTAGATACACCCTTTGTCCTTAGTGCGGCCAAGGGACTGGCAGAACAGCGTATTCCCAATATGCGGGGCATTATGATGGCGAAGTCCAAGCCGCTGCAGGTATTGCCTGGTAGCGGTGCTGCTCCACGAACATCGATCACTGGTTATACTTTACCCAAAGAGAAGGAAGCCGTTCGCCTGATCGACCCGGAAAATATGAATGAACTGGTACGCTTGCTCAAAGAAGAAGCCAAGGTCATCTGAATATTAGACAGCGTTTGACAACACGAAATAAGGAAGACATATGGTATTGGTATTTGCCGAAAGTGGCGATGGGAGAATAAAAAAATCAGGACAGGAGGCGATCACCTTCGCCAAAGAGCTGGCTTCCCGGGCGGGAACGTCCTGCACGGCTCTGATCCTCGGTCCGGTGGACGCTCCCGGTGATGCCGGAATTTATGGTGCTGACCAGGTCATCCATGTGCCACACACCGGTTTTGAGCATTTTGATTCCCAGAGCTGGGCCAGGGCCATTAGTGATGTGGCCACAAGCAAGGACGCAGAGTACGTCGTATTGAGTCACTCCAGTCGGGGTAAGGCGCTCATTGGACGTTTGGCTGTCCGTCTTCAGGCGGGAAGTGTCACCGGCGTGACCGAATTGCCGGATGTGTCCAATGGTTGCGTGGCCACCAAGGGCGTCTATTCAGGCAAGGCATTCGCCCGGTTGAAGATAGAGACCGGAAAAAAGGTACTGTCCGTCATGGGGAATGCCCTGCAGCCGACCACCGATGGCGTAGCAGCCCCTGTAGAGGTCTCTGATCTTGCCCCGGCCACTGCCCGCATCACTTTTGTCAAGACAGATAAGGTAGAAGGTACTGTGCCCCTTCCGGAGGCTGAGAAAGTGGTTTCAGCAGGACGAGGTATGAAAGGACCTGAAAACTGGGGGATCATTGAAGAACTGGCAGCTGAATTGGGTGCCACGACTGCATGTTCCCGACCAGTTGCTGATTCAGACTGGCGTCCTCACCATGAGCACGTCGGCCAGACGGGAATTGCGATCCGCCCCAACCTGTATATCGCCATCGGAATTTCCGGAGCGATCCAACATCTGGCGGGTGTCAACAGATCAAAAGTGATTGTGGTCATCAACAAGGATCCGGAAGCACCGTTCTTCAAGGCCGCTGATTATGGTGTCGTAGGCGACCTCTTTGAAGTGGTCCCACGCCTGACCGAGGCCATTCGAGATATGAAAGCCGCCGGTTAATAACGGCGACATCCTTCACCAGAAAACCCCTGCCTCCATGAGCACTCATGGAGGCAGGGGTTTTCTGGTGAAGGATGTCGCCGTAAAACCCC
>JAUIEA010000034.1 GCA_030429045.1 Bacteroidia bacterium | reverse complement strand
CCGCATTGTATTTCTCCCGGGCAGTTTTGAAAACCAGGTCATCCCTGTCGTCCCGGGCAATAGGCCGATTTGTAGGAATGACGACCACATCCAGCTTGTAGATCTCCCAGAACTCGCCGGCTTCCGTTTCCGCTGTTCCGGTCATCCCGGACAGCTTGTGATACATCCGGAAATAGTTTTGGAGGGTCACCGTGGCATAGGTCTGCGTGATTTCACCCACCTTGACATTCTCCTTGGACTCCAGGGCCTGGTGCAATCCGTCGGAATAGCGACGCCCTTCCATCATCCGGCCGGTTTGCTCATCCACGATTTTTACCTGTCCATCCACGACGACATATTCCTGGTCGCGTTCAAATAGCGTGTACGCCTTGAGCAACTGGTGAACGGCATGCAATCGGTTGGACTTTACGGAAAAGTCCTGGATCAGTGTTTGTTTGGCCTCCATCTTGGCCTTTTCATCGAGCGTATCATCCTGATCCAGCTCCATCATTCCGGTGGCCAGGTCAGGCATAATGAAGAATTGAGGGTCTTCATTCCCCTTGGCCATGAATTCGGCCCCTTTTTCGGTCAGGTCAACCTGGCGATTCTTTTCATCGATGGTAAAGAGCAGGGCCTCATCCACGATATGCATGTTCTTGGATTGCTCCTGCATATAGTGGTTCTCTGTTTTCTGCATCAGGACCTTCACCCCGTCCTCACTGAGGAATTTGATCAACGGTCGGTACTTGGGCAATGCGCGATGGGCCCGCAACAGGGCCATTCCGGCTTCCCCTTCATTGACGCCATGGATGCCCTCTGCAAAAAGGCGTTTGCCTTCGGCCAGGAATTCCGAGGCCAGCTTGGCCTGGGCATCCACCATCCGCTTGACCTTGGGATTGAGCTCGATATACTCCTGGTCTTCCGAACCTTTGGGGACTGGTCCGGAGATGATCAGAGGTGTTCGGGCATCATCCACCAGGACGGAGTCCACTTCATCCACCATGGCATAGTGGTGTTTCCGCTGGACGATCTCCTCCGTGGTCCGGACCATGTTGTCCCGCAGATAATCGAATCCGAATTCGTTGTTGGTACCATAGGTGATATCACACAGATAGGCATTTCGCCGTTGTTGGGTATGCGGCTGGTACTTGTCAATGCAGTCGATGGTGAGCATCAGGAATTCCATGATGGGTCCGATCCATTCTGCATCCCGTCGCGCCAGATAATCGTTCACCGTGATCACATGGACTCCACGACCTGCCAGGCCATTGAGGTAGGCAGGCAGGGTGGCGACAAGGGTTTTTCCTTCCCCGGTAGCCATCTCGGCGATCTTCCCGTCATGCAGGACCATGCCTCCGATCAGCTGAACGTCATAGTGGATCATGTTCCAGGTGATCTCTGCTCCGGCTGCGGTCCAGGTATTCTTCCAGGTCGCCTGATCGCCGTTGATCAGGACATAGTTGCGTGAGGCCGCCAGGTCACGGTCATGTTGTGTGGCTTCGACAGACAGGGTGCTGTTCTCGGTAAAGCGTCGGGCCGTTTCCTTGACCACTGCAAAGGCTTCCGGCAGGATCTCCTTAAGAGCATCCTCCAGGTGGGTATTACGGTCCTTGTCCAATTCATCGATCTGCTGGAACAGGGATTCCTTGATACCAAAGTCCTCCTCCGCTTCAGCTTCGTTCTTCAGTCGTTCCAGATCGGCATCAATGTCAGCCAGGTAGTCACTGATCCGCTGTCTAAACTCCACAGTTTTGGAGCGAAGGGCATCATTGGAGAGAGCCTGGTATTCGGCGGAATACGCATTGATCTGTTCGACAATGGGCTCATATGACTGGATGTCCCGGTCCTGTTTGGAGCCGAAGACCTTACCCAATACCTTTGCGAAAATACTCATAGCTGAAACGAGATTGATGGAGGGAAAACCAAAGGGCAAAGATAATATAACTTTACCCCTCCGATATTGACATCTACCTGCTCGAGAATCATTCCATTCCAATCGTTTATGCCAAATTGTCACGCTCCATACCGCCTCCTATTCCTCCTTTTCGTGCTTCTCTGGTGCAGTTGTGGTGATCAGGCCAACCCTTACAAGGTGTATTACTTCCCTCTGGAGCAATTCGATGAAGGGATGGTCTACATCTACGAACCAGCCAATGAGCTCGCCTTGGGGAACGAGATCTGGTCATTGACCACCACCCGGACAGACAGTGGAATGACCTTGTTGACCCGGATCTATGATCAGTCCAACAGCCTGTTGCAAACGATTCGTGAAACAGAAGTGGTGAATGGCATGTTGGCAGATGAAACCATCTATTACACCCGGGATACCCTGGATCAACCCGTCATTGTCCCTCTGCACATTACCCGAAATGCCCTGTTTCCGTTTACTGTACCCGATACATCCAAAGTATACACCTATCAGGCGAGCTGGAAGGAGCCCGGGGATAGCAGTCTGACGACAACACTCACCCGCTACCGGCGTTATGATCGTATGGAAACCGTCACACAACCCGATGGAAAAAAGGTGGAGGGTGTCGTCATGGGCCTGCAGGAAAAAGTGGAGAACGATGGAGAAGGGGTGCTCAGTCTCGAATTCCACGGGGAAGAGACGTATGGCAAACATGTGGGACTGATCGCCTGGAAACGGATCCTTCCTTCAGGAGATACTATCGCCTTCCGACTCAAGGAGACCATGCCTCTCTCCCATTATGAAGCGAAATACGGAAAACTGGAATGATCGGCAGAATACTATCCATCCTTTGTTTTACCTGGCTGCTGGTCGCTGACGGAGAGGCACTCCACAGTCAAAATCTGATCCAGCCTCCGGGTCTGCTGTGTATCAAGAACGATACCCTGGTCTGGACCCTTCCCGTCAATCCATGCGGCCCTTTTCAGAACTATCTGGTCTTTGGGAGTACCTCTCCGACGGGTCCATTCAACCTGATCAGTACCATTTCGAATCAGAACCAGACAGAATTTCATCATGCCGGAGCAGGCAGCCAAACCTGGTATTACTTCATGCAGAGCAACGTTGCCTGTCCGGGTGCCATTCGACTGTCCAGTGATACCCTGTCCTCGGCACCCCCGGCCACCATTTCCATCCTCAGCGCATCGGTCATCGGAGGGCAGGTGGTCCTGACCTGGAATGCGAGCAGTGACCCCCAGGTGGATCGGTACATCATCTATCGCACCACCAGTGGTGGCACAGTCCCGGTCGACACGGTCTTCGGCACAACAACCTGGACTGATCCCAATGCGACCCCCGGCCAAGGTTCTGAATTCTATTATGTGCTGGCAGCAGATCCCTGCGGCAATACCAGCCTTTTTGATCTGGCCCACCAGACCATCTTCCTGGAAGCCTCCGTCCAGCCTTGCGCACAAACCATCACCCTGACCTGGAACCCCTATATCAACTGGCCCGGTGGTGTCGGCGATCAAGTGGTCTGGTTGTCTCTGAACGGTCAACCCGCCCAACCAGTGGATACCCTCTCTGGAAATGCAATCCAATACGTCTTTGAAGGAGCTGATGATGCAGATACCTACTGTTTCTCCGTTCGCGCCAGGGAGGGAGGAAGCCCCCAGGTGGCCCGGTCCAATGAGATCTGCCTCGATCCCGACCTGGTCCAGCCACCCCGGCAGATGGCCATTTCCTACATCACCATCAATCCGGCACAGGAACCGGAACTGGAATGGGTGTGGGAAGACTATGCAGAATTGAACCAGGCCAGTATTGAACGCCAGGATGCAGCAGGCCAATTCCAGTCCATACAACCGGTTCCGGTAACACCACCACTGTCCGTTAAAAATGCCTACCAGGATCTTGGGACTGATGCATCGGTCAGATCCCGGACATACCGGATCTCTGCCATTGACCAATGTGATGTGTTATGGACAACCGAACCGGCGACGGCAGTCTTTCTACAAGCGGCCTCCCAGCCCAATTTTCAGAATACTCTGGCCTGGACACCCCTCGTGATCGATGGTGCTACCATCGAAGAATATGCGATCTATCAGGTACAGGGTAATCAGATCCTACCCCTGGGATCGAACGATCCACTTACCCTGAACTTCATCCACCCCCTGGACCCAGCCAGCCCGCCCCTGGCCCCGGTCTGCTATGTGATCGAGACCACCTATACCGTGATCTTGCCGGGAGGCCAGCAGGAGCGGCGATACAGCCGGTCAAACATTGCTTGCGCCAGCCAGGATCTGCGCATCTGGGTGCCCAATGCATTTGCACCACGCGGATTGAATCACCTGTTTCGACCCGTCATCGTCTTCTTGGATGGAGGCGCGTACACCATGGAGATCTACAACCGTTGGGGAGAGAAAGTCTTTTCTACCAGTGACCCGGGAACGGGTTGGGATGGTAAACGCGACGGAGGACAGGACGCCCCTCCCGGCGTGTATGTGTATCACATCCGGGTCGTGGGGAAGGACGGACAAGAGACAACCCGAACGGGATCGTTAACCCTGCTGCGCTAGCTGCCGGGCTTTTCCAGCACCCCCATTCCGAATAAGGCAAAGTCGTACCGCACCGGATCCATCGGGTCCAGGTGGCGGAGGTGATTGGTAATTTCGACGGCTGCCAGCCAGTCCCGTTGCTTCCGTTGCAACAACCCCAATCGGCGGGCGACCCGCTCCACATGGACATCCAGGGGGATGACCAGCTGATCCGGACGGATACCGGTCCACAATCCGAGATCGACACCGCGATCATCGGTCCGTACCATCCATCGGAGGAACATGTTCAGCCGTTTGCAGGAAGACTTTCGAAAGGGGGCAGATACATGCTTTTTCGTCCGGGTCGGCACATGGTCCAGGGAGAAGAAATACCGGTGGAATGCGTTCAGGGCTTCTTCGGTATCCGGGTGATCCGGTTGGTGCCCGAGCAGAAAGGCGGACTCCAGGCTGTCATGCCGGGAATAGTGATGACGAAAGAAGGCCATAAAATAGAGGAGGTCCACATCGTTGAACGTGCGGTGCCGAAAATGCAACATCCGTTTCAGGTCCTTTTTCCGGTGATGGAGTACAAACTGATAGGGTTCACCATCCATCAGTTCGATGAGCTCCCGGGCCTTGTTCAGGATGGTCTTGCGTTGACCCCAGGCCAGCATGGCTGTCCAGAAGCCCATGATCTCCCGATCCTGCAGGTGTTCAAACTGATGGACAATGGATATGGGGTCAGGAGGAATAAAGGCGGGTCGATTGTACAGATCCACTGCCTGATCAAGCATTGATCGGATCGCTTCAAAGCTTGGTTTCAGGCGGGTTGACGACAAATCAGTGAGTTTTTTCGGTAATCTGTAGCTGTGGTCCATCATAAATGGAGAGAATGGACGTTACATCCATACCAACAAGTCGAAACAACCTAACCCCCCTCCGCTATGACCGTAACCCTGGTCTATGTGCTCGTCCTTGCTATCCTGTTCCTGGCCAAAAAAGCGATTATCGGTCAGCAATCTCTGATCAAATAAGCCGTTTATAGATCGGAAATGAGGCCAGGCCCCACCGTTGGAGCAGATGGCTGAAGGAGACACGCAATACACCCAATCCGTAGGTCACGGATCGCTGAAAATTGATGGAGCTGGCCTCCTCAAAATACTTGGTCGGACAGGTCACTTCTCCGATATCAAAGCCTGCATAAACGATCTGGGACAGCATCTCATTGTCAAAGACAAAGTCATCCGAATTCTCATTGAAGTTGATGGTCCTCAGGACCTCACCACTGAAGGAGCGATACCCGGTGTGGTATTCTGACAATTTGTAATTGATCAGGATATTCTGCGTCAGGGTCAGGATGCGGTTGGCGATGTACTTGTACAATGGCATGCCTCCGCGAAGGGCACCCTTGCCCAGGATACGGGAGCCCAGGACGACAGGGTAGAGATTGTCCCCGATGATGTTGACCATACTGGGGATGAGCAGGGGCGTATACTGATAATCCGGATGAAGCATGATCACGATATCGCCGCCCAGCTCCAGGGCCCGGTTGTACAGTGACTTTTGATTCCCCCCGTACCCTTTATTCTTTTCATGCACGATCACATGCTGGATCCCGATCTGCCGGGCCACCTCTGCCGTATTGTCCCGGCTGGCATCATCACAGAGGATGACCTCATCGACCAGGTCGAAGGGAATCTCATCATAGGTCTTCTTCAGGGTGGCTGCTGCATTGTAGGCTGGCAGGACCACGACTACCTTTTTTCCTTTATACATGGGGATCACCGATTTTTTCGTCCTGCAAAGGACCGGAATCTTTCCGACTCACTCAAATGCCGGATCCGGCATCTGGTTCTGATCGGGCATTTGCAAGCAGGCTGGCCACGACACCCACCAGTAATGCGCCTCCGATAAAGGCCAGGGATGCCCACTCTGGCAAGTGGATGAAACCGTGAGATACCATTTTCAATCCGACAAACAACAAAATGGCGATCACACTGTATTTGAGCAGCTTGAAGGTATCAAGAACGGCGGACAGCATGAAATACATGGATCGCAAACCCAGGATCGCAAAGATGTTGCTGGTGAAGATCAGGAATGGATCTGTGGTGATGGAGAAAATGGCCGGAATGCTGTCCAGAGCGAACAGGATGTCCGTCGTCTCGATCATCAGCAGGGTCAGGAGCAGCGGGGTGCCCAGGAGGATCTTTCCACGTCGGATGAAGAATTGCTGTCCATAAAAGGAACGGGTGATCGGAAGAACCTTTCGGACCTTTCGCAACATCCAGTTGTTTTTGAGATCGATCGCTTCATCTTCCCTGGAAGCCCACATCTTCAGGGCGGCATAGATGATGAAAGCACCAAACAGGTAGATCAACCAGGTGAAACGCTGGATCAGGGCTACGCCGGCAAAGATCATAATGGCGCGAAAGACCACTGCGCCCAGGATGCCCCAGAACAACACCCGATGCTGCTGTTCGGAGGGCACTTTGAAGTAGGTGAAAATGAGGGCCATGACAAAGATATTGTCCAGGCTCAGGGAGAGCTCCAGGAGATAGCCGGTCAGGTACAGGACCACAGCCTTCCCTCCGGGAATAAAGTGGCCCGTCATCTCCCGGATACCGCTCCAGTCCTCTTCATAGGCATAGTACACCACAATGCTGAACAACAGGGAAAGCGTGATCCACACGATAGACCAGGCAGTGGCTTCCTTGACCTTGATCTTCTCCGGTTCCTTGTGGAAGACACCCAGGTCCAGGGCCAGTGCAGCGGTGATCAACACAAAAAATCCGATCCAGAGGAGCATGTGGTTGAATTACGGGCGAAAGGTACGTGGAAAGTGCAAAGCGTTCGTTGTTCCTTTCCTTGTTGGACTTCGGGACGGGCAGTCTATCCTAAACTTCCAAGTTTTTTTCTACTTCTGAAATGAATAATAATTGTGTTGGCACAAGTGTCTCACTCGAATCGGCTATTGCGCTGTGTCCCACCGCAACATTCAGAAGGGAGTTTATGCTTTGGAGCCTGTCGAAATAACCCAATATCGAAATAACACTTCCGATTTCCCTCAGTCCCTGCCAAACACCCCATCCCAGAAGTCCTTCCAATTCTCCTTGCGTTCCCGCTTTTTCTTCATTCGTTCGTTGCGTTTGCGGATGCGCTCGGAGGCTTTGCTGGGGGATCGTTTTTCCCCGTTGACTTCGGCGGTTTGCTCTTCACCATCCTTGAGGCCCAGCCATTCCAGGAGGCCGGGATCATCATCGACATAGACGGGGGCTTCCTCGAGATAGGGTGGGCAATCCAGACTGGCCGCGATGTATTCCGGAATAGGCTTGAACGGACTGCGTGTCCATTCGTTGAGGGTTTTATCCTTGCCGGCAGCCTGCATCATCCGGGCAAAAATGGGCATGGCAGATCGACCGCCGGAACCGATCGTCAATGATTTGAAGTGGACCACCGGCAATTCGGCCCCCACCCAGACAGCGGTTACCAGTCGGGGATTGAAACCGGCAAACCAGCCATCGGCCTGATCCTGGGTCGTACCTGTTTTGCCGGCCAGGGGCGACCTCAGACCATAGGTCAGCCGCAGTGCACGGGCAGTGCCACTGTCTACGGCCATCTCCAGCGCGCTGCGCAGGATGATGGCCGTCTCCGGATTCATGGCCCGCTCGTACAGGGCCTGATTCTCTTCCTGGGTATAGGTGTAGAGCACATCACCGCTGGCCGTCTCGATCTGCTCGAGCCAGTACCAGTGGGGTCGAATCCCGTCCAGGGCGATGGTGCCAAACAGGCTGAGCAGTTCCATGGGAGAGGCTTCGCCCGTGCCGAGGGCAATGGAGGGCACTTCGGGAATGCGGCCCCGCAGTCCGCACCGACGGGCCATATCGATGACCGGATCGACCTCCGTCTCCATGATCAGGCTGGCTGAGACGGTGTTCAGGGATTTGCTCAGTGCCCCGGCCATGGAATAGACCCCACCATACTCATTGGAGGCATTGCGAGGTGACCAGTCCTGATGATCGGGATAGGTGACCAGTTGGTTGTCAAAATAATCGCAGGGCATAAAACCTGCTTCCAATGCCGCTGCATAAACCAGGGGCTTGAAGGTGGACCCCACCTGACGACGTGCCAGGACGTGATCATACTGGAAGAATTGCTGATCGATCCCCCCCACCCAGGTCAGGATACGTCCTTCGACAGGATCGCCGGATACCAGCCCGGTGTGGAGGAGGCTCAGGGCATAACGCAGGGAGTCGTGCGGGGTCCATTCCCGGCGTGCAGGTCCCTGCCAGGTGAAGATCTGCATGGAGATCTTCTTTCTGAACATGGCTTCCAGTTCCTTGTCGGACAGTCCCTTCTTCTTTCCCTTTTGCCACCGCTCGGTATTTCGCATGGCATGGTCCAGGACAGCATCGGAGCCCCAGGGTTTACCGCCCTTCCACTCGCGATCGAAGGCACTTTGCAAGACCACCATGTGTTTTTTCATGGCCTCTTCTGCATACTGTTGCAATCGGCTGTTGAGGGTCGTTTTGATACGCAACCCGTCGGTATAGAGATTGTACCGGGTACCATCGGGCTTGCGGAGATCCTGCAGGATACTGTCCACCTCAAAACGCAGTCGTTCCCGAAAGTAGGTGGCCAGGCCGTCCGAATGACTTTCCCGGGTGTAGTGTATACCGAGCGGAAGTTCATGGGCAGCTTCCAGTTGTGCCTTGGTCAGGTCCCCACGACCCTGCATGCGGCGCAGGACGGTATTCCGGCGTTCAGTGGCGCGTTTGGGGTTGCGAACGGGATGATAGAGGGAGTTGCCCTTGAGCATGCCGACCAGGAGTGCTGCCTCCTGCGTTTCCAGGTCTTTGGCGGCCTTGCCAAAGTAGCGTCGGGAAGCCACTTCAATGCCGTACAGGTTGTCTCCGAACGGGACGGTATTCAGATAGAGATTGAGCAGGTCCTCCTTGTCGTAGACCTTTTCCAGTCGCAAGGCGACGATCATCTCCCGGATCTTGTTGACGGGAATGGAGAGCCAGCCATGGTCTTTCCGGGGATAGAGGTTTTTGGCCAGTTGCTGGCTGAGGGTGCTCCCACCCCCTTGGGAGAGGTCGCGGCCGAGGAAGGTGCGGAAAAAGACCCGAGCCAGGCTGCGCAAATCGATGCCCCGATGCTCAAAGAACCGGGAGTCTTCAGTCGCCACTAAGGCCTTGGTGACCCACGAACTGATGCGGTCATTGTCCACGATGACCCGGTTTTCGAGGTAATACTTACCCAGGATGACCCCGTCCGAGGACAGGACTTCAGACGCCTGATGCTGCCGGATATGCGCCAGTTCGTTGCGTGTGGGCAAGTCGCCAAACCAGCCCCAGAAAATGCCGGCGATGAGCAAGAGGACCAGGCCCAGGCCCGTCAGACCAGCGTACAGGGCATAACGGAGCGCTGTTCGCACACGGGGGGAAAGCCTGGATGTGGTTTTTTTCTTTTGCGCAGGTCGCGCCATGTTCTGGGTGGTTGCGAGAGTGGAACGTTCTGCAAGGTAGGATATTATGGATTTTCGGGATATAACCTGGTTGGAAGGACGGAATTCGGCATTTGTGTTATTTCGAACACCAAGCCTGTAAACTGAGGGATTCTGAGACGGTGAGACCATGCGACTTAGGGAGGACCTTGTTAGGGTGACTTCAGTCGCCAAAGGGAGAAGAAAAAATGCGAAGGGATGTTGCAAACAGACAGGGCCCATAAACCCTTTACCTGATTGCATGGACTCTGCTAGCCAAGTGGCGTCAGCCACAGACGTGCTTTGCAATTGTCGTGGAGGAGTCGAGGTGTCAAGGAGTGGAGGGGAAAAACACAAAGAGATTTTGATTACACCAGGGCCAATTACCCTTTTCTTGCTGGGGACACTGCCAGTGTGGCGCCAGCCACTGACGTGAGTAGCAAAAAGCGAACGGCGCATTGCGAATAGCCCCGACCCCGAGTGCTCGGGGGGGGCGAATGGCCCTCTTTGAGCTCAACTCACCACACTCGCCACCAAGCGTCTTGATCCGCCTCGATTTCGAAATTCGCACAGGTAGATCCCCTGCCAGGTGCCCAGTGCCAGTTGGCCTTCCACTATGGGGATGCTGATCGAAGATCCGGCCATGACGGCCTTGACATGTGCGGGCATATCATCCGGTCCCTCCAGGGTGTGGGTCAGAAAAGGCAAATTCTCAGGCACCAGTTGATTAAAGATCGATTCAAAGTCGGTGAGGACATCCGGATCTGCAGCTTCATTGATGGCCAGGGCTGCAGAGGTGTGCTGGATAAAGAGATGCAGGATGCCATTTGGTGGTAGATCACCCAGGGCCTGTCGGACGTCCCTGGTGATGATATGGAACCCGCGAGGATAGGGAGGAAGGGTGATGAAGGTGGACTGGGTCATGGGGAATCGCAATTTGGGGTGTCAAATTTCGTCAACAGGTTGTACTTTTGCCATCAAATCCAAGTTCATGGAGCAAAGTAACACATCAACCACTTCAGCCTGGCTGCTATTTCTGGTCTCAACCGTAGCGACCATCGCCCTGTTGATCGTCAAACCCGAGTGGTTCTGGGTTACCCTGCCGTTCGTATTGACCTCCCTGGTCAAGGCTATGCGTGCGATGTAATTCATTTTCCAACCGTTTTCATTCGTTGATTGCACTGACCGGTACAGGCCTGCCACTGTACAGGATCACTGTCTGCCTGCTCTTGTGCCTGCTTACCCAGCCCTGGTATATCCAGGCCCAGGATTCCCTTGTTGTTGGCTCGACCCAGTTTGAAGGAAACAAGCGGACTCGTGATGCTGTTCTCTTGCGAGAAATGACCCTGCTGGCCGGGCAAAAAGTTCATCCGGCAGACGTCCGGACATCCCTGGCTGAATGTGAACGCCTGCTTGGAAATACGGGTCTGTTCCTTTCCGTCAACGTCGAGCAGATCTCAGCACGATCCGACACAATTCACCTCCGGGTCCGGGTCAGGGAGGCCTGGTACATCTTCCCCATTCCCATCTTCGAACTGGCCGACCGGAATTTCAATGTTTGGTGGAGAGACTTTGATCACGACATCGATCGGATCAACTACGGCCTGTATCTCAATCATTACAATTTCACAGGATGGGGTGACTTGCTGAAACTGAAGGTCCAGCAGGGGTATTCCAACAAGTATGAACTGGCCTATGACCTGCCCCAATTCCTGGGAAACAAACATTGGGGCCTGGGTCTGCAAGCCTATATCCAGCGATTTCGGGAGATCAATTACGCTTCTGCGGATGACCGACAGCTCTTTTACCGGGACTTTGGCCGTTGGATGCTGGAAAAATACATGGCCCAGATCCACGTGCGCTACCGACCCCGGTATAACTGGAAGTTTTCGATGGGCCTGAATTATCGATCTGCCCGGGTAGACGATCAGGTTGTCAGCGATCTGAACCCGGCCTATTTTGCCCGGCCCGGCACACAGGTCCGATATCTGTCAGTCTGGGGGCATGCAGCTCTGGACCACCTGGATGATCGACCATATCCCTTCCAGGGCTATGCCTGGAATGGCTATATGATCAAGGAGGGAATGGGATTCCTGGGTGAACGCGATCGGTGGTGGCTCGAATCGGTCTTTGCCGGCTATCTCCCCACAGGAGAGGGGCACGGATTTGAATGTATTACGTCGGGCCGGATCCAGTTGCAACGCCGCAATCCGGGCTATTTTGATTACCAGGCCCTGGGGTATGGCAGACGGCTGGTACGAGGGTACGAACATTATGTCATAGATGGGATGGATTACGCGCTTGTCCAGGCGGCCTGGCGTATTCGCCTGTGGGATGTGGACCTGCCCCTGCCCTGGCCTTCCTGGTTTCGAATTCCGGCATTTTCCTCCCTCCCGCTCAAGGTGTATGCGCATATCCATACCGATCATGGCGTCGTGCATGACCCCTATTTTTGGGAAGCAAACCCATTGCAGGAGCGATGGCTCTTGTCTGCAGGAGCAGGGGTGGATCTCCGCTTTTTCTATGACAAGATCTTCTCATTGCGGTGGAATGTGAATGGACTCGGGGAGAATGGGTTATTTTTACACACCAGCTTCTCCTTCCGATGAAAGTAGCCCTCTACAGTCGTGTCTTCAAGTCAGATGACCTCCCGGTCCTGGAGACCCTGACCAATGCGCTGGATCACCAGGGTATCGTCTACTGCCTGGTGGATGAAATAGCCAACGTATTGGAGGAACACGGATTTGACACGGACGGACGAGAGACATTCGCCAGTCATGAGGAGCTTCTGACCACACAGGCGGAGGCCTTCATCTGCCTGGGGGGAGACGGGACATTCCTCAATGCACTGACCCTGGTCCGGGACAGCGGCATACCCCTGATCGGGATCAACCTCGGTCGGCTGGGCTTTCTGGCCAGCCTTGAGCAGAGCCAGATCGAACAGGCCGTATCTGATTTTGTGGCAGGACGTTATGACATTGAAAAACGAGTGCTCCTGCAGCTGGATTCCAACAGTGACCTTTTCGGGGATTGCCCTTATGCCTTGAACGATTTCACCATCCTCAAGCGGGATACCTCCTCCATGATCACCATCGATGCCTATATGAATGGTGATTTTATGAATACCTATTGGGCGGACGGATTGATCGTGGCCACACCCACTGGAAGTACGGGCTACTCCCTGAGCTGTGGCGGACCGATCGTCTTCCCCGGTTCCGGCAATTTTGTGATCAGTCCGGTAGCGCCGCACAACCTGGGTGTCCGGCCCATCGTCATTCCGGATAGATCCATCCTGTCGTTCGAGGTTAAGGGGCGAACAGACAGCTTCCTGTGTACCCTGGATTCGCGTTTTGCCACTATCACGCCCCAGGATCAGATCGCCATCCGGCTGGCTCCCTTTGCGTTGCGCCTGATCCAGTTCCACAGCTACTCCTTTTTGTCAACCATGCGTGAAAAGCTCGCCTGGGGCCGTGATCTGAGAAACTGATGGAAGCATTCATCACGATACAGGACACTCGTTATCGGGCAAATCTGCATCGGCCGGTGGATATCTCTATACCCCTGGTGCCCGATGCCACTGCGCCCAATGCCTATTATGCTCCTCCGTTTCGGGTTGAGCCTGTCCGGGAAGGTAGTTTTGTCGGGGATACTCGCCTGGGAGGTGCAGTCAACTTTGTCAATGTAATGCTGAATCCCCATGGAAATGGAACGCATACGGAATGCTACGGTCATATTGCCAAAGAGCGTATTTCCCTGCATCACTGCCTTTGTCGATTTCACTTTTCTGCAAAGCTCATCTCCATCCTGCCTGTACGACAGGAAAATGGAGACAAGGTGATCCTGGCAGATCAGATCCGAGAGGCCATGGATGGCCAGAAGGTCGAAGCGGTGGTCCTTCGCAGTCTGCCCAACCCGGCTGAAAAAGCCCGGCGCACCTGGTCGGGAACCAACCCACCCTACCTTGAAGCAAAAGGTCTGCAGGTGTTGGTGGACCTGGGTGTGCGTCACATTCTGGTAGACCTTCCTTCGATCGATCGGGAGGAAGATGGCGGCAAGCTGGCAGCACATCACGTCTGGTGGGGATTTCCGGATTCACTTCGCGAGGATGCCACCATTACGGAGATGATCTATGTACCCGAGGAACAAAAGGATGGTCTTTATCTGTTAAACCTCCAGGTCCCGTCATTCGTATTGGATGCAGGGCCGAGCAAACCCGTGTTATACCCATTGACAGAGGTGTCATGAATCCAGATCTTTCCGCCTTTCACCCTCAGCAGATCGACCGCTTGCGGACCGATGCGCACCAGGCTGTTCGTCGATATGTCGAGAAGCATGAGGCAGCCCTCCGGTTGCTGGATCAGGATGAATTCTATGATATCCTGGTCATCTATCTGGATGCCCTGTTCGAATGTGCCGAATATGCTCATTTTCTGACCAGAGTGGATGAGGGGATTGCCTTGACCGTTGATCGGCCGGAGTTCGGGTCCCGGGAAGAAGGATTGTATCACCATCTGCTCTTTCGCAAGGCGGCAGCCTGTTATCATCTGGGGAAAGAGGAGCATTGTACCCATATACTGCGAGAGATCCTGCGGCTGAACCCGGACCATCCACTGGCCGCCCGATTTCTGATCCGCTGTCAGAACAGGCAGCGGAAAGAGACCCGGCAAACCATCCGGGCACTGACCATCGGCCTTTTCTTGGGTACAGTACTCGTCCTGATCCTGGAAGCGCTCTGGATCAAGCCCTTCCTGGAGGAGTACCTCTCTCTGGTCGTGGGTATGCGCAATGGATTGTTTTTGGCGGGATGGTTGACACTTCTGGGCGGAGAAGGACTGCTGCAATGGCAAAGTACCAGGGAAGTACAGCGGTTTCGTGCCGGACTGAGTAGGAAAAACAGGCTGTCTCATCAACGTGAGAAGAAACCATGGCATTGATCCTGCTCATAGAAACGGCCACGGCCAATTGTTCGGCAGCCATTACCAGGGATGGGACTGTCCTCGCTGAGCGCAGTTCGGATGACGGCTATGTCCATGCAGAACTGCTGGCGGTGTTTATCCGGGAGTGCCTGGATGAGGCCGGGATCCAACCGGGTGATCTGGATGCCATCGGGGTCAGTATTGGCCCGGGATCCTATACGGGCCTCAGGGTCGGTTTGTCGACTGCCAAGGGACTCGCCTATGGGCTGAACATTCCTGTTCTTCCGGTCCCGACCCTGGCCTCGCTGGCCAGGGCTGCAGAAGAACGGTATCCCGGAGCCTTTGCCTACCTCAGCGCCATTGACGCCCGCCGCACTGAGGTTTATCTCTATCGATCCGCGCCCGGAAACCCCCAGGGACCCATACCGGTCATCCTGGATCAGATCCCCTGGTCTACCTGGCTGGAAACACCGGAAGGGGATGTGCTGGTCTGTGGTGATGGTGCACCGAAACTGGTGGAATACTGGTCCGTTCCCGGACTGAAGGATTGTGGGATCCGGTGTGCTGCCCGGCATCTGCGAGGGTTGGCAGAAGAGCTCTACCAAGCGGGAGATTGGGCGGATATCGCCTATCTCGAACCCCAATATCTCAAACCGCCGAATGTGACGATCCCAAAAAGTCCTGTGCTTCCGGGTCCTTCCTGATGAGATTGGCACGGTCTTTTATACTCTATAAGTCTTCCGGTGCTCCTTGCAACACCGGTTGACCCCATTCCCCCTTTACCTACAGCGCCAGGCAATCTGAGGATTGTTTGCTGAGTCGACCAGTATTGGATATAGATGGATTGACCATCAGTATCCTTACACGTGACAAATATTTATAATATATTTGTCCTTCATATAGCGAATTGTCCCATATGGGTGGGGGAAACACCCATTTGGAAAAAGCTGTTGAAGTGGATCGGCGATATTTTGGTACAGAATTCGCAAGGAAAGAATTGGTTTGGGAAACCGCCACAAGAACAATGACCCATGAGAAAACAGAAAAATGAAACTGTCATTCTAAAGAAAGGGAAGAATGATATTCAGTTGGACTATGCGGAGCTTCGAAAGGCCGTTTTAGTCTTGCGCGCCGTCAACCACAAGTTGCGGCAAAGTATCATCGACCTTTTGGAAGACAATGAGAGCATGACGGTAACGGATATTTACATCAAGCTTCGCCTGGAACAATCCGTTGCTTCACAGCATCTGGCCATCCTGCGCAGAGCCGGTGTGGTGATTACCCAGAGACGGGGCAAATTCATCAATTATATGCTGGATCGCGAGAGATTGTCACAAATTTCAAGGTTGGTTGAAGAATTGGCAGCCTAATTTTTAACAATTCTCAGGCCTGTATTCTGCCGGGGTTTTCCCCTGTCAGAGGCGGGCTAATTGAATGGCAGATAAGAGAATATGTAATATAATATAACTTCATATTGCTATTTGTAACAGGCATAGAAAATGCTGTAAGTCAATGGATTTACAGCATTTTTTAGTTCACAGGGTTGGGCAAAAAGGATTAAAAGTGGATATTTGTAGCAGGTAAACTACTTGTTACAGTACAACGCGCAACCATGAAGAGAGTCAAGGTAGGGATTGACAGCGACAAGCTTCACTTGTCGTCAGAGCTATTACGTGCTCTCGCTCATCCACTCAGATTGAAGATCCTCGATTTCATTGACAAGAACAATGCGATCAACGTCAATAAGATCTATAATACCCTCAAGCTGGAACAATCCATAACGTCTCAACACCTTCGAATATTGCGAGACACCAACCTGGTAGATGCCGACCGGGACGGGAAATATGTCCACTATACCCTGAATTACGGTACCATCGAGAAGGCAGTGAAGGCCATCCACCGTTATAACGATGCCGTCCGCAAGCGCTAACTGCTTGTCACAAAAACGCCCATTTTTTGTAAAAAGGTTCAAGTTGTCCGATCTCGGAAACCAGGTTTCCCTACTCCGCCGTAGGCGTCGGATCACCTGACGCTGACCTGTCTTCCACAGGCTGGATCGAATCCTGGGTGAAGAAGCTTCTGTAAAAGAGCAGCAGGAGAATGACCCCTACAGAAATGGAGGCATCTGCCACGTTGAAGACCGGTCGGAAAAAGAGGAACGGCTCGCCACCCACAAAGGGCATCCAACTTGGCCATACACTTTCGATCATCGGAAAGTAGAACATGTCCACCACCTTCCCGTAAAGTACCCCTGCATATCCGCCTGCTTCCGGGAAGAGCTCCGCCACACCTCCATGATAGGGGGAAGCGGAAAAGATCAAGCCATAGAAGACACTGTCGATGATATTGCCCAATGCCCCGGCAAAGATCAGCGCAAAGCAGGTGAGGAGGCCCAGACTGGCATTGGCCTTCATCAGCTGGCGCAGGATGTACGTCAGAAAGACGATGGCTCCCAGGCGAAAAAGTGACAGGATGAGTTTGCCATACAGCGCGGGAATCTTCCAGCCAAAGGCCATACCCTCGTTTTCGACAAAATGGATGAATGCCCAGCTTTGACCCAGGATGGGAAATTCTTCACCGATCTGCATGTGGGTCTTGACCCAGATCTTCAGGGATTGGTCGATGAATAAAACCAGGAATATGACCAGGAGGATGAAGGGGAGTCGTTTCAAGAGACAGGAAGAATTAGGCCTGCAAGTATAGACAATTTTGATTGCTGATCCGTTCAATCCGTATCGAGTTTACCCGGGATTTCTACCGGAGAGCGGGTCAGGAGGTGGGCTAGAACCGGAAAAAGTGCTGCATGGCCTCCAGGAATGTAGACTTGCGTTGGACCGATAGCGGAAGTGAGGTCCCGTCATCCAGGATCAGCGTCGGACTCTTGGTCTTCACATATTTGCGAAGGAAGGAGAGATGCAGAATATAGGATCGATGGATCCGGACAAAGGAAATGGGGTCGCCGATCTGGACCTCCAGGGCCGCCAGGTTCCGGCTGACCAGGATAGAAGAGCCATCCGTCAGATGGAGCAGGGTATAGCTACCCTGTGCCTCCAGATACCGGATGCGGTCAATGGGTTCGAATGACCAGCCCTCCAGGATGGGAAGGGCCAATTTGCGTTGATCCTTGATAAGGGGTTGTGGCGATTTGAACAGTTCTTCCATCGCATAAGGGTGTGAAACAAGTTTAGCTTCTTCTCTCCACATTCCCCCTTCCAAAACCCGCATTGGTCGCCTGGCAGACAGGTTATTCGTCCAGCACCTGCCGGATAGTCGAGGCAATCAGGGGCAGCTCGTAGCCCTTGCGCATGGCATGTTCACGAAGATCTTCCTCCTGTTTCCCCCGGGGCCATTCAGGTGAGAGGTAGGCGGTACGCCTGCGCAGGACCATCTCCAGGTTTTTCCGGTATTCGTCTTCATCGATCTCCTCCATCGCTTTGCGAATACAATAATCACTGATCTGCCGCTTCTTCAGCTCCCGGGTAATCCGATGACGGCCCCAGGCTTTGATCCGATGTCGGCCACGCGCAAAACTCCGGGCGAAACGCTCTTCATTGAGCAAATCCTCATCGATCAGAATCGCCATGATCTGTTCCAGTTCATCACCGTAGACCTGCAGACGGATCAGCTTGGATCGAACTTCCTGATGGCAGCGATCCTGGTAATCACAATACCGCCGCATCTTGATCAGAATCTCATCGCGCATCATCGGGCAAATGTAAGACATCTCCGGACCTGCCGGCAACCGGGGATCCTGGTCATCGGATCGGATTATTTCAGAAAAGACTGAACAAGGACGCCAGCATAGAGTTATGATGTCCAGTTGACCCGAGTACGGACCTTCGGGTTGGCGCAACATCCGGTTTTACATGTCCTGAACACTTATCTTTGTCCTCCTTATGCCAAAGTTCCTTCTTCTCTTTATCTGTGTGTTCCTGAGTACAGTTTTGTGGTCGCAACAGGCGGCCATCCGTGGTTATGTCGTCGAAGAAGGAACCGAGGCACCATTGGAGTTCGCAGCGGTCTCGGTCTTGCAGGCTGCCGATTCTACCCTCCTCAACGGGAGTATCTCCGATCAGGATGGCCGGTTCGAGCTATCTCTGTCCACTGGAGACTATCTGGTCCGCATCGAATACATCGCCTATGGAACACGCTATCTGGGCCCCTTCCATTTGGTCCCGGATCAGATCCTGGACTTGGGCAGGCTCCGAATCCGCCCGGAAGCGGCCTTGCTGAGCGAGATCGAGGTCAGTGCCGAAAAGAGCCAGATGCAATTGTCGCTCGACAAGAAGATCTACAACGTCGGCAAGGATATCGCCAATACCGGGAGCACGGCGGCAGATATCCTGGATAATGTTCCTTCGGTGACCGTCGATGTGGAAGGGAATGTCAGTCTGCGTGGAAGCAGCGGGGTGCGTATCCTCATCGATGGCCGGCCCTCCGGATTGATCGGAGTGGGGGACAGTGATGGACTTCGATCCCTGCCCAGCAACTTGATCGACCGGATTGAAGTGGTGACCAATCCCTCCGCTCGTTACGAAGCTGAAGGCATGGCGGGCATCATCAATATCGTCTTGAAAAAGGAACGGCAGCAGGGATGGAATGGCAGCTTTGAGACAACCCTTGGTTATCCTCTGGAATGGGGAGGTGCAGCCAATCTGAATTATCGCCGGTCCATGGTCAACCTGTTTGCCAACTACGGGATCCGCTACCGGACCAATCTCGGAAGAGCGACACAGTATCAGGAGTTCTATCGAAATGACTCCACCTTTATCAACGATCAGTTGCGGACCCATGATCGGAGGAGCCTGTCGCACAATGTCCGGTTCGGATTGGATCTCTTTGTCGGCGATGGCGGCACCCTGACCTCATCCTTCAACTATCGCTACAGCATGGATGACAACCTCACCAACCTGACCTACAATGATTTCCTGGATAACCTTCAGCAGCCGGTGCTGATCACCCGTCGTTCAGACAATGAGGCAGAGTTGGAGCCCACCCTGGAATACGCGCTCAACTGGAAGAAGACATTTGACACCGAAGACCATGTCTGGACCGCCGACCTGCGTTATCAGGATAATGCGGAACAAGAACGGTCCGATTTTCTGGAAGAATATTTTTTACCGGATGGGACCATGTCCTCGGAGCAGAGTATTGAACAGCGATCCGAGAATCTGGAATCCGAGCGAAACATCATCTTCCAAACCGATTATCAATACCCCATTTCCAGCAAGGGAAAGATCGAGGCCGGGCTGCGTGCCGGCCTGCGGAATATCGATAATGACTTTATGGTGGAGGAGCGCATCCTCGAATCCTGGACCCCGCTGGCCGGATTTAATAATCGATTCCTGTATGATGAGGATATCTATGCAGCATATGCGATCTGGGGTGAACAGTGGGAGCCGATCTCCATCCAGGCTGGCCTCCGGTATGAGTATACGGATATCCGCACCGAGCTCGTCGAAACGGCGCAGCGCAACCCGCGTTCCTACGGCCAACTCTTCCCCAGTGCCCATATCTCTTTCCAGCTGGCCAACGATCACAGTCTCCAAGTGAGCTACAGCCGACGGATCAACCGGCCGGGATTTCGGTCCTTGAATCCATTCCTCACCTTCAGTGATGTGCGCAATATCTGGCAGGGCAATCCCGACCTGGATCCCGAACTCACCAATGCCTATGAGGTCGGACATATCAAAACCTGGGCAAAAGGAAGCATCTCCCCCGTTATCTTTTACCGCAAGACAGATCAGGTCATCGATCGGATCAGGACCGTTGATGCGGATGGGATCAGTTATATCCGCCCGGAGAACCTGAATACTCAACACGATATCGGACTGGAAGTCACCTTTTCCTATGAGCCCTATTCCATCTGGCGCATGAATGGGAATATCAATTTCTTCCGGTCCATAACTGACGGAACCAATTTGGGCGAAGGATTCACTGCCGATGCCTATACCTGGTTTGGTCGGTTGAGTTCGAGGGTCACCCTGTTCCAGAAGGTCGACCTGCAGGTCAATTACAATTACCGGGCACCGCGTGTGACGACCCAGGGCAAATACCTGGCCATGCAGCATCTTGATATCGGAGCGAGCTTGGACATCCTTCAAAACAAGGGAACCCTGACCCTGAGTGGACGAGATATCTTCAGCACACGCAGAAGGATCTATGAGAACCGCGGGGAGGACTTTTTCACCAGGGGCAATTTCCAATGGCGGACAGGCTCCGTCAATCTCACGTTCGCCTACCGGCTCAACCAGCAGAAAACCCGTGAAAAGAAGGGCGGCGGAATGGATGGAGGTGATGACTTCTAGGTCAGATCACGATCACCCCATCACAGGGATCACCATAGTGCCAGCTGCTGCAGTTATCCCAATGATAGGCGGCGATCATCGCCAGTAAAGCATCCATCTGATGCTGGTCATGAGGCACCGGGATCTCGGACGCCGGCCAGAATGCCTGGATCGCATTCAAAAGCGCGTGATGATCCTCCCGAACTCCATGAAAACGCTGTTTAGCCAACCAGGAAGGATAGGTTTCGATCCAGGTTGCCTGATCATCCGGATAGTGATATCGCAGGGACATGGCCCGTGCGGTGAGCCCGCCCAGAAACATCGGCGACATCGCCCCGCAGAGCTGATCGGCCCATCGCAAATGAAAGTGGCCGCCCTTCCCCAGGACACCCGGGGGAAGGGAAAGTGGCGCATCGATGGCTATGACCCCGGGACGGATCGATGCCAGCTGATTCAGGAGCCACTGATCGGCATCCACGCCTTTCGGACAGGACAGCAGTTCGATCCGGTGATCCCGCCAGATAGCAAGAGCAGTTGTCCCCGCTTTTCGGGCACCATAATCGATGCCAGCGAGCGTGGTCAGGGTTTCCATTTGATATTACAACCGGCACTGGGGTATTGCGCCTCCGGAACGGGTTGGTCATCCAGCAGGGCATCCAGGGCCTGACGCAGTTCTTTTCCGGACAGGGGGGTGTTGTTGCCCGGCCGTGAATCATCCAGCCGACCACGATAGGCCAGGGACATCTCTGCATCAAAGACATAAAAGTCCGGTGTACAGGCGGCATCATAGGCCCGGGCCACCTCCTGGGAGGCATCATAGAGGTAGGGGAATGGATATCCCTCCTTTAAGGCGGTTTCCTTCATCAGATCGGGACCATCCTGGGGATAGTTCTCGATATCATTCGAACTGATGGCCAGAAAGACAACGCCTTTTTTCTGGTATTCGGTCGCCAGTGCCGTGATCTTTGAATTGACATGGATCACATACGGACAGTGATTGCACAGGAACATGACCACACTGATCCGACCCGTCATCACGTCATGTCCATGGATGGTTTTTCCCGAAACGGTATCCGGTAAGGAGAATGCCGGAGCCTTGGTTCCGAGCGGTAACATGTTGGATTCTTTCAATGCCATACAACAGTTTTTGTGTGGAGGACCCCAAAGGTAAACCAGTTGTGAAAAGGGACCCGGGATGCAACGAAAAATGGAATAAAGTCCAGAACTGGCATCATCCTGTTCCCTTGGTTATCTTTGAACCATGATGTGGGTCCTTTTGTTCCTGGCACTTTTGTTCTCTGCCCTGTTTTCGGGGGTAGAGATCGCCTATGTATCTGCTAATAAACTGAGGGTCGAACTCAAAAAGCAGCAAGGCGGTCGTCGCGGGCAGTTGATCGCCCGGTTTTATGCCCAGCCTGCCCGATTCCTCGGGGCCATGCTGGTGGGCAACAATATCGTGCTGGTCATTTTCACTATGCTGTTGGCCAGCCTGCTGACCCCGCTACTCACGCCAATGATCAGCGGGGAGATCCTGTTGTCATTCCTGATCACCATCATCGGGACCATCATCGTCCTGATCTTTGGTGAATTCCTGCCCAAAGTGCTGTTTCGGAATTACGCAGAAAAGGCCATTTACAATCTGGCATTTCCCATCCAGTTTATGAATGTCCTGCTGGCTGTTCCGGCTGCCATGATGACCGGATTATCCCATATGATCCTGCGTCTGTTTGTCAAGTCAGCCCCGCAGCAGGAAGATGCTGTATTCAGCCGCTTGGAGCTCGAATCGTATATCCGTGATTCGCAGACCTATTCGGAGACCCGGATCGATACCGACCTGTTTGGCAAGGCCCTTCACCTCAAGCAGGTCCGGGTCAAGGATTGCATGGTGCCCCGTACGGAGATCGAATCCATCGAAGTAACTGAAAATCTTGAAACGCTGAAGGACCTCTTTATCGAAACCAAACTCTCGCGATTACTGGTCGTGGATGGTGACATCGACAATGTCCTTGGCTATGTACATCACCAGCAGATGCTGACGAGTGATGGCCCGATCCGGAAGATGATCTTTCAGATCCCCTTTGTGCCGGAGTCTATGAAGGTGCAGGACCTCCTGAACCTGCTGATCAAGGAAAACACCAGCATCGCCTGTGTGGTGGACGAATACGG
This sequence comes from Bacteroidia bacterium, assembly GCA_030429045.1. Lineage (GTDB taxonomy): Bacteria > Bacteroidota > Bacteroidia > Chitinophagales > Saprospiraceae > JAGNXB01. The sequence goes on along the minus strand of JAUIEA010000034.1, from coordinate 8,063 downwards.
GGGGACTGCCGGGATCATCACCATGGAGGATATCCTGGAGGAGATCTTCGGTGAGATCGAAGATGAGCACGATGAAGAAGATTATGTGGAAGAGCAGATCTCCGCTGATGAATTTCTCTTCTCCGGGCGGTTGGAGATAGACTATCTCAATGAGAAGTACCCCTCCCTGCAATTTCCGAAGGGCGATTACCATACGCTGTCTGGATACCTGGTCATGACGACCACCAGTATACCGGAAGAGGGTGATGAGCTGATCCTGGATGGGTATAAATACATCCTGGAGGTCGTCAGTGACAAGAAGATCGAAACGGTTCGTGTGATCCGCTATGACCCCAGGGATGAGGAGATGGATCTATAATTTCAGGCACTCCTTCCCTATCCGGCTCTTCCTGCTCCACTTCCAGGAACATGTATTCCTGTTGGTCATCTGGGTGTTTCTCTGGTTGTTGATGACCGGGAATATCCTGAAGCTTTTCGGGATCAAGTTCCTTATGTTACTGCCTGAATACCTGGATAAGACCGGTAATTTCAGTTACGCTATTCTGGGAACGGCCTTCGGCGCACTGGTGATGACCTGGAATCTGGTCACCTATCTATTGCATGCAGCACGGTTTCCGTTTCTCGCTGCGTTATCCCGGCCATTTACCAAGTTTGCGCTGAATAACAGCCTCATACCCCTCCTGTATCTCGTTCTGTTTTTCTGGTCTTCTGCATCCCTCCAGACCGTAGAAGCAGGATTTGATGCCCGTCAAATCCTGGGACATTTCCTGTATTTCCTCTTCGGCATGTTGGTCCTTTCCCTGGCTATCGGTATCTACCTCTGGCTGACCAATAAGGACATCCACCAGATGAAACCCGGGGAGGTCCCCCCTCACCTGCTGGCAGGTCCACGCCCCGGCGGACGAGTCCTGAAGTCTCGTCTGGCAGAGCGGACCACAGGCAACTGGGGTGTGGAACTCTATCTCAGTGAGCGCCTGCGCATGCGTCGTGTTCGATCCGTCGACCATTATGAGCCGGCTTTGCTGAAAGGGGTGTATCGACAAAATCATTTGAATACCCTGTTACTGCAGGTGATCAGCCTGATCCTGCTTACGCTCTTTGGCCTGCTGGAGGAGATTCCTGTTTTCAGAATACCTGCAGGTGCCTCGGTGTATATCATGGCCTCCATGGTCCTTGCGGTGGTCGGAGCGATTTCCTACTGGTTTGGCACCTGGCGCCTGGTCCTCCTGGTCTTCCTGTTGGCACTGGTGAATATGATCACCGGAAATCGCGGACTGCGTGTGGAGAATCAGGCGTTTGGCCTGGATTACAGTTGTGAAGACCGGCCGGTCTATGACAATCCTACCCTGGACTCCCTGTTCAATCCGGAGCAGATGGCCCGGGATAAAGCCGCCGTCCAGAAGGTATTGGAGAATTGGCTAAAGCATCAAGCGGAGGAAAAACCCAAGCTGGTGATCCTCTCTTCCAGTGGCGGTGGTTTAAAGTCGGCGGTCTGGACCATGCAGGTGATGAGCCAACTGGAAAAAGCACTGCCGGATTCGCTGATGCGACGGGTTGCCCTGATGACCGGGGCATCCGGCGGTATCTTTGGAATGGCCTATCAGCGAGAACTCTGGCTGCGCCAGCAACAGGGATTTATCACAGATTATACAAGGCCATTTTACATTAAAAACATGGCCGGAGATCTCTTGAATTCGGTGGCCTTCAGCATTGCAACCAATGACCTGTTCTTTCCGGGATTGAAGTTTACCCGTGACTCGATGTCCTATCGGAAGGATCGTGGCTACAGTTTCGAAATGCAGTTTCATGAGAACACAGGCTATGTCCTGGATAAGACCATCAGCGACTATCGGGAGCCCGAAGCCAATGCCGACATTCCCATGTTGTTCGTCACTCCCACCATCGTCAATGACGGTCGCCGGTTGATCATCACGCCACAACCGGTGTCTTTCCTGTGTCGATCGCCTCTCCCGGACGGTCGCCGAAACCGGACGGACATCGATGGGGTAGATTTCGGGCAGATGTTCCGTGCAGTTCGGGCAGATGGACTGGCATTCAGTTCGGCCCTGCGAATGAATGCCACCTACCCCTATATTTTACCTGAGGTAAGCCTGCCCTGTGTGCCGGCTATTGACATCATGGATGCCGGTTTCCGGGACAATTACGGGATTTCCCTGGCTGCCCGTTTTTTAGAGGTGTACCAGGATTGGATTCGCGAAAACACCAGTGGGGTGGTGCTCCTTCAGATCCGAAGCTGGGATAAGGAGCCAAAGATCAAGGAGTCAGAAAGACATGGGGTGGTCCGGGATATCCTGAATCCACTCGGCATTGTCGGGCAACAATTGCGCCAGCAGGATTTCGAGCATGATGCCCAAATAGCCCTGCTGTTTGATCTCTTTGGTGAGGATATGTTCGACATCGTCCGATTCATCTATAAACCCGGAGAAAATCAGGACCCGGCTTCGATGTCCTTCCATCTGACCCGTCGGGAACGGGAGGACATCCTGAGAGCCTGGTCCCTCCCGCACAATCAACGTGCGCTGGCCCAAACCCGAAGGCTGTTCGAAGGGGCGAAATGAACCTTTTACCAGTAAAATGATTGTGGTTCTTTCACCATCTGACCAACATGACCTCAATCTCACCTGTTGAATACGCCAGTGCAATGACCTATGCAGCCTATCGGTTGCGTGTAGATGAATTGCTGGAAAACGATCAGACTACCGGAGAGGACCATAGCCCGGCCATGCTGGACTATACCCGCCAGAACGTCCAGCGGATGAACAAATGGGACAAGATCCTGCGCCTGTCCGACGACAGTTTGGTTCGGATACAGGGCATCCAGCACCGGGTCATTCTCCTGACCCTGACGGAAGCCTGGTGTGGGGATGCGGCTCAGGTCCTTCCCGTCCTGGATCGGATGGCGGAGGCCAGTCCACTGGTGGACTTGCAATTGATCCTGCGTGACGAACACCCCGAACTGATGGACCAGTTTCTGACCCGTGGTGCGAGAGCGATCCCCAAGGTGATCATCCTGGACGCTGAAAGCGGAACAGTCCTCGATACCTGGGGCCCCCGACCCAGCGAAGCCCAGGCCATGGTGATGGACATGAAGCAGACCGTCCAGATGCTCCCTGAGGCTGAACAACAGGCTTTTCGTGATCGATCCAGTGAGGCGATGCATGCCTGGTACGCCAGGGATAAAGGCCAGCGGATTCAGATCGAATTTCTGAATACACTGATGCCATTGGTGCGGCAGGAAGTGAGTGCGTAGGAGGGAGTTGCCATTCGCTGTTCGGCATTCACCGTTCGCTGAGTACAAGAGGGTGGAGACCTGTCTCCGGATTGGGAGGGTAAATGGTAAAAGGTAATGGGTAAAAGGGCCAACGCATTGGGCCGAATACCGAACGCCGAATGAGCAATTCCTTGATTCCTGCGTTTGCTCCCCCGAGTCCTCGGGGCTTCAGCGGGATCGTCTGGGTTCAACGTTCAAGGCGAGGCCTGACAGCCTGCCTGTTCAATGTTCAAGGTGATCATGGCTTGATTCCTGATTCCTGTGTTCCTCATTCCTGATTCCTGTTTCCTGCGTTTGCTCCCCCGAGAACTCGGGGCTGGTTCCTGGTTGCTTTCTGGTTTGGCAGACGGTTTCAAGGGCTTGGCTGTTCAAGGTTCAAAGGTCAGCTGACGCTTCCCCTGTTTAATGTTCAAGGTGATTATGGCTTTATTCCTAATTCCTGCGTTCCTCATTCTTCATCCCTCGGTCTTTGGAATTCGAAATAACGCAATCTTGACCGCCGTAGGAGGTAACCCAATCACGCAATAACTCTGCTTTCGATCCCCGGAAAAAGCCAACCCCCAACGCAATCATTGTTTCCTTATTTCTTATTTATTTCTCCCTTTAAAAAGATTGTTCTATCAATCTGGCACGGCAGCTAAAGCAGCCGGTACGATTCCGATTTCCGCTTTCCGACTTCCGCTTTTCAATTCCTGATCCCTCGTCCCTGATCCCTGATCCCTCGAATTATCGAAATCACGCCATAACTTTCCTCATAACCTCATAACCTCCTCGACTCCTCCACTCCTAAAACCGCAGGTGCTTCACCGTCTCTCCGTTGTTGATCAGCTGCTGGAGAGAGCGCACCCCGATCTTGAGGTGGGTCTGGACATATTGTTCGGTGACGACCTTGTCGGAAGCATCGGTTTTGACACCGTCGGGCACCATAGGCATATCACTGACGAGCAGCAGGGCGCCTGCCGGGATCTGGTTTTTAAAGGCAGCGACGAAGATGGTCGCGGTCTCCATATCGATGGCCAGGGCGCGGAGCGAGCGCAGGTATTCCTTGAAGTCCTCCCGATGCTCCCACACCCGTTTGTTGGTGGTATAGACGGTGCCGGTCCAGTAATCCTTTTCGAATTCCCGGATGGTGGTAGAGATGGCTTTTTGCAAGGCGAATGCCGGGAGTGCCGGCACTTCGGGGGGCAGGTAGTCATTGGAAGTCCCCTCCCCGCGGATGGCGGCGATGGGCAGGATGAGGTCACCAACCTGATTCTTATCGGGGCGTAGGCCACCGCATTTGCCCAGGAAGAGGGCAGCCTTGGGTTTGATGGCGGTTAAAAGATCGACGATGGTCCCGGCATTGGGTGAGCCCATACCGAAGTTGATGATGGTGATCCCGCCTGCGGTGGCACACATCATACTGCGATCCTTGCCGATGATGGGTACCTTGTTCCAATCGGCAAAGAGCTCGACATAATGGGTGAAGTTGCAGAGGAGGATATATTCTCCAAAATCCGCCAGGCCCATCCCGGTATAGCGGGGCAGCCAGTTGTTGACGATCTCTTCCTTGGTTTTCATGAATGGCAGGTTTCCCTGCAAGAAACGAAAAAACCGGGCCAACCAGTGTCTGAAAGGCCGATCACTCCGGAGTCAGACCGTGCAGCAGGAATCGGGTCATCTGCGATTTGATATCCGTCGGCTTCATGCGTGAATTCAAACCTTTTCCGACATAAAGCCACCGAAGGGCCGAAAGCAAGGTCAATAGGATCAATTTAGGCTCCATAGGGCGGACCTGTCCGACCTTTTGTGCCCGTTCGATCAAGGTCAGGAAGCCCACTTCATACTGTTTGCGCAAGGCGCGGAAGGCGATCAGCCGCTCCTCCGGCAAGTGCCGCCATTCATCATTGAAGACCGTTTGGCTGGTGGGATCTTCCAGCGCAATGGTCATGTGCAGATCCAGCAATGCCCGGATCTGTTCGATCGGTTGGACCTGGGTATCGGAGATCACCTGCATCCCTTTGGTAAACCGGTGGGCCGCATGAAAGCAGATATGATCCAGTAATTCTGTCTTGGAGGCAATGTGAGAATACAGGCTGGACGCTTCCAGGCCCACAGCAGCAGCTAATTCACGCATGCTCGTCGCTGAATACCCTTTTTCCTGGAAAAGGCGGGCTGCGGCTGTATAGATGGCCTCCTTCTTATCGCTGATGGCAGGCTGGTTCATTGCTGGTCGAAATCAACGAAGATCTCTTCGCTTTTCGGATGACTCTGGCAGGTCAGGATAAAACCCTGTTCTACTTCCCAGGGCTCCAGGGCATAGTTGACATCCATGTCTACCTCTCCCCTGACCAGTTTGGCGCGGCAGGTGCAACAGACCCCGCCTTTACAGGAGAAGGGCAGGTCGGCTCCGGTTTGCATGCTGGCATCGAGGATGGCCTTGCCGTTGTAGGGGAGGTCGAAGGAGAACACCCGGCCATCCAGCTGGACCTGCACCTTGGCGACCCCGTCTGTGCGTTTGGGTTTGATCTTTTCCCGGGTCGCTGCTCCCGGGCTCATATCGCTGACCGGTGTGGTGAAGAGCTCGAAATAAACCTGGTCCTCAGGAACACCCCCTTTATGCAGGGTGTCTTTCACCGCATGGATCATTTCTTCCGGGCCGCAGATAAAATAGTGCTGAAGGGGTGCTTCCGCGACAAACCGATCCAGCAGGTTCTGACATCGACCCGCATCGATCCGCCCTTCGAACAAGGGGGAGGACTGGCTTTCGCCACTGAAGACGTAATGCAGGCTGAGGCGCTGCATATGGCAGTTCTTCAGATCTTCCAGCTCTTCCAGGAAGATGACATCTGTTTTCTTGCGATTGGCATAAAAGAGGGTCACTCTGGTCTGTGGTTCGTCATGCAGGATCTGCTTGATCAGCGCCAGTATGGGGGTGATCCCACTGCCGGCAGCAAAAAAGACCACCTGGTCGGCACCTTTTGTCTGGGGATGGACCACAAATCGGCCCTGGGGTGGCATGACTTCCAGGGTATCACCTGCCTTCAGTTCTGTATTGGCATAAGTGGAGAACCGACCGTTTTCGACCTGCTTCACGGCGACACGCCAGATGCCTTCATAGGGTGCACTGCACAGCGAATAGGATCGCCGGACCTCTTCTCCGTTCAGCCGGGCGCGGACGGTGAGGTATTGACCGGCTTGATAGGTGAACAATTCCCGCTGTTCGGCAGGGATGTCAAAGGCGATGGACACCGTATCATCTGTCTCTTGACGGACCTCGGTGACGCGGATTGGATGGAAATGTAGCATACGAATGAACGTTCGTTCGTAAAGATACGGAGAAGTCACAATCTGCGGGGTAAATGCGCCTGTTTTCATCCCTCATGACCCCGGATCAATCATGATTCCCAGAGAACACCAGTGGCGTGCGCCACCTGGATAGCGGACTCCGTGTCAGCAGGTAAAAGGCGAAGGTTCAATGGCAAACGCCCAATCGGTATGGTTCTACTCTCTTATCAATGAAGAGGCATGCCCAGACGTTCTAACGTCAGTCTGGGAGGCGAGTTATTTCGTATGCCTGAATAGGCTGTGCTTTCTCTGACCATTTGGACCAGTCACAGACAAACCACGAACACTAGATGGCCTATTGCGCCCCTTCAGGGCTGATCATTTGGGAAACTGGGATCGTCGTTGGGCGTTGCCCAACGCTGAAATATTACGCCCTTTCAGGGCTTGTAAACAATTGATCTCTTGAAAGCTGCCCCCGGTTGGGTCTGTGGATGATCGAATTAAAACAGTTCACCCCCGAGACCCGTCAAAGCACATCAATGGCGAACACTACATTGGCACAAACCTCCCTCGGGACCAAGGACCCAATCTAAGAGGCTCCCTTCTCCTTGGAAAGGAGAAGGGCTGGGGTTGAGGTTATCACGTATGCCAAAATTGATTGGCCTCGCCCATACCATCAAATCAATCAACACCGATCACCAGATGGCCTATTACGCCCTTTCAGGGCTTGTAAACAGTCGAATCTGATCGAAATAACGCAATAACGCAATAACCTTTCTCCTCAACCCCTCGACTCCCAACTCATAACCTCCTCCCACCCCTGCCTGTGTTCCCTGGAGAAAGACCGGCCCGGGCTTACTGATCCACGATCAGGAACTCCACCCGTCTGTTCTTTCGCCGCCCCTCTTCGGTGGCGTTGTCAGCCACCGGTTGTTTGGCTCCCTTGCCCGACCACTTGAGTCGTTTGGAATTCACCTGTTTTTGCTCCAGGTAGCGGACGACAGTCTGGGCCCGTCTTCGAGATAGATTGTTGTTGTACCAATCACTGCCCTGGATATCGGTATGCCCGATGACCTCGATCTTCATCTCCGGGTACCGCCGCATGAGGATGACCAGTTTGTTGAGTTCCGGGTATGCAGTGGTCAGAAGTGTATCCTGATCCCAGTCGAAATAGATGTCCTTGAAGCGGATCAACATGCCCGGTGTCGGGGTAAATTCAGACAGGTCCGGTTGGACCACCGGGACTGGGAGGATGGGCGGCAATTTATGCAACCGGAAATCATCGAAATAGTAATAGGCAAAGGGCAGGGGGTCACCCTTGGGTTTACGTGTGGCAGTCTCCTGATCAGTCCGGAAATTGCCGAGGATCATGGTCCGGCTTTCAGAGGCTGCGGTGAACGAACCGGTCAGTTTTTTCCACCGGCCTCGGGAACTGCTGACCGTTGAGGAGGTTTCCCAGACGGGGGTCAGTTCCAGGGGTATATCATCATCCAGGGTAATGGGT
>JAUIEA010000033.1 GCA_030429045.1 Bacteroidia bacterium | reverse complement strand
AGAGTCTCTCGGTCCCAGATTCGCACTTCCGACTTCCGACTTCCGCTTTGACAGTCCCCATTTCTTTCAACACGGGCGACTAAAGTCACCCCTACAACCTAAACGCTCAGTCTCACCGTCTCAGATTCACACGGTCTCAAATTCGCACTTCCGACTTCCGACTTCCGCTTTAGTAGTCCTCATTTCTTTCAACACGGGCGACTAAAGTCACCCCTACAACCTAAACGCTCAGTCTCACGGTCTCAGATTCACACGGTCACAGATTCGCACTTCCGCCTTCCGCCTTCCGCCTTCCGCCTTCCGCCTTCCGATTTAATCCTTCTTCACCTCCCGTGGTCGCTTGAAGATCGGGACAGTCGAACAGGGCTCCCCAAACATGATACTCTGGGCATAGGGTTGCAGCTTGGCCGTCAGTAAGGCATAGGCGAAGGGTGGCACGGGGTGATCCGAACAGCCTTTGATCACGATACGCTCGCCCGTGTATCGAGCACCATCGAAATCCGATAGTGCCTGCTGGTAGTACAGCAAGGGGAATTGCTCCGGCGTACACTGGGTAACCGATGCCGCATGCGGCGACGCCAGGGCACTCACCAGCATATAGGCCCAAACGGGGATGATGGCATCCGTGGAACAGAACACCACCAGATGCCGGCCCGCCAATCCGGACCAGTCATATGCTTTCAGCTGCTCCCGATATTCTTTCTCCCGCAGGATCAACCCCTGGAACAGATAGTCTTTCAGGTCGAAATGCACAACGGGCTCCTTCGGGAAGTATTCCTCGAGATTGAGGGTGATCAGGCTGCTCTGGGCCACCCGGTTGATCAATGGAGCCTCGTCTGTACTCATTCTTCTTCGTTTGCTATAGCAACACCATCTGTGTCTGTTTGTTGTCCGGAGGGCAGGACCTCCGCCACCGCCCGCTGGCCCAGGGGAAAGGACAACTGGGCCTCATCGATGGCCGGCGCTTCACCGATCTCTTCCTCTGCACTGCGAAAATCCTTCAATTTGGGCAGGTCATCCATGCTTTTCAACCCGAAGTAGTCCATGAATTTCTCACTGGTGCTGTACAACAACGGCTTGCCAACCGTTTCTCCCCGTCCTGAAATGACCACCAGTTCTTTTTCCAGGAGCTTCTGAATGGAATAGTCGCAGTTCACGCCCCGGATTGCCTCCATTTCCGACTTTGGTACCGGTTGGCGGTAGGCGATAATGGACAGTGTTTCCAGGGCAGCAGCCGACAGGCGCTTCCTGGCTGTTTGTCTCAGATAGGTGTGTACGGCAGCATGAAATGCGGGCTTGGTCATGAATTGATACCCCCCTGCGATCTCCACGATCTCGAAGGAATAATCACCCGAGTTGTATCGCTCCTGCAGATCCCGGATCACCTGTTCAACCTCCTCGGGTGACAGCTGCGTCTCAAAGGTGCTCTCCAGACATTCCTGGATATCGTCCAGGCTGATCGGCCGGTCGGCAGAAAAGATCAAACTCTCAATATGCGGGCTCAACATGTCCACGTGGTCAGATTTTGCGCAAAGGTACAAAGCTGGATGAGCATCCTACTCCACCTCCTGGATGGAACCACATTTTGCGTCCAATCCTTCCCGGACACTGACATGATGAAGGGCCAGCCAGTCGGCCCAGGTCCCCCCGTTTGCACGCAACCAGGGAGCATCCGGATGAGTCAGCCACCCCCGATTTTCCAGGATGGCCTGACGGAGACATTCCTTCTTCTCCGGAGGATCGACTTCCCAGTTCTCCATCCAGAGAGCCAGCAAACGGCTGGCCCGTTGCGGGCCACAATACGCCCAGTCCACCCGACAGACCTTGGGATTGCCCTTCAGGTACCGCACGCCCTGGTCATCCCCCTGTTGCAACCTGGCCATCCGAGCCTCGGAGGAGTCCAATGCCAGCTCATAGATCATGGGGCCCTCCGTAAAAAACAGTGTCCAGGACCCGTCGTCCTGCCGGGCTACCCGTCCGTAGGTCACCTCGCCGATCTCATCCAGCAAGGGTAGATTCCGTTTGAGGGTCAACCGTTCCTGCCAGTTCATCATACCCGCAGCGAGAGACCCCACTATGCCGAAAAAGACCAGTACCCCCAGGGTGATCCAGACAATAGAGCGGTTTTTCAACTTTCGACGCGCCTTGTTCCGTTCGGTATCCGCCTGTTTGTCGATCGCAAAGGCATAACCAAATCCCTTCGGCCCTTTCTCCAATTCCAGCAGGAACAACTCATCTTCCAGCAGGATGTTATAGGACTTGGTCTTCCGCACATAAAAATCAATGATGGACACCTTCTGGTTCACAGTAACCAGCACATGGCCAGATCGCCCCCCGTGATGCAGCACGACATGGTACTGCTGCCCGGAATCAGCAACATAGGTCCATTGAAGTTGAGACATTGGTGAAAGGTAGGGAATGAAGCGGTATTTGGTGTTGGGTGTTGGGTATTTGGTTTCGGTCCTTCCTCTCAGACGCTAGCCGGCTTTGTGTTTGTCTTTTGTTTTTTATGATTTCCATTGTCGGTTGTCGGTTTGGCTGCGGAATACAACGCCTGGCTGTTCAACGTTCAAGGCGTCCCCGAAGTCTCGGGGAGCCTGTTCAACGTTCAACGTGATGGTTGAGAGATCTGATCCAGGGACAGACCTATTGGCGCAAGGAGGGTGAGACACCGTAGCTGATCCATCCGTTTCGGACATTCGAATTTGAGGATTGAGATTTATTTGGGATTTGTCATTTGGAATTTGGGATTTCCCCTGTCGGTTGTCAGTTTTCTGTATTCGGACTGACTGAAGTGCATTGGATAATTCCCGGTTCCTGCGTTCCTTGTTCCTTGTTGCATTCGTATTGATCACAAGGTTTTAAACGTTTGATCGTTCAACGTTCAACGACGGAGTCCGATAGCTCTTCTGTTTAAGGTTCCATGTTTCTGGAAGGTTCATCCCTCATCTCGCGCAATCAGGATACAATTGTCATTCCATAGTGGCAGGCATTTGATTGTAGGCCCAAAACACCTTATGCCAAAGGCCCAATACCAAATGCACCTCTGATTCCTGTTTTCCTGGTTCCTCCCCGAGTACTCCAGGTCATTTCGACTTACGTCCTAGGCCCTTGAAATTGGGCTTCGAAATAGCGAAATAACGTCTCTAAACCCGCCTTCCAACTCCTGATATAGCTACTTAGGTACCAATGTCTGGGTTCCGACTTGACTTCGGTCTAGCCCAACGCCAAAGATCCAACACCTCACCCTCGACTCCCCACTCTCTACCCATATTCGGTCTTCGGTCCTCCCTGACACCAGTGCCAGCTGTCCTGATTGAACCTTAAACGTCCCAGCATAAACGAATAAACGCATAACCGAATAAACTGCTACTCTTAAGGCTGAAACAACCCGGCCGGGAAAATCACTCCCGCCATGAACCAAAACTGAGCAGAATTAACCACTTTTGGAAAAATTTACCCCCTTTGGCCAAAGCTCGTACCATCTTCGTCTGTTCCAATTGTGGTGCTACTGCCTCCCGATGGGAAGGGCGATGCCCGTCCTGTGAACAGTGGAACACCTTCGTCGAAGAAGTGGTCAGCAAGCCCGAAGCCCCGCGCATCAGTCGCAGTGGCCAACCGAAGATCAAAGAGACCCCGCGCAAGATCGGGGATATCCCCGCCACCGGCACCAAACGACATATCCTCCCCGACCCCGAATTCAACCGCACCCTGGGCGGGGGCATCGTCCCCGGCTCGGTAACCCTGTTGGGGGGCAACCCGGGCATCGGAAAGTCGACCCTCCTCCTGCAGATCGCGGGTCGCATTCAAGGCAAGGTCCTGTATGTCTCTGGTGAGGAATCCGCCGAACAGATCCGCATGCGGGCCGGGCGACTGGCCTTTCGGAATGGCGATTGCTACATCTTTACGGAGACGAATACCAGCGAGGTGATCAAACAAGCCCGGGAGATGCAGCCCGAACTGGTGGTCATCGACTCTATCCAGACCCTCACCTCGCCTCACCTGGATGCCGTCGCGGGCACCATCTCCCAGATCCGGGAGGCTACCTCCGACCTGATGGCCCTGGCAAAGGAGACCGGTATCCCCGTCCTTCTCATCGGCCATATCACCAAGGAGGGCCAGATCGCCGGGCCGAAATTGCTGGAGCATATGGTGGATACCGTCCTCCAGTTTGAAGGCGACCGACAGTACACCTACCGTATCCTCCGCACCTTGAAAAACCGCTTTGGCAGCACGGATGAGATGGGCATATACGAGATGCGGGCCGACGGCCTCCACCCCGTGGAGAATCCCAGCCAGATCCTGCTGAACCAGCGCGAAGAGATCCTCAGTGGCAGTGCCATTGCCGCCACCCTGGAAGGCAGCCGACCCATGCTCATCGAGACTCAGGCCCTGGTGAGTACGGCGGTGTATGGCACACCCCAGCGATCCGCCACCGGTTTCGACCTGCGTCGCCTGGGCATGCTCCTGGCGGTGCTGGAAAAACGGGTCGGATTTCACTTCGGCGCAAATGACGTTTTCCTGAACATGGCCGGTGGGATCCGGGTCGATGATCCGGCCATCGACATGGCGGTTTTGGCGGCCCTGCTGTCCAGTCTGGACGACATTCCCATCCAGCCGACCGAGTGTTTTGCCGGCGAGGTCGGCCTAAGCGGAGAAGTAAGAGCGGTCAGTCGCATCGACCTCCGGGTCCAGGAAGCGGACCGCCTGGGCTTCAAGCGCTTCTTCCTCTCCAAATACAATATGAAGGGCCTGTCGACCAAGAATCTGAAGATGGAACTGGTGCCGGTATCCCGGGTGGATGAACTGGCGGGGGAGTTGTTCGGGTAAACCCTCTCTCCCAAATTGGCAGATCCCTGATACTGCGGTATATTGGGGGTTAGGAACGATCGCGAACCAAGGCGCGAATTCTCAATTGGTTTTGCCCTCGTATCGTATTTTTCAGAAGTTCATGATGCAACTCAAGCCCAACCTGTCCGATAAAACCATCGCCGTACTCCCTTTTGTGAACATGAGCGCGAGCGAAGAGAATGAATATTTCAGCGATGGCATCACCGAGGAGATCATCAATGGACTGGCCAAGCTGGACGGACTCAAGGTCACCTCCAGAACCTCGTCATTCTTCTTCAAGGGCAGGAACATGCCCATTCCCGACATTGGCAAAGCCCTGGGTGTCTCCACCCTGCTGGAAGGCAGTGTCCGTCTTTCCGGAAATTCCATGCGCATCACGGCCCAGCTGATCGACGCCGCGGAAGACTTCCATTTCTGGTCGGAAACCTGGACCCGAAAGCTGGAGAATGTGTTCGAGGTCCAGGACGAGATCAGTCTGCTGATCGCCGACCGACTCCGGGAGCATTTCGGCCACTTCGAGATCCAGGACCATCTGGTTGAGGCAAAAACGCAGAGCGTCGATGCCTACAAGCTCTATCTCAAAGGCCGCCAGACCTTCAACAAGTGGAACCCGGAGGATGTCAAGAAATCGATGGGGTTCTACCATCAGGTACTGGACATCGACCCGAATCACGCCGAAGCCCTGGTGGGACTGGCCGATGCCTACAGTTTTCTGGCCACCATCGCGGCTATTCCCTACGAAGAAGGATGGGGTAAATGTGCCGAACTGACCCAAAAGGCGTTGACCATCAACGACAGGCTTCCGGACGGCTATTACCAACTGGCCAACCTGGCCTTCTTTACCAAGTGTAATTACCGGGAAGCCTTCGAGCATGCCAGCAGGGCGGTCAGCCTGAACCCCAACCATGTGGAATCACAACAGTTCATGGCCTTCCTCTATATCCTGGCAGGCAAGCGAACCGAAGCCCGAAACCATCTGCGCAATGCCCTGAGCATTGACCCCCTGTCCCAGGAAACACAATTCTTCAACGGCTATGTTGAATACATGTCAGAGAATTATACAGAATCCCTGGAACAGCTGGATGCCTGCCTGGAGGTAAACCCCATGAACATTCCCGTACATGCCGTCAAAACCCTGTGCCTGCTGCAGCTGGGCCGATACGACGAGGCCATCCACTACTTTGACGAACTGCCTCCCGAGATCGTAGTGGTTGGTGAAAAGGCCGGATCCCGGGCACTCGGATATGCCCTGAAGAAAGACAAGGCCAATGCGGAAAAGTCGGCAAAACGCCTGACCGAGCTCGCCCAAGGCGATAATGGGTTTACCGCCGATTCCTACCGCTTTCTGCTTGCCGGAGCGACCGGGCAGCATGACGATGCATTTGCCTGGGTCGCCAACGCGCAACACATGCGTTCACCCCTGTTGCTCCTGCGGTTTTCCGATCCATTGGTCAATCCGATCAAGTCCGACCCGCGTTATGCAGCGTTTCATCAACAACTCTTTCCGCCCGACCTGTTTGAGACCCGGAATGAATCCGGTAAGAAAGCGCCGCTCCTCGACGATGCATCCGCCCGGGAACTCAAAGGAAAGCTGTTGGATCTCATCGCCACGGAGAAACCCTTTTTGAACCCCGATCTTTCGTTGCGATCCCTGGCCGAACAATTGGGCATCCATGCCAACCAACTGTCCTGGCTATTGAATGCCGGGTTTGGAAAGAATTTCAACGAGTTCATCAACCACTACCGATTGGAGGCATTCAAGCAAATGGCACGACTGCCCGAGCATGCCCACCTGACCATTATGGCCATGGCCTACGATTGCGGTTTTAATTCCAAAACCGTTTTCAACACAACCTTCAAGAAAGAAACGGGCCTCACACCCAAGCAGTTTCTGAACGGGTAATTCCCGGTTTTCAGGCGGTTTTCGGTTCGGATATGTAATTCGGAACCAACGCATGAGATTGCAAACCTATGCGGTGCATCGAGCCTGCATCTTTGCTGACGTCATCAAAAAAAACTACTGACTATGAAAGCAATGATCACCACAGGCTACGGTTCATCGGACGTATTCAAACTGGAAACGGTAGCAAAACCACAAGTAAAGCCGGATGAGATCATGGTGAAAATTCACGCATCCTCGGTCACCAAAGCGGATACCATGATGCGCACTGGAAAGCCGTATATCGGCCGGTTGATGCTCGGACTGACCAAGCCCAAACATCCCATCTGGGGAACCGGGTTCGCGGGCGTCGTTGAAGCGGTTGGCCCTGAAGTCACCGAATTCCAGGTTGGCGACAAGGTCTTTGGTGAAAATATCGCCACCATGGGTACCTATGCCGAATATGTGACCGTGCCTGAAAAGGGGATCGTGGCACATCTGCCCGAAAACCTCAGTTTTGATGAGGCGGCCGGCATGTGCGACGGCGGCATTACCTCACTCAACTTCCTGCTCAACCTGGGCCAGATCCAGGCAGGACAAAGGGTATTGATCAACGGCGCATCCGGCGCATTGGGAACCGCAGCGATTCAGATCGCCCGGCATTTTGGCGCTGAGGTGACGGGTGTTTGCAGCACAAAAAACCTCGACATGGTCAAGGAACTGGGAGCCCACCATGTCATCGATTATACCAGGGAGGATTTCACCGCGAATACCAACACTTACGATCTGATCTACGAAACAGTTGGTGTACGCTCATTCGGGGAATGCCGCGACGCATTGACCGAACACGGGATCTATGCTTCTCCCGTTCTGGGCATGCCGTTATTGCGCAACATGATGGTCACCGCCCTGTTCGGCAAGAAGAAAGCAAAATTTTCTGCCACCGGCGCTCTGCCCGTAAAAGAACTCCGCAGGTTGTTAGACATCCTCCTGGAGATCATCGAAGCCGGACACCTCCGCGGTATCATGGATCGCAGTTATCCCCTGGAGCAGTTGGTTGAAGCGCACCAGTATGTGGACAAGGGCCACAAGAAAGGCAACGTGGTACTCAAACCGGTTGCATAATGCATTACAATCTGGAGCAATGAAAAACGAACAGCATTCTCACACCATCGCAGTAGGAATCGCCATCAGAACCGCCATCGGTGCAGCGATCGGTACGGCCATGGGCAACCTCACCATCGGGATCGCTGTCGGGATCGCCGTTGGCGCCTCCATTGGATATACCCGACAAGAACCGGGAACAAACCACTAAAAAGACTGGCACAAGCATCAACTGTTCCGTTAACACCAAATCCTAAATCAACATGACATCACTATTCAAATCCGAACGAGGGAAACAGGAGATCCTTCAACGCTATGACCAGAAACTGGAGCGCCTGAATATCGACTATTCCTCGATCAACATGAGCACCAAGTTCGGCATGACCCATATCCTGGTGACGGGTGCTCCGGAACATCCTCCCATCATCCTCGTTCACGGCTCCAATGGATGTGCACCCATTGCCCTGGAAACCTATGCCGGACTCCATCGATCCTTCCGGGTCTATGCGATTGACGTGCTGGCTCAGCCCAACAAGAGCGACGGAACCCGGTTGAGCATGAAGGACGATGCGTATGGTCAATGGATGCATGAGATCATCACCAAGCTCCACCTGGAAGATGTGACGATGGCAGGATTTTCATTCGGCGGATTGGTGATCCTGAAAACTCTGGAATACGACGAAAGCAGGATCAGGGAAGTGTATCTGTCCGCACCGGCATACATTGTCAATGGCAATCCATTCAAGCTGCTGTTCAAGGTCTTCCTCCCGATGAAACGCTTCATGAAAACCAGAAAGCTGCGGTATGTGGAGAAATTCCTTGCCAATGTGTTCACAGATCGGGATGAGTTTGCCATCGATTATCTGTCGGCCGTATTCCTGGAATTTGACATGGATTTTACACCGGTGCCCGTCATTGCTTCCGGGAAGGCGAAAAAGATCACAACACCGATCACCCTGATCGCAGCCGGACAGGACATCCTGTTCCCCGGAAGGAAAATGATCAAGCGGGCGAAGCGGATCTTCCCCTCCCTGAAAAACGTCCTGTTCCTGGACCAGTCCAAACATGTGCAGAACCAGGCCCAGAATGAACTGATCCAGAAGATGATCATGAACAAATGAAACCCGGGAGGAACTGAAAGTACGAGGTGGTAGCGATGTCCCGGGCGGATGAGTTGGCGGTGGAATTGCTTGGGTAAAAAAAGGTCCTCTTCTTGGAAATATAGCAATGACAGGGGTATATTGAGGCACGATGTATCCGAGGCTATCAAACATGAAGTAGCTGATACACCCCAAATTGTATAGATATCCGAACTACATAATCGAATAGTTTAGAGGTAACCACTATTAGAGTGTTGGATATACTTTTTTGAAGGTATCTCAACAAGAGACTTTTTCTATCAAATATACATTGAAATATATCGCTATGAATAAAATCCTTTTTCTCTTCATTGCTACTGGAATTTTACTCTCATGCAATAAAATTAATGACCGTAATGAAATTCCTAATAAGTTAAATGGAAAATGGCAAATGACAGCCTACGGAGCATTCTTACCAAGTTTGCCAGAACTGAATGAGAATGATGTGATTTGGGAATTTAACATCGCAACAAATATGCTTACAATAATAAATAATATTGAATCAAAATACCCCTTTATCCAACCCACTGGTAAGTATTTAATAAATATTTCAGACGAAACTATAGAAATACAAGGTCGAGAATACGATTTCATTTTAGAGAACGATGTCTTAACCTTGTCAAACCACCCAGAATTGGATGGACCGATCATGAAATTTGTGAAGAAATGAAATTCTAGCAATGGAACAAGTTGCATAGAAAACGGCTCGTCCAATATATTATTTAAAATAATTTAAATGAGACTGATTCACTATTTCATTAGAACAAGTATAATTTTTCTAGTTTCATTAGGTTGGACTATACCAGTCTGCATCGGCCAGATTCACTTCACGATAAAAGGGATAGCCACTGAAAATTTGAAAGACGGAGTTAAAAAAGGTGATGAAATTACACTGAAAGGTATAAAGACCAATCCAAATGACTCTTACCCAGTGATGATATCAACATCCGAAACAAATCTACAGATCGCCGAACAAGAATTGAAAAAAATAAACTTCATACCTTCAAATATCAATGAATTCTGGCAAAAAGAGATTATTCAAAACGGAATTCACAAAGACCTTATAGAGCATGGACTGCAATACAAACTGCGAAAAGAATTAGAAGAAGAAGTCCTCGACTATACACAACGACTAAGAGGTGACAATCTACTCTTCTATGATGACTACTTAACCCTTTATCTCTACTCCCTCATATATAAGATCCTTCCAGACCCGTTGAATGATGGTCGTGTTGGAGTCATAACAATAGAAATATTAAAAGATGTCAATCCAAATGCATTCATTTTTGCCAATGGCACACTTATCCTAACAACAGGTCTGCTCGCAACTTTGGACTCAGAAGAAGAACTACTTGGCGTTCTAGCACACGAAATTTCTCATTTCGTCCTAGATCATCACATAGCCAATATCAATGCTGAAATCCAGAGGCAGAAAAGAGCAGAATTTTGGGCTGGAGTTGCCATTGCTATGGCCGCATCAGCAGATGTGCTATTAGCTGCTAATAACAAATATTACTCACCTGGTGTTCTCACAGCAAGCACAGCAGCGGTCGCATTTAGTGTCCTGGATGCAGTTACTGCAAGAATGGGTATCAAATACAGCCAAATCCAGGAATCAACCGCAGATCAAACTGCAAAGGAGTTGCTTAAATTTATAAAGCTAGATTCGAATTGCCTAGCCTCAGCACTAAACAAAATCAGGGGCTACTACAAGGTAACAGGTAAAGAATTTTATCTATCAGATGATGGCACACACCCGAACATTAATTCTCGCATTCGCAGGGTCGGAGACCCCACACCATTTGATAACTCAGCATATGACACCAAGATGTCTTTAGTCAACACATTCAATGCCCAACTTGAGTTTAATCAGAATCAACTAACTATTGTCGATAACCTTGTAGGAAAGAATATTAAAGCAGGTATTGCAACTGAGGATGACCTACTTTTAATGGCAATGATTAATCTCATGCGGTATGATAATGAAGAAAAAAATGTAGAGAGCCTCAAACTAATTCAGGATGCAAAATTGATCAACCTGCACAACAACATCAATGTTATTAAATATGAAGCTCTGACATTAATACGATTAAAAAGAAATAACGAAGCAAAGAAAACTCTTGATCAATACCTTGCAGAAATCGATAATGAGCTGAATAAATCAGTTGATTTATATGAGGGCAATCAAAGACTTGCCATCACACAATACCTGAACCAAGAAAAAACATGGACTAAAAAAATGATTCATAAGGTCATGAAACTCTAGCGCAATAAATTCGCCTACTCTTAGGAAAACACGACAGCTCGATAACCTTTCTCATCAACTTCGAACGGCAACTAGCTGAATTGTGTCCTCCCCCACCATTAAACCACCCCCATGCCTCCCCACCCCGACAGTCCCCTCCATTTCCCTTGTGGTGCGGTCATGAAGAACCGGTTCATGCTGGCTGGCAGTCTTCATTCTCTTTTTGATATTGAATCATATCCTATCGCTTGGATCGTATCAAAATCATCCGGTTTCGAATCATATCGTATCAACCATTGAAATGTCATCCGTTTTCATCGGGTGTAACTGACTACTCCTATTCAGCAGTGATACTCCGCGCACCGGACTTTGAAAATCAAAATGTCAGTCTATTTGGAGATATACGCGCCAATCCAGGCAGCCCTGCTGTTCAGACTTGATATCATTCCAATCGACCGCCTGGGTTTCCAGCGTTTTTTCCTCTCCAAGTACAATATGAAAGGGCTGTCCACCAAAAACCTGAAGATCGAACAGGTGCCGGTGGCGAGGGTGGATGAGCTGGCGGGGGAGTTGTTTGGGTAGGATTCCCATTACACTCTGGTCGTATCCCTAGGGAAAGCCCTGGAAACAGTCCATACGACTGCCAGACATCGTATCGACATCGTATCCATTCGAATCATATCGTATCAATCTGATCGAATCAAAATCGCACCATTTCGAATCATATCGTATCATATTGTGTAAGAATATGCTACATTTGAGGAGATGGAAACAGTACACACGTTACGACTGAGCATGAACTGGAGGTTGATCGCTCTCCTGAGCAAGATCGATCGATTTGATGCTGAATGGACGATGATAGAGAAAAGAGAAGGGAGAAGCCTGAAACAATTAAAATCCGTGGCCACCGTACACAGCGTAGGGGCATCAACCCGGATAGAGGGTTCGAAAATGAGTGATCAGGAAGTCGACGTCCTTCTGAGAAACTTGAATATCGAAAAGCTTGTGGACAGAGATTCTCAGGAGGTGGCTGGCTACTATGAAGTTCTGGATACCATTTCGGAATCCTTCGAAACGATTCCAATCACTGAAAACTCGATAAAACACCTCCACAATCAACTCC
Source organism: Bacteroidia bacterium (assembly GCA_030429045.1). Classification (GTDB taxonomy): domain Bacteria; phylum Bacteroidota; class Bacteroidia; order Chitinophagales; family Saprospiraceae; genus JAGNXB01. Next base: position 19,160 of record JAUIEA010000033.1, on the reverse strand, counting down.
TCCGGTATAGTGAAAAGGATGCCTGGCACAAGGGCAACTACAAGCAACTCAGCAACAATGTGGAGGCTACCATGCCAGACGGGAGCAAGCAAATCGTCTTTCAAACCACTCCTCCGGGAATAGAAACTGAGGATACCATGCGGTCATTGTTCCACTGGTATCATGCAGATGACAAAACGCATGCCCTGGTCAAGTGCTGCATTTTTTGCTATGAATTTGTGAGCATCCACCCGTTCCAGGACGGAAACGGGCGTTTAAGTCGATTGTTATCTTCCTTGTTGCTACTCAAACATGGATACAAATGGATCCAATACGTGAGTCTCGAACATGAAATCGAACACAGAAAATCAGAGTACTACAGGATTCTGAGGAGTTGCCAGGCACAACGACCGAATGAGGTGATCGATGACTGGGCGACATTTTATTTGGATGCATTGTCCAATATTCAAAGTAAGCTGCAAGCCAAACTGGATAGTGAAGGGGTCAACCAACAATTGTCACCGAAGGAAAAATCAATTCTGGTCTATATTTCAGACCATCCGGGATGTCGATCCGGAGAAATCGCCCAAAAGCTGGATATTCCAAGCCCCACTGTCAAACGGATGCTGACCGAATTGACCGCAAAAAATCTTATCTCAAGATTCGGTTCCGGACCAGGCACCAATTATTCCATAACCTAGACGACTCCCAGATGATCATGCATCTGACAACCCTTTAAATCAATGCTTCCTTTTGACTTACTTGCCATATACATAGTGCTGGAAACATTTAAAAAAACAAATAGATGATTCTCAACGACAATATTCCGAACGAAATAAATCAATGGCACATTAACTTTGACCACAATAAATTTTTTATAAATGAGAACTGGTTAAAGCATGCATATCCAACCGAAGACATCTTGCAACTAAGCCACGTCTATGAGGGTGGATATATTATTGACGTTGGATTCTATGGAGAGATATTCAAAATCTACATCATTTCCGACAAGGACTGGGATAATCCCAAAGAAATATTTGAATCATCTGACCCAGAAACCGTTACTGAGAAAGTATATGAATTTATTATCAAATATGCAGACGGCCATAAAAATAATATTCAACATCACAACAACACATAAAGCTAATGCGACCATTTCGCCTTCGCTAGACAAAGATGCAGCAGATGAGATTATTTCGGTTTTTAGGAATTTATACAACGCCGCATTTTCTTAATCCAGACCATTCTAACACCCCACACCCCCATGCCTACCCTCCCCGACAGTCCCCTCCATTTCCCTTGCGGTGCGGTCATGAAAAACCGGTTCATGCTGGCGCCGCTCACCAACCGGCAAAGCCATGAGGATGGCCAGCTCTCCGACGAAGAACTGAACTGGCTCACCATGCGGGCAGAGGGTGGATTTGGTCTGGTCATGACCTGTGCCTCGCATGTGCAGGAGGTGGGCAAGGGATTCCCCGGCCAGCTGGGTATATTCAGTGACCGACTGATTGACGGGCACAAACGACTCACCACCAGCATCAAAAAACAGGGCAGCCTGGCTGTCATCCAATTACATCATGCCGGCATGCGCTCCCCTGCAGAATTGATCCATACGCAACCGGTCTGCCCTTCCGATGACGAGGAAACCAACGCCCGGGCCCTTACCCTGGAAGAAGTAAATCAACTCCGGGAGGATTTCATCGCGGCAGCTGTTCGGGCCAAAACCTGTGGCTATGACGGAGTGGAAGTGCATGGTGCACATGGCTATATCCTCACCCAGTTCCTCAGCCCGGAGATCAACAAACGAATGGATGAGTATGGCGGATCCCTGTCGAACAGGTCCCGCCTGCTGTTTGAGATCGTGGATGGCATTCGGGCAACATGTGGCCATGACTTTCTTCTCGGTGTCCGGCTGTCGCCCGAAAAATTTGGCCTGGACATACAGGAGATTCGAACGATCTGCCAGCAACTCGTCGATGATCACTCTATTGACTTCCTGGACATCTCCTTGTGGGATTGCTTCAAACAACCGGATGACAAACGCTATCAGGACAAATCCCTCCTGGAACATTTCACATCCCTGGACCGCAAACATGTCCCATTGACCGTAGCGGGAAAGATCCGCTCCGGGAAAGACGTCCAGGCGATCCTCGATTCGGGAGTGGACTTCGTCACCATCGGACGATCGGGCATCCTGCATCATGATTTTCCCAAAAGGGTCATCAACAACCCCGACTTTGAACCCGTCAAAACGCCGGTCTCAAAGGAGTATCTCTTCCGGGAAGGCTTGAGTGAAAAATTTGTCGATTATATGCGCCGGTGGCCGGATTTTGTCATGCCAGAATGAATTGCTTTGGAAGAAAAAGCGGAAGTCTATATTAAACAAATAGGCCCAGATCAAGCTCTTCATCCGGATTTGAACCATGGGCCTCCTCCTTTCCTTCGTCAGCACCCCTGGAAAATCATTTTCCGAACACACTTTTTCCGGCTGGTCAGATACATATGATGTCACCTGATTTGCCCACATGCCCGGCGAAACTTGTTCCAAAAACTGGAAGTGACCAGATGCCAGGGAGGCAGCTCCTTCCTGTTGGCTGGCAGGCCTCCTTGTAGAAATATGTCCCATTCATCAGTATATTGAGCCTGGACACAGGAGACTCCGTTGAACTTGTTATGCAGATGATCGACAGGCATTCAGAAAAACATTCAAGTTGAGACGTTCTTTTCAAACCCGACTATTCAGCGGCGAATCACCTGAAAAATAATGATGCGTATGTTCCAGAACAATAACAGTCGATATCCAATTCCACAAGCAGCCATCCAGCTGTTGATGTTGACGGGGATCCTGGCAACCGTCCTCCAGAAAGCTAATGCCCAAATAGTCGATGCGACGCAATCCGGATTTACCTGGATCACGACAGAACATGTAGCAGACACCTCCTTTGGTTCAGGCTATACCATGTACTGTGCCGCCTGGCCCATATTCCGGCAGTATCCCGGGGCCGACCGGTTCCAGACCGGGTTGAGCAGCAGTTGGCTGACCACCCGGAAAGAAAATGGTCAACCCCAATTTTACACCACCATTGAAGGAGGCCTGGGCTGGTGGCATGACACACGTTTCGGCACCCACATCCCCAAATTCATCATGGGCGGTGTCTCCAAAGATTTTTATGCGTGGGCCAATGGCCCGGGCGCAGGGAAAAGTGACCTGTTGCCCAACGGGCAAAGGGATTGGAGCACCCCCGGAGGGAAATACGGTGTAGCGCAATTATCCAACCGACTACTGTGGGCTCCCGATGGCCTGAATATGGCACAGAGCCTGAACGGAGAACTACTTGGATACGGTTACACCCCTCTCCCCCTCACCGAACCGATTTCCAACACAAACGGATCAGGAATCAAAACCGGAAACCAATGTTGGACCCTGTTTCTGAATGCCACCAATTTCAAGGGGCCGGCTACCTTCTTCCTGCCTACGTTCTGGACCGAACCCGTCTTGTCCAACCCTGGCCTGGAGGGATTGATGCTGGATTCCAGGCCTTCCGACCCCAATGTGGCATTCGGCATTGAACATGCAGGGTCTCCGGCGATTGTCTCCAAGGATGCCAATGGAACACGCTATGCCAAAGTGAACAGACTCCAGTTTCCGGCAAATAATGACGACAGGTCCATGATCCTGAACCACATCTCGGTTTATTCTCCAGAAGCGTTGTGGGAAAAAGTGGAGGACTGGTTTAATGGTGGCCCGGCCGTACAGGCAGGTCTGGATCCAGCTGGGATTCATGACGTTGCATTTGTCAATAACGGCGGCTCCATGGTCGCAGAAATCCATGAATACGGACCGAATGGGATCAAAAAAAATGTTGACCTGGACTATATCGATAATGTCCAGCTCAATAACAATATCATGGGATTTGAATATGACCTGAATGTGGTTGACCAGGACGGAAAATCCTTCCGGTTGCCCGAATACTTCAGGCTCGATGCGGATAGCTTGTGGCATGCCATTGACGAGACCGAACTCCCCGCTTCGACCAATTTATTCTCGACCCCGGTTCCCACATCACCCCGCCCTGAAATCACGTATTTAACTCCGTTGGACCCGGAATGTGACTGGCAGGATCCCAATGGGCCCTGGAATAATCCCGGACCGGTAGCCGGCCCGTTCCAGGCAAACCTCGGCGACGGGTCGACGGTCACGTATTACTGGTATCGGTTTGTTGACCAGCCGGCCATCATCCATGCCAACCTTCCGGAAGACATTCGGAACAAACTGCAGGAAAGAGTCGAATTGATCCATGCCAACTGGAGCCATACCGATGAATATCTCACGCCTCCTTCCATCGGCCGGATTGCGACAATTGATCCGGCGACCATTATTCAACCACCGGCAGGGCTGGAGATTGGCTATGTGCCGATTGTGACCCGACAGGAAAAATCACAAAAGAAAGTCAGGGTTTTTGTCCTGGCTGGCCAGTCGAACATGCAGGGTTATGGCGCTGTGAATAACCCGCCCAATGCACCCGGCACACTGACAGATATCATCCAGAATGATGCCCAGGGAATATGGTCAGAAATCGGATCCGAGAATAACTGGACAACGCTGGAGAATGTCTTTCTGTATTACGAACAAAATGGCGACACCTTACGAACAAATATCACCGTCGGACAGGGCGCATATCCGGATTTGATCGGGCCGGAATTGGCCTTTGCGCATGAGTTGGACGCGTACTTTGAAGACCCCATCCTGATCATCAAGACAGCATGGGGCGGAAAAAGCCTTGCCGCTGATTTTCGCCCGCCTTCAGCCGGAGGTACGACGGGTGAATATTACCAGGCCATGATTCAAAAAGTAACGGATGTAACCAATCAACTTGGCACTCTTTTTCCGGAATTAAATGCTTTGGATTACGAGATTTCGGGGCTTGGCTGGTTCCAGGGTTGGAACGATGGTGCGTCTGACGATTTTTTAAATGATTACGAAAGCAACTTATATCATCTGGTGAATGATGTCCGGAACGACCTGAATAACCCCAAGCTCCCCGTGGTCATCGCCAGTGCAGGTCAGGGCGGATATGAAGTGATCAGTGATACCTGGGTCCAAAGCATGCAGGAAATTGTTGCCGTAGCCCAGGAAAATGTTGGCTGCAATGACAGTATTTACGGCGGTCGGGTTGGCTTTGTCAATTCGAAACCCTTTTATATCAACCAGGCAGAATCACCGGAAAACGCCATTTATCATTACAACAATAATGCCCTCACGTTCTTGAATGTTGGAAAAGCGATGGGCGATGAAATGATCCTGGCCATCAACGATATGGCATTTTGTTATCAGGATTGCACCGAGCCCATTCTTCCGGGTGTCGTTTCCATTGGCAACAGGGTGTGGAATGACCTGAACAAAAATGGTATCAATGATCCAGACGAGCCAGGCATCCCTGGAGTTTCTCTGGTCATTTGGTCCGATCCGGACGGCGACGGTATTCCGGACTGGCAGGGCTTTGGTGGTGTGCGCATGACAGATGAAAACGGGTATTACCGTTTTTCCGGACTGGAGCCTGGTAATTATGTGGTATTTGTCTGGCAGGTAAATAATTGGGGCCCGGGCGAACCACTGGAAAACTTCATATCCACGAATGGGTACCAGCCCGATGCAGACAACGATGTGGATTTTGATAACAACGGTTTTGGCAATCCGTTTACGGACATCATGTCCGGCATTGTGTCACTCGGAATCGGTGAGGAGCCGTTGAATGATGGCGATCCTTTCAACTGTTATTTTGATTATGACGTCAACGGGAACAATACCGTGGATTTTGGCTTCTATGATCCCAGCGTTACGCGTACGGATGAAATTATCCATCAGGGTGACAGAGCTCAGGTGGTTCCCTTACCCGCCACAAATCAATTCAAGATCAACGGACTGGCACCTGGCACATATCATTTGGACATTTATGATTCCTTCGGCAGGTTACAACAACGCATTGAATACGCCGAATCCGGTCAAGCCATTGATATATCCACCCTGCCGGCCGGCACGTATATGATCAAGCTGGAAAACCGGAATGAGTATGCCCTTCGATTGTTCAAGCTGATCAAGATATAGCTGGAATAAGCAACCTGCAAAAATCTGATATTGGACTAATGAATGTGTTACCTGATCAAAATTTGAGCAGATAGACTTACCTTGAACTTGAACGCCGCTTCCGATCCAGGTAATACATAAAGCATGATTCACCCAAGCACTTGACAACGGTTCGATTCTGAATGTTGATATGAGGAGAGGATGGGGCGAAAATCAATTATTCATCAGCCACGAATGGAATAAATCATGTGTACAGAATGACAAATCCCGGATTCATAACATGTTGAACCCATTCATCTCTTTCCTCCTGATCGTAACTATTGCACAGACATGCAATACTGATCCTATGCAGATCACTATTCTGGATAAAATCAAATTGGATGATATTCCCAGCGGGTCAGGCATTGCGAAGGCAGAACGTGGCTACTACGTTATTGGCGATGATTCCCCATTTCTATTTTCGCTAAATGAAGAATTCCAGGTAACATCGAAAACGCCATTGGTTCAAATTCCTCCTTCATCGGATGGCAGAATACCGAAATCGGAAAAACCTGACTTCGAGACACTGGAACGGATTGGCGAAAATGAGATGGTCATGTTTGGGTCCGGCTCCAAATCACCGCAAAGAGATGTATTTATCCGCTTCTTGTTGACTGGTTCGATACATATCGAAAAATATGAAATTACATCCTTTTACAAAACCCTCAAGAGCCTGCCCGTTTTCAGCAATTCCGAGTTGAATATCGAGGCAACCGCCTTCCACAATGGTCAGTTGTTCCTGTTTAACCGAAAAAAGAACCTGGTTATCCAATTGGTTTACACAGACTTTTTAAACTTTTTACATGGAAAATCCGACTTCCCACATCTGGATATCAGAGAATATTCCCTGCCACGGATCAATGGCGTAGAAGCAGGATTTTCAGGAGCCACCACCCTGAAACACCAATCGAAAATCATATTTACAGCTTCCGTTGAAGACACCGAAAATGCCTATCATGACGGTCAGATATTGGGTAGTTTTATTGGCATGATTGACATCGACGGAAAAAACATATCAGAATTATTTGATTTCTGCCAGATTCCCGATGATGGTGGTACTCTAAAAGTAGAGTCTGTCTGTATTGAAAAAGAAATTTCAAACAAAAAAACTACAGTCATCCTGATAACAGATGACGATAAAGGCAATTCTGTTCTGTTGAACAGTGTATTGACCTGGTAAAGTCAAGACTTGTGGTTCCTCACCAGAAATGAAGCTGACCGGGAATCGATTGGACCAACGGAGCCGATCAAAAAATAAGGGCAATAGATCAGCCGTTAAAAAGGAGAATTGAGCGAATAATGAACCGACAATGGCCATCACTTGGCGCCTCCATGGTTCCACAAGGATTTCTTTCCTGCTTGTCCTGGTTAGTGACAGTTGTCTTCCTGCCAGGCGGACTATTCGCCCAGCCGGACACCGCCGCCATTGCCCGGCAGTTGGATGGCCTGGTATCCATTGAAAGCCATCGGGCCTGGTGGACAGAGGTGTACCAGACCGACCAGATCTGGCGGGGTCATCTTACAGTGGACAGCCTCGACAACCTGAACCTGGTCCGGGTGGCCATGTATTTCAACCGATTCGGCCTGCCAGACAAAAGCCTGATCGGCCAACCTGCCAATGCCGTCCGGCTGGTGTGGATCCACAACAAATACCCCCGCACCACCGCCTGGACCTTCCCCCTCATCCTGGAACGATATCGACATCGGGCTACGACCGAATTCGATCTGCGCGACTATTACCTTCGTTCCCTGTACCGGCGCCAGTTTGCAGGTGAAGGCTACCGTACGCGCCCCCTGGGCGAGCTCTTCCGAACACTCGACCTGAATACCGCCCAACGCATTGACATTCCACAATTATTGACACTGATCACAGAGGAAGAGGCCTTCCTGCGCCAACCGGTGGAAATACTGGGCACCTGGCAGGGCGACGCCACCCGCGATACCCTGCCCCTGGCCGGCCAACCCCTGGCCCTGGAATTCCAGGATGACCCCATCCGCATCTTCCGGGACAGCAGCGGCGCCCCCTTCCTGCACCGCCTGTATGCTGATGGTTCCCACTATCCACAACTGCTGATCCAACCCGACCCGACCCAACCTGTTTTCAGGCTTTACCCCCAAGATGACCCGGTCTACATCCTGCTGGACAATGGGGACCTGGAAGAGCGAATCAATGGCCAGACCAGAGTGTTGTCAAAGAAGGACTGATAGAGGAAGATTCCCACGGGCCTGTTTCTGAACCCACAACATCTGCTGTTCAAACAAACCCTTCTGCCCCGGATGGATGCATCGACGAAGAAAGGTGTTGGAGATCACTAAAAGCGTCATGAGTTCCATTTGGGAGGGCTCTCCAGAAAATGACGTTTGACCTTTCCCCTGGTCAGAAATGGTTTATCTGGTGATCTACTGGAATGATCATATAATGCGTACGGTCAAAAAGCTCGGCAGCTGTATTCATGGGGCCAATCTCCACCTGCTCTTCTTGCTGTCCCATGTCCCTGTGGTGACCACTTTATCATGGCCTAGGCAGTTGGACATGACCTATAGGGAAAGGTGTCAACCATCCTGAATGTAATCGGCATTGCCTTCGCCCTGGTGAATACCCGGGTATCCGGGGATGGACAGTCCAAGGGGCCATCGGGGGAAACGAGACTTCTCTGTCCAAACCTGCATCGAATTTTCCGACCGGATAAGACGTCAGTCATGTACCGGGAGTCCATCGCATCGGGGTGCGCGTTGATCTGGCTACAGCCCGCTGCTCATGGGCAACATCATCTGTAAAGCGGTATATTGAGCCTCAGATTCCAACCCTGTTCTTCATCTGAGGAGTTACGGCATCCAACGGAACAAATTGAATGCAATTGTTCATATACCGGAAATGGTTGCCGGTCCGAGGCAAATAAACGAACCATACCCGTTCGTCAAATACCAAAATGTATGTGTGCATCCTATGCCAATCTGATTTCATTCCTGATCATTCTTGTCGGACAAAGCTCGTCGATCATCTGGGCCCAAAACCCCGATCACCTGTCCATGCACATGGATTTCAGAGACACTATGGTTTACATTGAGGCCTCTTATCGATCGACTTCCATGGTCGACAGGGATTCAGTCTATTTTCTGCTGAACCCAGAATATGAATTGGACACGATTCAATCAACAGGTTTGAAATCATATGGAATTACCCAAAAAGAAGGCATCCCGCTGCCGTTCTATCGCCTGGAGTTCAATGGAAACATAAATGATACAGAAGTACTTGAGGTGGCCTTCACATACCGGATCAATCTCCGGCAACAAAACCACATGCAATCTCACTGGATCGAATTAAATGCGGATAAATTGTGGTTTCCCAATTTGGGTTCATTCAATAATCTGCTGACCTATGACGTTTCGATTGTCAATTTTCCAAAAACATATCGATTGATCACCCATACGGATGCACAGGTGACACAAGAAAAGGATCAGTTGATCATCAGAAAGGACACCCCGTGGTACGAAGTGCTTCTGCTGGCTGGCCGGGCCATGAAAGAATGGACATACGATCAGGATATCACAATGATCGGAAGTGAGGAAATTGCCGATTCGACATTTCGGTCGATCGGCGAAAAGGTCAGGCATAGCATCGACAAGCTCAACAGGTATTTCGGCATGTCCGATCCGATCACCTCATTTGTGGTTGTCCTCCGGAATACCGATCGGAAAGAATTGGGCTTTCAATTCAATCGACGAAATATGATCATCACCGGGACGGATTTCAATGACTACGGCAATCTGTCACATGAAATTGTCCATTACTGGTGGAGCAAAGCCGATTTTATCCGGGAACCCTGGATGAACGAATCCTTTGCCAACTTCAGCATGTACCTGGTTCTGAGGGAATTCGACTCTGCAGATTACGAACGGATCTTGGCCAACAACAGAAAATTAACCCAACATGCCATACCCGTTGCCCAAGCCAGTCTTTTTGCCCCGGATGCTTATCCTGCCTACTATCACAAAGGAGCCCTGCACCTGCTGAGCCTGGAAGAAAAAATTGGCGGAACAACCATGAAACAACTCCTGTCGACTTGTGTAAAAAAGAATATTCACACAACCGAAAATTTTTTAGTGGGACTTGAAAGGTTAACGAATGCAGAAGATCGTCAATTCTTTGAAGATTTATTGAATTTGTAAATTGGATGAGTTATGCCGGTCAAACCAATGCAGAGACAATTCGGAAATAAACTGATGTCGCTCAAGTGGCACATGTCGCAGCTTTACGGGGGACCCTGTCAGATAAAAGCCCGGGATCGGCACCGGGTTTTAAATCATTGATCGCAGCCGCGAATTGATACGATGTCCATAACCTCATTACTCGACTACTTCAACAACCTGCTTCCCCTGGATGAAGCGGAGTCGGCGACAGTTGCCCGGGTGTTCAGGGAGCGAAGCATTAAACGAAGGCAGTTCATCTTGCGTGAAGGTGAAATCAGCAGGTATAACAGCTTTGTCGTAGAAGGATGCTTCCGGATGTACCTGGTGGATGACAAAGGCAAGGAACACAACCTGCAATTTGCCATCGAGAACTGGTGGATCGGGGATATTGGCAGCTTTCATACCGGCGAACCAAGCCGGCTCAATATCGTCGCCCTGGAGCACTCCGTCATCCTGCAGATCAGGAAGGAGGACCAGCTCAGCCTGTTCGTCGACCACCCCAAGTTCAATCGGATTTTCCGGGTCTTTACAGAAAATGCACTGGTGGCTTCCCAACGCCGGATCCTGCAAAACATCAGTTCGACCGCGGAAGAACGCTATCTCGACTTCCTGGACCGATACCCGCAATTCTTCAATCGGATCTCCAATGTGCAGATCGCATCGTTTCTTGGCGTCACCCCGGAATTCCTGAGCACGATCCGGAAGAAGCTATCCGGGTCATAAGCTGATACCGGCTACTTTCTTAAGATACCTTATAGGTGGGCGATGTCTATCCTACCCACCTTTGTTACATCATCAATACAATAACAAACAAGATGGAAAAAAAGACAATAGCCGTCATTGGCGCAACAGGCGCTCAGGGAAAGGGAGTAGTGAATGCCCTGGTAAAGGATGGCACGTTCCACGTCAGAGCCATCTCCCGAAATCCGGCTTCCTATCAAGGCACAGCCCACGAGGTGGTCAAGGGTGACCTGACCGATACAAACTCCTTACAGGACGCATTCAAGGATGCTTACGGAGTATTTGTGGTGACCAATTTCTGGGAGGGCGCTGATGAACTGGCCCAGGGCAAAACCGCCATTCAGGCTGCAAAGCAGGCGGGAGTGTCCCACTTTGTATGGTCGACCCTCCCGGATGTGGAGACGATCAGTAATGGAAAATTGGACGTTCCTCACTTTACGGGTAAAGCCAGGGTGGATGAGCTGATCAAGGAAGCGAAATTCAATCATCACACCTTTGTTCAACCGCCGTTCTACTTTCAAAACCTCAATGGACAACTGGGTGCCCAACCCCAACAGGATAGCACCCTGGGGTGGACCCTCCCCATCGATCCGGCGAAAAAAGTAATTCACATGGCCGATATCAACGATCTGGGCAAGGTGGTTTCCGGGGCCTTCCTGCATCCCGAACAGGTTGGCCATGGCAGCTATCTGGCCCTGGCTACCGAGTTGAACAGTTTTAATGATGTCCTCGCCGCTTTCCAGGCAAACGGAAAACAGTACACCTTCAATCAGGTACCCGGAGAGGTGTTTTCCACCTTCTTTGAAGGTGCCGGAGAAATTGCCCAGATGATGGCCTATTTTGAACAATACACCTATATGGGACCGGATGCGGCTGAAAGGATCAAATTGGCGAACAAGATCGCAACCGAACCATTCCTCACCCTTGATCAATGGATCAAACAAAACGTGAATTAAGATGAAAACCACGATCGCTCTCATCGTTGCCGTTACACTATTTGCGGCATGTCAGGAAAACGGCACCAATGAGCCGAACCAAAGCGAAGAACAAAACCAGGAAACCATGCAAAAGGAAGACAAACAAAAGATAGAAGCGCTGCTGGGCGAATACCAGAAAGCACTGAATACCTCCGATGCCAAACTGGCCCAATCACTGTATACCACGGATGGGATCTTCATGCCAACGGAAGCGCCATCCGGCATCGGCGCTGAAGGTATTCTGAAATCTTACGAGTATGTCTTCTCGCAGATCCAGTTGACCATCGAATTCTTCATCGAAGAAATCGAAGTGGAAGGAAACATGGCCTTTGCCGTCACCAGCTCGAAGGGCACGACCCTGATCCGGGCCACTGGAGATACCGTTCCCGAAGCAAACCGCGAACTGTTCGTCTTTGAAAAGATTGACGGCGCATGGAAGATCGCCCGGTATATGTTCAACAAAACAGAGCCGAAAGGGTAACCATCGATCGCTTTACCAGGATTTTTGTGAAAGTGGCCCGGGATTCTTCCCGAGCCACTTTTCTATTGAGGCACATTCGTGCATCACGCCCGCTGAGATGCCTGAACCAATCGACATGCATCCTTCATGCCAGGGGGCCAGTACAGAGTGCGGCAGCGTAATGGATATATGCCTTGCCCCGGGGCCTCTCATGAAGTTGGAAAACCGAAAAAGGGCCACATTCCGGATCCAGCGCTCGACCAAACTGTAGATATTGTTGACCTGGCGCATTCTTTCCCTAGAGGCAAAGCGTTCCGGACTCAACATTTTACGTTGTAGCTTTACTACTCAAACCTGGCCAACCGGAGGGCGGGTATCGAAATACTCGTAGTAATTCCCCGGCCTTCCTTAAACCAGAATGATGATCCTCCAGAAATATTCACCCGAATGGTCAGAATGGTTTTCAACACTGGCCGGCGAAATTGCTCGTGCCCTGGATGGCATTGCCTGTACCATCGAACATGTCGGCAGTACCTCCGTCCCGCAATTGGTCGCAAAACCGATCATCGACATGGATATGATCTATACTCATCCGGCGGATTTTGACCGAATCAAAGAGAACCTGGAAAAAGCAGGGTACAGGCACCATGGCGATCAGGGAATCGAAGACCGCGAGGTATTCAAACGAAGTGGCCAGAGCACTGGTAACGTATTGGATCGGATCAGGCACCACCTGTATGTTTGCCCCGTAAAGAGCGAGGCTCTGCAAAACCACCTCCTGTTTCGGGATCATCTGAGAGCTCATGACGGGGCAAGGTCAAGATATCAGCAGCTGAAATACGAATTAGCAGAGCAGGCAGAACAGGATCCCAAAATTTATGCGAAATTGAAGCAGGATCAAATGGCTGACTTCATCGAATCGATTATTCGCGATGCAAAAAGAACCCAATAATCCCTAGCATGAAATACCTGCTTCTGTTTACCTGTCTGATACTGAGTATCGTCAATTGCAAAGACAAAGAATATGGATGTCATTCCAGCACCTTTGCCCCTAATTATTACAAATACTATCTCCCTTATCAGATCGGGGAACAAATATTCCTGGCGGATAGCCTGGGCAACCAGGACACGATAACAATTCTGGATATTACCTCCTCAGAAATCACCTACTCTTCCAAAGATTGTTTTCAACCCACTGAAACATGGACAGTTGTCTTTATCCTGGCCACGCATGGGGGTGAGCAATATACGTTTCGATACAGCTCCGGAGCCGCCAAATATCCACCGTACTTGATTGTCTCCGTGGAAGAGTGTGAACTGAACGCATCCTTTTTCAAACTCGGTCCGAACAGCGGCACCATCGAAGTTGCCAATCAGTATACATTTGATCAGACCTTGTATAGTGCTGCACTACTTATCAATATGGATGAACCTTCCTGTCCCGTAGAATTCATTGCCCTGGCGCGGGACATCGGCTTCATCTATATCCTCCTGGATGGCAAGATCCGGACGGTCATCTAGCCCTTTTTTTTACTCCTCCCTGAATCCATCTTGATCCAATACTTGCCATGCAGCACCTTCTGTTCAACAGGATCTTAACACACCTATCACCATGAACATAAATCTTACGTCAGTCGACACCCATTCCCCGAAAAAACAGTTTCTCCAGGAGTTGACCATCCTCTTTGCCGACTATCAGATCGACCAGGTCAAGGCCTATTTTGCCGATGATATTACCTGGACACTGGTCGGAGACACACCCGTATACGGCAAGGACGCTTTCGTCACAGAACTGCAAGGTATGGCTGGCAACAAGGCCACCGATCTCACCATCCATGGTATTCTTACACACGGCAGGGAAGCGGCCATACACGGCGAAATGACCATGGCGGATGGAAAGCGGTTCGGTTTTGCCGACTATTATATCTTTACGAGCGCTGGTGCCAAAAAAATTCAGTCCATCACCTCTTACGTGATCGAATTGCCTGCTCAGCCATGACCTCCATTTCCTCCTCCGACCGCGAAATCGTCAACTCCCGGATAGTGAATGCTCCTGTCGACATGGTCTACGCAGCATTTGCCAATCCCGATCATCTGAAAACATGGTGGGGACCGGCAGGATTCACCAATACCATCCATCAATTTGATTTGCGGCCCGGAGGAAAGTGGATCCTGACCATACTTCAGGCCATATTCATCTGGCAAACCATTCCCGGAAAGCATGCTCTCCTTATCTTTATTGCAAAGCACTAATCCACACATGAGAAAATGGATTCTTTTACTCGGAGTGATCTGCAGTTCATCTCATCTACTCTTGAGTGCCGATCAGTATAGCAAGGGGGACACATTGTATGTCTGGGCAAAAAATGGGCTCAATCTCAGGAAAAAACCGAATACGAAAAGCAAGATAGTGGCTAAAATCCCTTTCGGCAGCTTTCTGATCATTCAAAACTCAACTGATCAGCCTTTTCATGTTTTTGGCATCAAACCGAATAACGTTCCAAATTCCTATGTACGGAAATCCGATCCTGTCATTTTCAAAGGAAAATGGGTGCAGGTTGTTGATCAATCTGGTCAATCTGGTTATGTGATCGATCAGTACCTGCTTCGTCACCAGCCTTCTCCTGAACGAAACTTCTCCTTTATTCCATTTGATATCCTTCGCGTGGATACCACCTTCATCAATCCTGTACCACAAGATGGAGGGGCCCTGAATCTGTCGAAAATCACTTATTTAGAGCATGGCATAACCATAACTTCAGAATGGGGTGGCGTATGGATCCTGGAAAGTTATAAGCTTCCAGATCACACTCTTGAAGAAGCTCTGGTGCGAATAAGCGCCAGTCTTGACAATTTTAAAAATTGGCACGTGAGAAGAAACTGGAAAGAGGAGATCATTCTGGTGGACGATGGCATCTGTGGGCTGCGGATCTGGATGGATCACTACATTGTCCGAATGGAATACACCTGTTCTTGTTGACAAGGATGTCCATGGAGCCAGTCTGCATTCATCAATAAATCAGAATTCAGTTTTCTTCATTCAAATCCATTTGACCTTCTTGCATTTTTATCAATTCATTCATTCTTGAACGTCATTGACATGCATATTAAAAATAGTCTCCTCCCTACCCTTCGCACCCGCTTCGAGAAACATCCCCATCGCCACCAGGGGATTGCATGGCCGGATGTGGAAGCCCAATTGAAGCAATACTCCGACAAACTGGACATCCTGCAGGTCATGGAAGACACCGGCGGCGAACCGGACGTGATCGGGCGCGATGAGAAAACCGGTGAAATCCTCTTCGTCGATTGTGCCCCCGAGAGCCCCAAAGGCCGGAGAAGTATCTGCTACGACCCGGAGGCCCTGGCTTCACGAAAAGAGCACAAGCCGAAGCACAGCGCTATTGGCATGGCCGCCGACATGGGCATTGAACTGTTGACGGAAGAACAATACTACCATCTCCAGACCCTCGATACATTCGACGCCAAAACCTCCTCCTGGATCCAGACCCCGGAAACCATCCGCAACCTCGGAGGTGCCCTGTTTTGCGACTACCGGTATGCCACCGTGTTCACCTATCACAATGGTGCTGAATCGTATTATGCGGCCAGGGGGTTCAGGGGGATGCTGCGGGTGTAAGGAATGCGTTATTGCGTTATTGCGTTATTGCGCAAATCGTCTAAATACATCAGGCAAGCCCTGAAGGGGCGAAATCCCCCAGCGTTGGGCAACGCCCAACGAAACAGATCAATGCCTACTCCAAGCCCTGAAGGGGCGCAATAATGTCCACCTGTCAAACGTCCAGCAGATCGGGAAAGCATGATCACGATGTGATACCAGTGCGTTTCCACATCTACTTTATTGTTCCTACATTCGATAGCCTGATCACCTTCAACCTGTTCAATGGCCACACCCATCTACCCCTGTCTCTGGTACAACCAACAGGCCAGCGTAGCCGCCCACGCCTACGTAGATCTCTTTGGCCAGGCTCGTATCCTGGATGAGAATCCCATGGTCACATCCTTCGAGATCTATGGCAAGCGCATCATTGGCCTGAACGGTGGACCCGCTTTCACCATCAATCCGTCCATTTCCCTGTTTGCGGTGGTACCCGACCAGACGGAACTGGACCGACTCTGGAACGGCCTGATCGAAGGGGGTGAAGCCCTGATCCCCCTGGATGCCTATCCCTGGAGTGCACGGTATGGCTGGTTGAAGGACCGGTTCGGTATGACCTGGCAACTGATGCTGGGCGATAACCATCACCCTCGTCCTGCCCTGACCCCCTGCCTGCTGTTCACCGGGCATCGGTTCGGCCAGGCGGAGGCCTTCATTCATCGGCATACCGCCCTCTTTCCCGATTCTTCCCCGGGCTTCATCCAGCATTATGGCGAGGGAGATCCTCACGAAGGCAAGGTGCTGTTCTCTGAATTCACCCTCCGCGGTACGCCGTTGATCGCCATGGATGGACCTGGTGAACATGACTACACGTTCAACGAGGGTGTCTCTTTCGTGGTCGAATGCGACACCCAGGAAGAGATCGACACCTACTGGAATGCCATTACCCGGGAAGGCGATGAAAGCATGTGCGGATGGTGTACCGACCCCTTCGGCATCTCCTGGCAGATCATTCCTGCCCGGCTCGGTGAGTGGATGACCGATCCTGTCCATGGCAAGCAGACCAGGGAGGCCCTGCTGAAGATGAAAAAACTGGTGATCGCTGATCTGCACATCCCGGATGCTGATCCTGCATCTTGAGATCAGCGGATTGTTCCCGCATTTATCCACAGGATCAGATCAATGTGCACCGGGCATGTACCACATTGCACATTTTGGACCTACCTTGAAGATGTATCCACCATTAGTGGACATTCGATTTGCTTACGGGGCAGACGATCGCTGGCCCCGACTGACCTTTCGTATTTGTTTTTTCGATCCTTTTATTCGGTTTCAGCTCGTTCTGGCACCCCATTGCGCTGATTGAATTCCTCAGCCTGAATATGTCGGATAACAGGGCAAGCAACGACTGATGCAACTGGTGCTTATCCACTCCCGATCTTGTCCATTCAGGAAGAGGAAAATTGACCGCTGTAAACGGAATATTCCCGGATCGTCATTCAAAATAACGCCATGAAACGAAGCACATTTATTCTTACCACGCTTTTCGCCCTTCCGATCTCGGCTTGTGTGCGATTCAAACACCGACTTGCCATGCGAACAGATAAAGGATTCCAGGTCAAACCGGGGGAAGCCCGATTTGGCAAACATTTCAAGATGAAAGGGGTGACATTGAATATCCTTGACATTAAGATATCAGGAAAAGACACCGGTGGCGACCTGGCGGTCTTTGAACAGACCGGCCTCACTCCCAATGGCGGGCCGCCCCTGCATATCCATCCACATCAGGATGAATGGTTCTATGTGATCGAAGGCGACTATCACTTCCAGGTCGGCGAGACACACATGGACCTGCACCAGGGGGACACCGTTTTTTTACCGCGAAATGTACCTCATGCTTTTATCCAGTTGTCGGAAAAAGGCAAGATGATTGTGTCCTATCTGCCCGCTGGAAAAATGGAGGAATTCTTCATGGTCACTGATCAATGGACAATCCCACCTTCGAAAGAAGAAGTAGTAAAAGTATTTTCAGACCACGACATGCAGATCGTTGGACCTCCGCTTGCCAGACAATAAGTATCATAAATTTTCAGGACAGTTCAAGTGTTCCGATTAAGGACTTCACCTGGTCACAAAGAAATTCAGGGTCACTTGACGCCTATTAGATCGTGCAAAGTCCTGCACACGCTAAGTCTGGTTCCAGACAGGATCGCCCTAGAACAATGGGACGCCGGATTGGGAAATTCTTAGTGAACTTTGGCTTCCTACGGTTATGTAAAAACCAGAGGAGAGTCACCATTTCAACCGACAATTCAGTGTTCTAAGTGCCTTAGTGGTAAAAAAACTCCCACGTTCTCAATTCCGCTTTCCACCTTCCACCTTCCGCCTTCCAACTTCCGCCTTCCGCCTTCCAACTTCCGCCTTTGATCACCCCGCCAGATCATACGACTTCCGCAGCCAGTCCATTACCTCGGGTGTGATATCCTCCACAGTGGCCAGATCAATCTGATGCGAACACATTGCATTCTTCTTCGTGATGGCGCGCAACACCCCCTGATCCGGTTGGCCTTTCACATTGAGACCGATCTCGAACCGGGTTTTGGTAGCCGGAGTGAGCAGGGCGAACTGTTTCTTGCGGCGGTAACTGACATTGGCTTTCTTGGGCGCCACCTCAACGTCGTCTCCAAATGCCACTATTGCCTGGTGAAGTTGATCATAGATGGGACGAAAATGCTCCTTGCCTACATATTGCGCCGCGATCTGTTCGTCCTCGCTGGAATCCGGCTCAGCGGCCTGTCTGGCCATGGAGACGATCATATTGGCATAACCGTGCCCAAGGCCATGCTCTTCTTTCAACCATTTTACGCCATCGCTGAACCTGGGAAAAGCCTTCTTCCTGACTCGCTCCATCCATTCGTCCAGGGATACACCCGTATTCTTCTTCAGGTTGTCGATCATGGTTTGCAGGGCTGGATCCATGGCATTTGATTTATGTGAATATTAAAAATAAGAAAAAGACAAGACTCAGGATAATTGCCAAAGACTGAACGCACTGATTCCCGCCCGATA
>JAUIEA010000196.1 GCA_030429045.1 Bacteroidia bacterium | reverse complement strand
ACAGGCATACCAGGACTGAAAATGGTACCTAATGTTGTGGTATCAAGTGGAATTTGCCTAATTGTATAACCTGGGCAATTCTCATTAATAGCGCTGATGTTTCCAGTGTAATCTGGAATAACTTGGGCGGAACAGATCGTGGGGAGAAACAGATCGCCACCACAAGTGATTTCCGGCTTTTGCGTGTCGTTTACCGTTACAGTGAAGGAACAGGTCATGGTATTCATGGCCAGGTCCGTTACCTTATAGGTGACTGTGGATACACCTACAGGGAACGAAGCAAAAGAGACATTTCCCGAAGACCCGCAAAGGAAATTGAAGTTGGTGATATCAACGGAAGGATCTTTTGGTGAAGCACCCTGTTCCGCCAATCTGAATCCGATGACATCGCCGGCATTGGCCGCAAATACGGCTGTACCACTTTGAACACCAAATCCGAGGGCTCCTGTGATCAGGGGATAAAATGTACCATTAATGGTATACCCGAAGTCATCCGTTGAAAATGGAGGTGGTCCTGCAGCCGGAGTATAACTCCAGTCAAAGAAGTACACACCGCTGTTTGGAGAGGGGATCGTCACGTCGGTCGTTCCAGCTTCGTTCATTTCCAGCAAACCAGGAGCACCGAGCCAGCTGACACCAGGACCGGAGATGGTCCAGTTGCCTGGAATGAAGTCACCGGCAAATCCAACCTGATCTGTGCATCCACCACTCTGGAAGGTCAAGATATTCAGGGCGTTGCCGTCTGGATCCACTCCGCTGAGCATCAGGTCGAGTGTTCCCGGACAGTTGTCCATATAGGTTGCCTCATCCCAGATCGCGTTCTGGAAACAATTGTCAGTGACATTGCTTAATACCTGACTGGGTGGGCAAGTGATCGTCGGATCAACATTGTCTTCAACGGTAAACGTATAAGAATGTGGTGTGGAATTTCCACAAGCATCCGTTGCTGTGTAGGTGATGTCATAGCTGCCAGGCACATAGAACTGGGCGGCATTATTTGTCGCTCCAGCCAGCGCCCCACCGAAGGTGACAGGATTGGAAGTAATGACCCAACTGTAAGTTGGACTGCCCTGGCAATCATCCTTGGCTACTACTTGAAGGACAGTAGAGGCCGTCAGATCTACGCCACACACAAATGGGTCATTGCCCAGGATGGTGGTGTCCATTGGAGCAATTCCATATACGGGGGCAACTGTATTCTGTACGATCAGATCCAGTTTAGCCAATGGAAAGGTTGGTGGAGGCGTACTGATGGCATTTCCGGATGCATCTGTTGCTCTCCAACGTCTGCGTATGTGGGATACAGTCGGACAACCGCCAAATGCAATCGGAATTTCATCGACAAATATCTCCGTCGGGTCAGGATCGCAATTATCTATAGCTGTTGGCACATAGGTTGTTGCGAAATAGGAATTGACTGCTGCAAAGTCATCAGAGTCACAATTCAAGGTGACAGTAAGCCGGTTATTGCCAGGTGCATTGTAGACGACACTGACAATAGCATCTGACAATGGAGAAACACCGGCTTTTGCCAGCCAGCTCGCAATAGAGGTGCTTTCTGCCATCCAGGAGGGTGGAGTGGTATCGACGACGGTTACCGTAAAGGAACACATTGTCGTATTACCAGATGCATCAGTAGCGGTGACACTGATGGTGGTCGTTCCCAGCTGAAAGACGACAGCCGAAAGATCCAGGTCGCCATTGGCGGCGCTGCTGCCACTTGCCGGACTGGCACCGTTGTTTGCGGTATAACTTACTGTGACGTCGCAGTTATCAGCATACGTTCCTATTGCAACAGCAGGTGCAGCAACATTCGTAATGCCTAATCCACCAACTGTAGCTGTACAGGAGGCATTTGCAGGGACACCTGCAACGTCCGCCGGGCACACAAGGGTTGGATCGGAATTATCCTGTACAGTGACATTCAATTCCCAGGGTCCGTAATCACCAATATGATATATGGCATCACTACCATCTGTCAGGTCGTCCAGGACAACCCATATTTTAAAGGTTCCCACATCGTCGCAGTCGAGCGGATATGGTTCTGCCGTTCCGGCTGCACCCAATATTGGTAAGCTTGTATAGAAGACAAAATCTCCACAGTCGGGACCACTCTTGTTGATCACACCAACCAATTCTGCGGTGGCTATCTGAGCGAGACCAGTTGTATTGTCAAGTTCAATAGTCACATCAGGGGTGACAAAGCTGGGGGTACACTGTGCTGACAAGTCCACACTGACCAGTGAGATCAACAGGATTAGAATGCCAGTAACTAGCACAGAGAATCGGTTTCTCATAGCAAATCGATTTGAGGGTTGTTGCAGATGGAAGTCAAATTTCCCTAACCGGGAAACTCCTTGGGGGTGTTCGCAGTGCATGCACATCGGTTTTTGGGCCCGAGGGTATTTTATACCGGAACATCCATTCCAGACATACCATACCCTAGGGGTTCAAAGCGTAAATGTACGCATTAAAAGATTATGTAATAGGAAATCACTCCGTGATCAAATAGGATTGGAGCGACAGCAGATTATATATGCTCTGGGAAAGCACTGCAATTTAAAGGGTTTCCATATCGGATGAAAGAGGTGGAACAAAAAAAAATGCCTCAGATGATACCTTTTCTTCTTCAGGCTGACCTTTTTCCGGAATGAACTAACCTGATCGGGGTAGGATTCAGATGCGGGAAATTCGTATAATTTAAATGAGCGTCAATCAGGGTGGTAGGTCTTTTCCCTGATCGTTATTCCAATTACATCAACTACCGGCATCCATGGAGAATGGCAACTGCTCAGGTCACGAAAGTGTGTAGCCCCGCCAAGAATCGAACTTGGATCTAATCATTAGGAATGACTTATTCTATCCGTTGAACTACGGGGCCAATGCGATCACAGAACCGGTTCGCGGAGCAAAAATAGCTATCTTTCCGACCTTTCAAACTCTGGTATGCATCTGGATGAACTTCGGGAATACTGCCTGGCCAAACCCGCGGCGACTGAAGGACTTCCCTTCGGACCCGACACCCTGGTCTTCAAGGTCATGAACAAGATCTTTGCCATTACGGGCCTGGATAATCCCGACTGTCGGGTCAACCTGAAATGTGACCCTGAATATGCGATCGAATTAAGGGCAAAATACCCCGAGGAGATCCTTCCCGGCTATCATATGAACAAGGTGCATTGGAATACTGTGATCTGTGACGGTGGATTGCCACGAACCCTGATCACTGAATTGATCGATCACTCCTATGGACTCATCGTCGAGTCTCTCTCCGCCAAACGAAGAGCAGAACTGAATGATCCCTCCTGATACAGAATTCCTGGTCATCGGCGCCGGTCTCGCAGGCGCACTGACCGTCCACCAGTTGCACCTGGCGGATCGAAAGGTTGTCTGGGTAGATCGGCAGTATCAACATTCATCCACGCGTACCGGTGCAGGCATCATGAACCCGATCACCGGCCGTAAATTTGTGTATTCCTGGCAGTTCGATCGATTCCTTGACCAGGCATTGGCGACCTATCGTCGCCTGGAAACCAGCGACTGGCCCATTCTTCACCGTCTGCACATCCTCAAGGGACTGGCCACGCCGGGCGACGAAAACAACTGGTGCCTGCGCCTGGGCACACCTCCATATGATCGGTATATGCATGAGCCTGTTTCCCCGGAGGGATACCCATTTCTGAAAGATGTGCGCCAGCTCGGGCGAATTGACCCGGTGTACCGGGTAGACATGCACAATGTAGTGCAGGCGGTTGCAGAACGATGGGGCCGGCCTCTATATGGTGAAATGCGCTCGCCCAGGACGATCTGGATGAATGATGAACTGTTGACCATCCCGTCCCATCTCTCCGTCATCCTCGCCACAGGTGCTCCGGTCCAGGAGATCCGGGAGCTGCACCTGCCACTTTCCCCGTATCAGGGGCAGGCCCTTCTCATTCGTTCACCAGATTTACCCAGGGATGCCATTCTGCATCACAAACTGAAGGTAGTGCCCTATGGCGAAGACCTGTTCTGGGTGGGAACACATGACCGGTGGGATGACCTGGATGAGTGGCCCGATGCTGGAGGGCGCCAACAGCTGGAAGAAACCCTGAAGACCTTTTTCGAGATTCGCTTTGACGTAGTGGAACACCTGTCCGGAATCCGCCCGTCAAGCCGGACACGTCGTCCATTCACCGGCCCCCTGTCCGGGTGGGAAAACACGTTTATCATCAATGGGTTGGGCACGAAAGGGGCATCACTGGCCCCCCTGGTGGCAGACCATCTTTGCCTATACCTCCTGAAGGGAGTCGCCATTCCGGAAGAATTCAAACAACCGTCTGCCTGACATCCGCAGTTTGACGATCCAGGAGAGATGTTGGTCGAATGGGACCTCCACCCGGAACTTCAACAGGCCTATCTTCATTACTTAAGTAGTCAAACCCGATACCTATGTCTATATCTTCTCCTGAACAACATGCTGAAACCATCATCCGCAATCATGTCGTCATGTCCATGGGAGCGGGGATCATTCCCATCATGCTGGTGGACATCGTGGCGGTCACTGCGTTGCAGGTAGATATGGTCCGGCAACTGTGCAAAGTGTATGAGGTGGATTTTGAGGAAACGCGTGGTAAGGCATTGATCACATCGATCACGGCATCGACTGTTGCCAGAGCGGGCGCGCGTAGCCTGGTAAAAGCCTTGCCGGGAATCGGATGGATGATCGGTGGAGTCACCGTGTCACTCTTTGCAGGGG